>JAKBXW010000032.1 GCA_021840555.1 Nitrospirota bacterium
GGTCCTCTCCACGGGAAAGGAATCGGAGGGATCGGTCCGGACGCGGGACGGGCGGTCCTACCGGATCCAGGCATTACCCTCGAAAATCCCGGAGGGCGGCGCGATCGCGGTCGTCCTCGTTCTCGAAGACGTCACGGAAAAGAAGAGGAGAGAGTCCTCCCTCAGGGAGATCCTGGAGATGAAGGACGCCGTCGTCGACCAGACGCTCGGCCATCTCGAGCGGTCGGTGGACATCGATCCCCTGATCGAGGGCATCCTCCGGGGCGCGATGGACCTCACCGGGGCGGACGGAGCGCTGGTCGCCCTCTACGATGCGGAAAAAAACCGTCTGGCCTTCCGGTGGCGATTCGGACTGTTCAAGGCCATGGACGACCGGTGGAACGCCCCGTTCCCTGCGGATCAGGGCGCCGCCGGAGCGGCGCTCTGGAAAGACGAGGGAATCATCGTCCGGGACTACGACAGGTTTCCGAGCCCGCTTCCTGCCTTCCTTTCCCTGGGACTTAAGTGCGGCGCCATCGTCCCCTTCGTCTACTCGGGGACGAAGAGGGGCGTCCTGGCCCTCGTCTCCTCCTCCGACCGGACCCTCTTCGCCAAGGAGCATCTTCCGATGGTCCGGACCATCGCCCGCTCCACGGGGCTCGCCCTCGAGCGCCACGAGCTGATCGAGACGGTCTCCGCGGAGAGGCGGAAATTTCTGGAGATCGTCGACACCGTCCCGGAAATCCTGTTCGTCTACTCTTTCGAAAAAGATGCCCTGACCTTCGTGAGTCCGGCGATCCGGGAGTTCGGCCTTTCCCCGGAGGAACTCCTCCAGTCCGGCTCCGGGGCTTTCGGGGGGCTGTTCGACGAGGCGGCCCGGGAGACAGCCCGGGCCGCCGTCCAGGCCGCCCTCGGGGAGGGCCGGGAGACCCTCTCCTTCGATCTGCGGGCAACCCTCCCCGGAGGAGCTTCCCGCCATTTCACGGTTCGCGCCACGATCCGGAAAGATGCCGCAGGGCTTCCGTCGGAGCTTTTCGGGGCGGCCCGGGACATCTCGAAGAGGGTCCGCCTCGAAGAGGAGAACCGGCTGGCGGCGATGGAGATGGAGACCCTGATCGAGGCTCTCCCGGACGGCGTCTGGCTCAAGGACGCCCGGGGGGCCTGGCGGCTGGTGAACCGGGCGGGACTCTCCCTCTTCGGTCTCGTGGGGCGGACCGACTGGATCGGAAAGACGGAGCAGGAGATGGCCCTTCTGAACCCTCTTCTGGCCGACGCCCATCTGGGATGCCTCGTCGCGGACGAACGGGCCTGGAGCCGCGGCGTTTCGACCGATGCGGTGGAGCCGGTGACGACCCCCGACGGAGCCCTCCACATCATCGAAACCCGGAAGATCCCCCTTTTCAACGAAGACGGAACGCGAAAGGCCCTCGTCGTCGTGGGTCGGGACGCGACCGAACGCCTCCGCTCCGAAGAGGAAAGGGCTCTGGCCGAACTCGTCTTCCGGGCAAGTCCCTTCGGCATCACCATCACCGATGCCGAAAACAGGATCCTCCGCGTCAATCCGGCCTTTTCGGCCATCACCGGCTATGCTCCGGAGGAGGTCCTGGGAAAGGATCCCAGGGTTTTCGCCTCCGGACGCCACGATACGGAGTTCTACCGGGTGATGTGGAAGGAGATCCGGACTCGGGGAGTCTGGGAAGGGGAGATCTGGGACCGGCGCAAGAACGGGGAGATCTATCCCCAGTGGCTTTCCGTCGTCGTATTGAAGGAGGGAGACCGGATCAAAAACCATATCGGAATATTTTTCGACATCGGGGAAAGGAAGGCGGCGGAGGAGAGGCTCCGGTACCTCGCCACCACCGATCCCCTGACCGGCCTTCCGAACCGCCAGGCCTTCATGCGAAGGCTCGAGAGAACGCTTTTCGGAGACCGCCGGAGCCGGGTCGCCGTCCTTCTGGTCGACCTCGACCGGTTCAAGACGATCAACGACACCCTGGGCCACGCTCTGGGGGACGGGATTCTGAAGGAGGCGGGGGCGCGGCTTTCGGAAATCCTCAGGGCGGAATCGCTCGTCGCAAGGCTCGGAGGCGACGAGTTTGTCCTGGCTCTTCCCGGAGGAGGCCCGGACGGGATCGAATCCGCCACTCTGGCCCTCATCGAACGGATCAGAAAGGCGCTCCATCTTCCCTTCGCCGCGGACGGACGAACGATCCAACTCGGCGCGAGCATCGGCGTGAGCCTCTTCCCCGACGACGGCACCACCGCGGAGGAGTTGCTCAGGACGGCGGAAATCGCGCTCTATCAGGCCAAGGAGGGGGGACGGGGAACCTTTCGTTTCTTCGATCCCGCCCAGGACAGGGCCGTCCAGGAACTTCTCCTGACCGAGCAGGAAATGCTAAAGGGGCTCGAGAGCGGACAGTTCTTTCTCCACTATCAGCCCGTGGTGGATTCTTCCGGAAGACTCAGGAGCGTCGAGGCCCTGGCCAGGTGGGTCCACCCCGAATGGGGGACGGTTCCTCCTTCCCGCTTCATCCCGGTGGCCGAGAAGACCGGACTCATCCTTCCCCTTGGCCGCGCGATCATGAAAATGGCCTGTCGTCAGGCCAGGGAATGGGCGGATGCCGGGCGGCCCCGGAGGGTCGCCATCAACGTCTCCCCCCGCCAGTTCCATGAGGAGGAATTCTGTGAGTCCGTGATTGGAATTCTGGAGGAAGCCGGAGTTCCGCCCTCCCTTGTCGTCCTCGAGATCACGGAGTCCCTCCTCCTCGTTCCCGACGCCGGAATCGCAAACTCCTTCGAGACCCTGAAGCAGAGGGGGATTCATTTCTCCCTCGACGACTTCGGCACGGGATACTCCTCTCTCCGATCGCTCAGGGACTTTCCCATCGACACGATCAAGATCGACCAGTCCTTCATCCGGAATCTGGAGGGAGACGAAAACGACCGGGAAATCGTGCGGACGATCGTGTCCATGGGGCGGACCCTGAACAAGACCCTGATCGCGGAGGGAGTCGAGACGGAGGAGCAAAGGAGGATTCTCGAAGAAATCGGAGAGATGTTTTACCAGGGATATCTTTTCGGAAGACCCGGAGAAGCCGGCGCGATCCCCTGAAGTTGCGAGAGACGGAGGCCGACCTCGGGCCCCGGGCCTTGGGGCTCTGAGCGGAGGCGAATGTGTCGGTTAAGATTATTGTTGATATATTTTTTTTATGTTATGTGAGTTTAAATTTAAAACATATATATTTAGAATGAACGTTGACATCTATGTCAGGCATGTTAAAATTCTTTCATGAAACGCATGACTCTTCGCCTCAACGACCCTCTTTACCGGATCATCAAGGAACGCGCCCTTCGGGAGCACCGGTCGGCCCATGCCGAAATTCTTGTCGTTCTGGAGAGCTTTTTTGCGGATTTCGAACAGACGGATCGGCGCAAGGGCAAAAAATGACCGGAATCCTGGCCGGATGACGGGTCGGGGTTCGGTCCCCAGAGGGAGCCAGAGGGAGAAGGTGTGCTCGGTCGCAAGGACATTGGTCGGATCGTCGAATCGGTCAGGGAGTACAACGCCCTTCTCGAAAAAAACGCCTTCGTCCTGGAAGGGCTCAAGGAGACCCGAAAGAGGTGGGATGTTCTTCTCTCGGAAAGGGACGCCCTTCGGTCGGAGTCAGAACGAATGCACCGCTTCATCGCCCAATATAAGGAGGACTGCCAGAACCTCCATGTTCGGAGGGCCCAATGGCTTAACGCCGTGGCAGCCCTGAACACGCGGCTCCAGTTCCTGGTGGACGAGATCGGCGTGATCGTCGACCGCCCCCGCCCGGAGAGGGCCGGGCCACGCCGGCGCTTCCTCTGATCTCCCGGCGATTTCTCCTTCCGGAGCCGCCAATCCTTCCTTCCCCCTTCCAGACTTTTCCTGACTCATTCTTCCGACCCCTGGCGCCGTTCCCCAACGGAAGGGGAGCGTGGTCTTTCCTCATTCCGGGCGTCCCCGCGCTCATCCCTCGAAACGATGCCGGACGCTCGCGAAGGGAAAACGCCTCGGAGGCTCGAAGGTCGTCCGCCGGTTGATCATTCGGATCGATAGGGATTCGATCCATTGCCAGTACTCCTCGATGACCTCCCCGGGAAAGCGGACCTCGATCAGGGCCTGGATGTAGAGCTCGAGCCAGAGTTCCCGGTCTTTTTCCGTGATGGTGAAGGGAAAGTGGCGGGATCGGAGTCGGGGCTGTCCCCGTTCGCTGGTGTAGGACTTCTCGCCGCCGCAGACCTCGACATGGAAGCGGGCCGTCCGCTCGGCCGCCATCCGGAAGTGCGTTTCGTCCTCCCCGAAGATCGGGCGGAGAGGACTGCTCCAGATCAGGTCGTGATGCCGGAGGACAAGGTCCCGGATCCTGTCGAACCCGGCCACTTCTCCGACGCGTCGTGTCGGAAAGATCGACTCGGGGTAGAAAAAGTCGACCATCTGCGGGCGCACGACCGGAAGTTCCGCTCCGAGACGGGCGATATCCATCGTGGAGTTGTCGGCAAAGGTCGGGGGAACGGCGGGAGCGCCGATTTTCGGGAAGGGAATGAGGGGAGCAGGAGAAGAAGAGTTTTCCGTGCACATGGGATCGATCCTTCAGTATCTTGAGGGCTTCCGGGGTTCTGGCTGCAGAGGGAAGAGTGCGTCCAGTGGCCGGAAGGGAGGGTCGGAGGAAGTCGGGGAACAAGGATCCGGTGGGACGGGCTCCGTCGTGACAGCGTCGGCGCCGGGAAGCGGGGTTTGTGGGATAAACGGACGGACCGGAGTTCCTCCTCGCGGGTCGCATCACGTCTTCCATTCTAGACCCCCTCGCCAATAAATCAAGGGCCGTGACCGGAGGAGCAGGGGAATGACCCGGTTACGAGAGGCCGCGGTCAGAGGACAACGGGGGAGCGCTTTTGAAATCCTCTGACCGCTTCGAGAGGGATCGCGTCGCCGACGGTCACGAGCCTGCCCCGATGGTGGACGGCAAGTGCCAGGAGATAAAGCTCCGTGAGCTGTTTCTGTCCGAAAATCCGTGTCGGCTCGACGACAGTGTTATCCGGAAGACTGATGTCGTCGGCCCAGAATTCGTGAAAGGGAGCCGCGCACGCTTGGGAGAGACGCTCCATGATCGCGTGAACAGGAAGACTGTTCGGATAGCCCGGGCTCGACATGATCCGAATCGTCCCGTTCTGGGTCACCGGACAGGAGGCCCACCCGGTTTGTCCGTGACGGGAAAAACCATCCGACGGCGGTTTCATGAAGCGTATGGTCGGTATCCGGCAGGGCGATGATGACGTTGATGTCAAGGAGGGAGCGCATCAATAGGCGTCGTCTGTTCGTAGTGCATCGATGGTTTCGTTGGTCACGATCCCGCCCCGTTTTGGGAAGGGACGGAACCCGAAGCAGGACTGGGGTTCCGATTTTTTCGTGCTTTCCGGGACGGCGTTCAATGATTTCCGGACAAGTTCGGAAATGACTTGTCCCCTCGTTTTCTTCTGACGGCGGGCAAGATCGCTGACAGCTTGCAAGACGTCGTTGTCGATGTTGAGCGTTGTCCTCATACATCTGATGCTAATGCATCAAACATCGAATGTCAGCAGAAAGACGTTCGGAAATAATCAGGCTGGAACGAATCCCGTTCGTCCTCCGGGACGAACGGAAAAGACTCAAGCGAGGGAAAAAGAAAAAAATGAGACCGGGGGCGGGATCCACTGTTTAGATGGGATTTCCGGTCCCGTACTGAAAGAGGATTCGTGTGTTCGAAATTCACGATGCGTCGATGTTTTTTCCTGACTCTGGCAGGAGGTTCAAGAGATCTTTCGTTTCTTCCTAGATATACGGAGGACAATCTCTGTCGCGGATTCGGGGATGCGAGGATGAGAAAAAATTGAAGCTGGAAGGCTCGATGGTTATAATGAATTGTTTTGCATATGGAATTCGGGGTTTTTAAAAATGGCCGATTGAGATCCCCCGTGGGAGAAGGCCCAAACCATGAAGGAGCAATGGGAATGATGGAACAGACACTGGCGATCTTGAAGCCGGACGCGGTCCGGAAGAAGTTCTCGGGAGCGATCCTGGCCCGCTACGAAAAGGAAGGGTTCCGGATATGCGCCCTCAAGACGCGACTCCTGTCGAAGGCGGAGGCCGAGGGTTTCTACGCCGTCCATCGGGAACGTCCTTTTTTTGCGAGCCTGGTCGACTTCATGGTCAGCGGACCGGTGATCCTGGTCGTGCTGCAGAAGGAGAACGCGATTCTGGCCCATCGCCAGCTCATGGGCGCCACCGACCCTGCCAAGGCCGAAAAGGAGACTCTCCGGGCCCTCTATGGCGAATCGATCGAATATAACGCGGTCCACGGATCGGATTCGGCGGAGACCGCCCGCTTCGAAATCCCCTACTTCTTCTCCACCGTCGAGATTGTGGGATAACCCATGGCGGCGCCCACTCTCCTGATCGTCGGTCGAGGTCCGGGGGCGGCTCTGGCCGCCCGGCTCGCCGCCGTCCGGGGGTACGTTCCCACTCTGGTGGTGAATCGGGAGCTGTGCGGACCGGGTTTTCTTTTGGGGGGGATGGAGGGAATAGTCCCCCTCGTTGAGACGGAAAGCGGCTATTCCGTGGGGACGGATGCCGTTTCTGCCACCCCCGGTCTTCCGCTGCTCCTGTATCTCGGGACCTGCCACCGGCTGGTGGGATGCCTTCTGTCCGGGCCCCTCCCGTCTCCTGAAGAGGAAGAACGCTTTTTCCCCGGGCGTGAGATCCTCCAAACGGCGCTCTCTCCGGAGCTCGATGGGCGGATCCTCCTGAGCTACCGCAAGACCTCCGTGCGGGCCTCACTGGGCCAGCGAACCATCGACTGGTTTCTGGAGCCGGAACGCCAGAAGGAGTCCCTTCCCCGGGCGATTCGGAAGAAAGCTGTCCCCGCACTTCCTCCATGGAAAGAGTTTCTGGAGGATATTCTCCCCTTCGCGGGACTTTCCGGGAAAAAACACGACGACCCCGAATCCCTGCGCCTTCTGGTTCATCTGATCGAGTCCCGGGGGAGGGGACTTGCCAGGGGAGCGGCTCCCCCGGAACTCGAGGGGGTCGAAGTCCTTCCATCCGGACCGGGTCTTCCGGAGATTGAAAAGGCCAAAAAGGGCAGAGGCTTCACGCTGGTCGGTCAGGAGCGCTCTTTCGACCGGGTTCTGGCGCTCACCGGAACCCCCGAGCGACCGCTGGTGTCGGCGCGATGCGCCCTTCTCCCGGATCGGGTCTCCCCTCTGTGGCCCTCCTGTCTTCTTCTTCGGGACGCTCCCGGAAAGGCTTCCTTCCTGATCCGCGAGGAGAATGGACGGGCGCGTCTGACAATCCCCGCCCCGGAAGGTAACGACGTCCAGGAGGAGATGGGGCGCTGGGTCGATCGCTGGAACGGGATGTCCCTCTTTCCATTTCTCGTTCCGGATTCCCTGGAGATCGAGCCCCCCGCAGCCAGGACGCTCCTCGCCCCGGGCCACGCTCCCTCCCTTCGGGAGGAGACGCCGTTTCTCGCCCGGTCGGGCCGTTATTCCGAGATGGTCGATCCGACCCTTCTTCCGGTCGTTCCGGAGGATTACTGGGCCGACCTCTCCCTGGCGATTCCGTCCCGGAGACCCTTATCAGACAAACTACCGGACTGATCGCCCGTTATCCTTGAAAGGACAAAGGACCGTTTCATGACGCTCTCTCCCAGGGAATCTCTCGACCGTCTTTCCCGCGGTGCCATCGAGCTCGTTTCTCCCGAAGACCTCCTCAAAAAACTCGAGAAATCCAGGACGTCGGGCATCCCTCTCCGGATCAAGGCGGGATTCGACCCGACGGCGCCGGACCTTCATCTGGGCCACGCGGTGCTTCTCATGAAGCTTCGGGAGTTCCAGGATCTGGGCCACCAGGTCCTCTTCCTGATCGGGGACTTCACCGGCATGATCGGGGATCCCACCGGTCGCTCCGAGATCAGAAAACCCCTGACCGACGCCGAAATCGCCGCGAACGCCGCCACCTACCGGGAGCAGGTCTTCCGGATCCTCGATCCGGCCAGGACCGAGGTGGTCTTCAACAGCCAGTGGATGAAAGCCCTGGGGGTCGAGGGAATGATCCGGCTCGCGGCGCGGCAGACGGTGGCGCATTTTCTCGACCGGGAGGACTTCAGGCGGCGCATGGACCAGTCGCTTCCGATCCATCTCCACGAACTCCTCTACCCACTGATCCAGGGATACGACTCGGTGGCGCTCCGGGCCGACGTCGAACTCGGCGGAACCGACCAGCTCTTCAATCTCCTCGTGGGCCGGGATCTTCAGCGATCCTACGGCCAGGAACCCCAGGTGGTGCTCTCCCTTCCGCTCCTGGTGGGGCTCGACGGTGAGAAGAAGATGAGCAAGAGCCTGAAGAACGCCGTGGGGATCTTGGAGGAGCCCTTCGAGATGTACGGAAAGATCATGTCCATTCCCGACGAGGCGATGGCCTCCTATGCGCTTCTCCTCACGGCGATTCCGGAGGGGGAGATCCGGGCCGCCCATCCCCGCGACGCCAAGGCGAGGATCGCGCTCGAGATCACCACCCGCTTCCATGGGGCGGACCAGGCACGCGAGGCCCAGGAGCGCTTTGTCCGCCAGTTTTCCCGGCGGGAGATGCCGGAGGAGATTCCCCCCGTTTCTGTGCCGGCTCCCTGGCCGGTTCGTCTTTCGACCGTCATGGTCCGCGCCGGAGCGGCCCGCTCGGAGAGCCAGGCCAAGCAGCTGATTCTCCAGAAGGCCGTCGATCTCGATGGAGCCCCCGTTTCCGATCCTTTCGCCGACGTTGTTCCGGACGGACAGATCCTGCGGGTTGGAAAACGCTTCTATTGCCGGCTCGCGAAGGGGTGACCCCGGGCGATCGCGGCGATTCGGGAGTGTTCGTAGGGAAGGTCGGCGCAAGGACGATCCCCACCGGAAGCAGATCGACTCCGGGACCGCCGCGCTGCGGGAAGAAGGACCCGGGCAGGAAAAGGAGCAAGCCATGGCCGCAACCAACTTCAAGACCGAGAACAACACTTTCAGGAAGCTTATCGGCAACGGTCTGACCTATCGCATTCCCCGGTTTCAGCGCGACTACAGCTGGACAAACGAGGAATGGGAAGACCTATGGTCGGACATCCTGGGGATGCTCGAATCCGATGGCGAGACAGCTCATTACATGGGTTATCTGGTCTTGCAGTCGGCCGACGACAAGTCCTTCGACGTCATCGATGGTCAGCAGCGCCTTACCACCATCAGCCTCATCGTAATCGCCGTGCTCAAGAACCTCCAGCGTCTGATCGACAACGGCAACGACCCTGAAGCTAACAAACGGCGTGCGGACCAAATCCGCCAAACCTATGTGGGCTATCTCGATCCGGTCACGCTGGTTGCGCGTCCCAAACTCACCCTCAACCGCAACAACAACCACTATTTTCAGACCTATCTGGTACCGCTCGGGCACCTTCCCCAACGGGGATTCCGCGCCTCGGAGCACTTGCTGCGCAAGGCCTTCGAATGGTTCGACAAGCGTGTTGCCGAGTACTTGAAGAAGAGTACAGGCGACGAGGGCATGCGGCTCGCCAAGCTGGTCGAGGATGTCAGCGACCGCTTGTTCTTCACGGTGATCACCGTGACCGATGAGCTGAACGCCTATAAGGTCTTCGAGACGCTCAACGCACGCGGTGTCCGGCTATCGGCGACCGACCTCCTCAAGAATTACATGTTCTCGGTTCTCGATCGAGGTCGGGAGACCGATCACGAGCTGCGTAATCTCGAAGACCGGTGGGAGGCCATCGTCGGCCGACTCCAGTCGGAGAACTTCCCCGACTTCCTGCGCGTGCACTGGAACAGCCGCCGGAGCTTCGTTCGCCAATCCGACCTGTTCAAGACGATCCGGTCTCAGGTGGGTACCCCCGAGGTGGTATTCCGGCTGTTGCGCGACATGGAAGAGGACCTCGACACCTATCTGGCGCTTTCCTCCCCCGAGTCCTCTGAATGGTCGAAAGAAGACAAGCAATTGGCGGGCGTGCTGAAAACCTTCCGGGTGCGGCAGCCTTTTCCTTTGCTTCTGGCCGCCAAACGGATTTTCGATGCGCCGGACTTCACCGGACTGCTTCGCGCGACGGTCGTGATTTCGATGCGATTCAACGTGATCGGCTCTTACAGCGCCAGCGAGCAGGAACGCAAGTACAACGATGTCGCAGAGCGCGTGTCCAGGCAGGATCTGAAGAATCTCGGTCCCGCTCTGCAGTCCTTGCGAGGTATTTACCCGGATGACGCGGCGTTCCGGACAGCCTTTGCCGAGAAGACCATCCGCACCACGGACTCGCGCAACAACCGCGTGGCCCGCTTCATCCTGTGCGCCATCGAAAAGCACCTTTCCGGTCAGGACCAGAATTTCCTGAGCGACGCATTCACGATCGAACATGTCCTGCCGCAAAACGCGCCGGACGGCTGGGGCGGGTTCGGCAATGACGACGCGGACGCGCTGATGGACAGGCTCGGAAACATGACCCTGCTCGATGCCGGTGCGAACAGGGATCTCGGAGCGGCGGATTATGCCCGGAAGCGGACGATCTACCAGCAAAGCGGATTCGCAATTACGAAAAAGCTCGCCGAGGACAACGCCGAGTGGACGCCGGAGAGGATCGCCGCCCGGCAGAACTGGATGGCGGCTCAGGCTACGGCCATCTGGCGTGTCGATCAGCTTGGCTGAAGCGCGCACGAGCCACAGCGCGCCTCCCGACGAAGGGGACCCTCCAGTCTCCATTCGCGGGGAGAAAAGCGTCTCTTCCAGACGGGACAGTGGTCGTAGGTCCTGAAGTGCGAAGGCCACTCCAGATCGCCTGGACGGTCTTCGGAAGAGTCCCTTTGAGGGGAGCCTTCTTCCGCACGCAGGACCAAAGACGGTTCCGGCCACTCCGACGACAAGACTCCTCCAGGAACGATCTGCTTGACTTGAGAGTTATCAATTGCTAACTTAAAGGCATGGCGACTGAACTTTCCCCGTTTACTCCGGGAGACCCCGACGAGCCTCCCTCGAAGCAGGCCATTCTGCGGGAAGCCTTGCGCCTGTTTGTCCGGGACGGACTTTGCGAAACGAGCCTTCGGGATATCGCAAGCGCCACCGGATACAGCAACACGGTGCTATACAAGTTTTTCGACAGCAAGGACGCCCTCGCGATCCATCTCTTCGAGCGCTGTTATGACGAATTGGTCCGGGGGGTGGCTCAGGCCCTGTCTCCGCGTCATTCGTTCGAGGAGGATCTGGACGCTCTGGTTAAGTCTTATGTCCGCTTCCTGGACCGGAATCTTGACGCCGTTCTTTATGTCCACGAAAATCTTCGACTCTACTGGCCCCAAGTCGGAGAGAAAACGCGGGCGCTTTCCCTGGTCGGACTGTTGGCGGCATGGATCGGTAAAGGAAAAATCGAGGGAGCGATCGACCCGGGAGGAACGACCGGTCTTCTGGTGACGCTGACCATCGGCTTTCTGGGACAATTTGCCCGGATGCTGTATTTCAAGGAGTGCGATCCTCCGGCTGTCCGCTGGCAAACGGAGATCAAGACGCTTCTGCTCCGCTCTCTCGTCCAAAAAGGAAAGGAATAAAATGGCGATTGGATCGACATCCCTCCGCCTGCTGGAGCGCGTCTCTGTCGGAAACGACGTTCAATGGATTCTCGTGAGAGGCGAAAGACGCGATCTTCCGGTTCTTCTTCTTGTCCAGGCCGGACCAGGATTTCCCATCATTCATGAGGCGGACGCATTGCAAAAATCCCTGCGGTGGGAAGAGGCGTTCCGGGTCGTTTTCTGGGACCTTCGGGGATGCGGGAAATCCTGGCATTCGGACGTGTCTTTCGGAGAAGCGCCTCTGCAAAGGCTCGTGCTCGATATCCGGGGAATGATCGAATTTCTTCTCAAACGCCTGGAGGTTTCGAGCTCTCCCTCCTCGGATTTTCTCTTGGAGCGAGTCTCTCCGCTCTTGCGGCCCATCATTCTCCCGAGGGAATTCACGCCCTCATAGGGGTGGGAACGGATATATGCCTGTCGGAAAGCGAGCCGATGGCCATGGATTTCCTGTGGAAGGAGGCGATCAGGCGGGATCACGGGAAAGCTCTCGGAGCCCTCGGAAATCTCGGGGATCCTCCGTACACGAGAAGCGCGCCCTTTATGGAACGGGCGAAGTGGATGATGGAGTTCGGAGGGATTCATAGGGGCGAACGGTACGGATCTCTTCTGAGAAAGACTCTTTGTCGTCTCTTCTTCTCGCCGGACTACTCTGTGAAAGAGGCCTTTCGGGCGTTGGGGGGACTCTCCGCCGTGCAGAACGCCCTTCTTCCCGCCATGAAGGATCTTGATCTTTTTCGCCAGGCTCCGTCCCTGGAGGTTCCCGTATTCCTCTTTCAGGGCCGCCACGACAAGGTCGCTCCGGGTCTCCTGACCAGGCGCTACTTCGATCGCCTTGAGGCGCCGAAGGGCAAGACGTTGCTGTGGTTCGACTCCTCCGCCCACATGCCGCACTACGAAGAACCCGAACGATTTGCGGCGTTGCTGAAAAAGATCGGGACCGGAATGACCGGCGGAACAGGCCTTTTTTTTTGACCGGGAGGTTATCGACCGCTAACTTTAACGATCCGCACAGTTTCAGGAGGAACGCCGATGGTAGTGAGCATTGAAACGGGTATCGAGATACATGCGCCTCTGGCCCTTGTCTGGGGGATCCTGAGGGATTTTCCCCGGTACGGGGAATGGAATCCTCTGGTCGTCCGTGCCGCTGGACCGTTCGTGCCGGGCGAAAAAATCGAGGTATCGGTGCGGCTGCCGGGAAGGGAGGCGATGGCTTTCCGGCCCACTCTTCTTGTTCTGGATGAGGGAAGGGAACTCCGGTGGCGGGGCTCCCTGGCCGTTCCCGGTCTTTTCGTCGGGGAACATGCATTCATTATGACGGAGCGGGGAGCCGGGGTCCTGCAATTCGTCCACCGGGAACGCTTTCGGGGGCTTCTTGTCCCGTTCCTGTCCCGGCGCTGGTTCGAACGGGTCCGCCAAGGATTCGAATCGATGAACGAAGCCCTGAAGGCGCGGGCGGAAAAACAAGGGATTGACTCCTTTCGTAAATGAAGAAGACCGAAAGGGAAGGGAAAGGGGAAAAGATGTCGGTTCGCATTGTCCCGTTGCGGACGGGATCCGTTAAAATCAAGGCGGCCCAGTGTGCCCGGAAGCCGGGAGGGCCGTTTCGTGTCCTCGTCGATCCCCAATGGACCGATCCGCTCCCTATTTATGCCTGGCTGATCGATCATCCGGAAGGACCGATCGTGGTGGATACGGGAGAAACGTCCCGCGCGATGGAGGCAGGGTATTTCCCGTCCTGGCATCCCTACTGCCGCCGGGCGGTCGAGATGGATGTCGGGGAGGAGGACGAGATCGGTCACCGGCTTTCACTGTTGGGGATCGCGCCCTCCGATGTCCGGACGGTGGAGAAGGGTCATCTTGTTGAGCCGTCATTCTCAGAGTCCGGACTGCAATCGACCCGGATCCTATAACCATGGATTTTGGCGATCTCTGGTGACACGCTCTTCGCCCATACACTCGAGGGGAGAGTCTCAGTCCTCCCGAAGGAGCGTGCGGAGGGCACGGACAAGATCCGGAAGGCTCCGCTCCAGGGGATCGAAGAAAAGTCGGTCCGCGGCTTCGACAGCCGGAAGGGACCGTCCGAGCCGGTCGACGCCCGCTTCAGTCAGCACCGGGCTCCGGACGCGCTCGTCCGGAGTGCGTTTTCGTTCGATCAGGCCCTTTTCTTCGAGGGACCTCAGAATCTGGGAGACGGTATTGACGTCCAGTTTCATGTGGCGGGCCACATCGGCCTGGCTGGTCGGCTGTCCGCTCCGCCCCACCCAGGCGACGGAGGCCAGAGCGACGAACTGGGGGTGCGTCAGGTCGAACGGTTCGAGGGTTTTCTCTATCGATCGGCGCCATTGGGAACCGACCTGCCAGAGTAAGAGTCCCGGACTCTCCTCGGCCTTTTCGAACCGGCTTTTCCTCCAGTCAAACGGGCCCATCGGGAACCCCCATCGCATGGGCGATGAACGAAAAATCCCCGGAGGTGATTTCGAGAAATCCGAAGCGAAAGGCCCCTCCCCAGCGAGCGGGGTCCCGAATGAATGTCAGGAGAGGAAGAAGAGGCCGGATCGGGGCCTCGGAGGAGGTCCGAACGTAAGCGGCGTCCCTCCGGAAGGGAACGAATCCCCGGCCCATGTCGAACGGATAGATCTCGCTTCCCGAGATCCGGCCTATGGCCACGAAGCGCTGGCAGGGCTCGCTCTCCCCGAACCGCTCCCGGGGAGCGTAATAGACAAGCCCGTCTCCCGCGGCCATCCGGCAAAGCGGGGCGGCCTTGCCGTGGCAGAGCTGCGCAAAGCCGCCGGCCACTCCCTTCAACGCATGGTCCCGGCTCGCCACCCCGATCCAGAAGCGCCGGGAGACTTCCGAAGTCTTCATTGACCGTCCCTTTCGGCCATCCGGGCCAGGGTTTCCATGGCCTTTGGGAGATCCCTCCTGAAGGAGGGCCCCATGAGAAACGCGTACAAGAATCCCAGCGGGCCATGGAAGCCGACACGATGGACAAATTCGACCCGCCCGTTTTCCAAAGGGCGCCAACGGTGCTCGAATCTCAACCGTCCCAACGGAAGCCGCGATTCGTCCGAGAATCCCTCCTGCGGATTCGCCCAGAGGAGAACGAAGGGCACTTCCGGACCTCCATTCGGTTTGATGCGGCCGGTGGTTCCTCCCTCGAAGGGGCCTCCCAGCCGGGCCCATTCGATCCCATGGTCCCACCGGGGCCAGTTTGCGACATCGGACCAGATCCTCCAGAGCGCTTCCGGCGCGGCGCCGGTCTCCACGCGGCATTCGATCGTCTTCATCGGACCTCCTTTAATACGTACACGTAATATACGTACACGTTTTTTATTGGACAGTCAATCCCCCTGCCGGCTCCCTTCCGGTTGCGGCACGGAGCTCCGAGCGGTCCCGCCGTTCAAGGGGAAGAGCGGAGCTTTCCGGAAAGAGTGAGGCCGTCGCGGAGGTTCAGGCCCATGAGGACCATCTGGACGATTCCGACTGAGAGCTCGACCGCCTGGACCGCGAAAAAGGCGGCGTCGAAGCGGCCGGACGCCGCCATCCCGTTCAGGGCCAGGGCGGCGGGGACCAGGACGAGGAGACCATTTGCCGCGACGATGCGCATGCGCCTCGTCTTTTTCGCGATCAGGGGCTCTCTCCGGCCTTTCCCGAGCCGCGCGCCGGTGAGTCCCGTCACGATCAGGAGGGGTACGAGAAGAAAAAGGCCGAAGACGACCCCCCTCTTGACGAAGGCAACGGCCGGATGGTCCAGGAACAGCTCCGAGACGGCGGTCGAAATCCAGAAGACGGCGATGCAGATCATGGCGAGAGCACCGGATGCGGCATGAAGGACAGGCTTCATTTCATTCTCCTTCTTCGGGAAGAGGGGCTTCGAGACGACGATGGAATTTTTTCAGAAAGTCGAGCGCACCCTGGATCTCCGGGCCGGGGAGACCCTCCGCGAGCTGCTGCGCCCAGAGTGTTTCGCGGCGCATGGCTTCGGAATAGATCCGTTGCCCTTCCGGGGTCGGCCAGTAGAGATTCGAGCGTTCGTGGCGGGGGTTCGGACGTTTTTCGAAGAGGCCTTTCTTCGTCATCCGGTTGAGCTGTTTCTGGACGCCCTGCCGGGTGATCCCCATCGCCGCTGCGATCTGGGGAGCGGACAGGGGCTTCCCCGACAGAGAAACGGCGCCGAGCACCTGCCACTGGGCGCTGGCGATTCCGAGCGTCCGGACGAGGGCGTCTCCCTTTTCCAGAAGGCGTCCGTTGATCCGGAACACCGTCAGCATGATCTCGGTCATCGCCCTGGCCTCGTCGGAAGGATCGATGGCTTCCCGTCCGGTCGGGACCTTCGGTTCGTCGAAGTGCGTCATGAGGCCCTCCAGTCTCTCTCTTGAATAATGACAACCAGTTTGCAAAAATGGAAACTGGTTGTCAAGTTGGATGCGGCTTCCGGAATTCGGGGGAAATCGATCCGAGATGTTTTAAGGATTGCATATAGACAAGTCAGTATGGTAATCTTGTCTTCATGAAGACTCCAGAGCAATCCAGGGAAAAGGCGAAATCCCGCGTCCGCAGGAAGCTGATTGAAACGGCCTCGGATCTGTTCTATCGGCACGGGATCGAGAACGTCGGGATAAACGAGGTGATCGAACGCTCCGGCGTGGCCCGGATGTCCCTGTACTACCATTTCAAATCGAAGGACGATCTCATCCTTGCCGTCCTCGACGATGCCGCGGAGATCCGGCTCAAGGCCCTCGCGGAATCGGCCGGGGAGGGGAAGGATCCGGGGTCCCGTCTCCTGGCCGCCTTCCGGTCGCTCAAGGGGATTGCCGAGGCCGAAGGCTTCCGGGGATGCGCCTTCATCAACGCCGCCACGGAAAGGGCCAATCCTTCGGATCCGATTCACGGGCGCGTGGCCCGGTACAAAAGCGCCCTGCGGGAGACTTTCGCCGCGTTGGCGAGCGAGGCGGGCGCCGCGCAGCCGGATCTTCTCTCCTGGCAGCTGCTCATCCTCTGGGACGGAGCCGTGACCGAAGCCTACATCCAGCAGCGTCCGGATCTCGTCGATGCCGCCGTCTCCGCCGCCGAAACGCTGCTCCGCGCCTCGCTTCCCCAGTCGGGGTCCGGAAGATGAATAAGCGCGCCGCCTTTCTGCCGGCTCTGCTCATCGGCCTTGGCACGGCCGTGTCCCTGGGATTCTCCCGTTTCGACTATGCCCTGATCCTTCCCTCCATGATGGAGCGTCTGGGGTGGAGCTACAGCGAAGCCGGATGGCTCAATACGGCCAATGCGATCGGCTATCTGGCGGGGGCCGCCGGGACGGGAGGCGTCATCGGCCGGTTTTCCGTCCGATCCCTTTTTCTCGGGGGACTCGTCCTGACCTCGCTCTCCGTCCTGACCACGGGACTCGTCGACTCCTATCCGCTTCTCTTTCTCCTTCGCCTTTCGGCGGGAGTCTTCGCCGCCCTGTCGTTCATCTGCGGGGGCGTTCTTGTGTCGGGACTGTTTCCTCGGGATCTCCGCCGGAGCGGAGCCGCTATTTCCCTCTATACGGGCGGAGGCGGGTTCGGAATCCTGCTGTCGGGACTCTTCCTTCCGGTCCTGTTCGCGAAATACGGGCCGGGGTTCTGGCCCCGGGCCTGGATGATGCTCGGAGCGGCGGGGCTTCTGTTTGCCGGTATTTCCTCCCTGGCCTCCTTGGCCTCCCATGTCCCGGAGTCGGCCCCGGGGCATGCGGCCGGCGCCGCTCCCAGGGCTCCGCGATCCTTCCTCCCGGCCCTGGCGGGATATTTTTTCTTCGGGGTCGGCTATCTCGTCTACATGACCTATTTCGTCAAGTGGGTCGAAAACGTCGGATACGGTCCAGTCACGACCGGCTTCGTCTGGGGAGTGCTGGGCCTTTCCGTGATCCTCTCTCCTCTTTTCTGGAGACGGATGCTGTTCCGCCATCCTGGAGGCCGGTCGATGGGGCTGTCGATCGGGATGGCCGCGCTGGGCGCCGCGATCCCGATCCTTTCCCGCTCCGCTCCGGCCATGCTGATCTCGGCTCTCGTCTTCGGTTTCGCCTTTCTGAACGTCCCGGCGGCCGTCACCGCCATGATACGGGGAGCTCTCCCCCCGGCTTCGCGGGGAGCGTCGATCACGTTTTTCACGGTGGTCTTCGCTTTGGGGCAAATCGTCGGCCCCGCATTGGGAGGGGCCATCTCCGACCGGTCCGGAAATCTTTCCTCCGGCCTGACGGTCTCATTTTTGGCCTTGGCCGGAGGAGCCATTGTCTCGCTTTTCCAGAAATCGCCTCTGTCGATGGAGATCCGAGACTGTCAACCAGCAAGCAAGGAGTAGATGAACGATGGGAGTTCGAATCGGAATCAACGGCTTCGGACGCATCGGCCGGCTGACGTACCGGGCCATGCTGGAACGGTGTCCGACCTGCGCGTCGGGCAATATCGAGGTGGTCGCGGTCAACGACCTGACCGAACCGGACCATCTCGCCCACCTTCTGAAATACGACTCCGTTCACGGGGCGATGAAGCAGCATGTGGCGGTGGAGGGGGAGTCGATCGTGGTGGA
>JAKBXW010000126.1 GCA_021840555.1 Nitrospirota bacterium
TTTTGTGAGTGCAGGACTTCTGTTTCCGGGGACGGGATATGCCGGAATTATCCTCGAAATTTTGGCGATCACGGGCGTGGCTCATCTGGTCAAAAGCGATCTGACTCAGACGAAAAATCGGACAAAAAACGTCACGATTCTTGCCGGAATTTTGCTCATTCCCCTGTCGATCAATGTGTTTTTTGCGCAAAAATCGCACGAAAAAATCGATGCAATCGGGAAGAAAACATTGATGGTTATCGACCCAATCAACAATGCCTCATCGTTTTTGCAGACGATTAAAGACATCGATACGGGCATCAATGACCACGACATAACCGTGTTGCCGGAGGGGGAAATCGGCGTGTTGACGCCACAGAAAATCATGGCATTGGACAAGATGAACGCCTACGCTCTGCTCAAGAAAAAGGCCGTCATCGGAACGGGAACGCTGGTCACCACAAAAAATCAGGAAGCATTCATTATCGGATTGGGATTCTCAAAAAACGTCATGTTCGAACCGGAGCGATATGTCATTCCTGTGATCAATCTCATAGGAAAAGGCGACTTCGAGACGGAAAAAGAGTCGGGAGGGAAGCCGATTCAATGGAAAGATACAGTCATTCTTCCGAGCGTCTGCTTTCAGGATGTTCTTTTTGGAGAGCTTCTCAAGACAAACTTCGAGGCGAGGAAGATGAGAGGAAAGAGGATTGTGGCCGAAATTGTCACTGACCGCCCTAATGGAGCCACCCCTGACCGCCTTAATGGCGCCACTTGGAGGGTGTGATTTTGGCTCTTGAACCGGAGTTTTTTTCCTTTGTTTTTTGACCGTTTTTAGGAGGTGTTTTTCCTCCGTTTTCGGCTTCTTTTTACCCCTCGTTTTAAGGGGTCATTGGGGGGTCTCGAAAAGGGGCAAAATCCTCTTTTTACCCCCCTCCGAACACCCGTTTTACCGGGGAAGTTTCCCCTTTTTTCCTTCGTTTGGGGAACGTGGGAGACCCTTCTCCGGATTCGACTCTTCGTCAAGAGTCATGAACTTGCCGGGTTTTGTCAAGGGCTTCCGACCTTGCCGTTGTCTATTTGCGGGAGGAGCGGATGGGGCAGAGATCGTTGGGAGCTTCTTTTCATGAGCCTCCCGAAGCGGGTTCGCCGTTTCGAGAAGAACCTCAAGCCGGACAATCGTCTTTTCCGCCTTGTGCAGGCGATCCAGAAAATCCTGGCTCCGGGTCTTCTCGTCTGCCAGCTGTGACGCAAGCAGTGTGGCGCGTTCCGTTTTTCGGATATCCTCCTGGGCAAGACCCTTGATTCGTTCTTCCTGGTCGGAACAGAGCGCTTCGAGTCGGTCGTTCTCGGAGAGCGCCTCCTGAAGATCGGTCCGCAGTCGGGAGATCTCGTCGTCTTTCTCCTGAGCGCACTTTTGCAGATGGCGCGCAATCTCCTTGCCCAGAGCCTGTCTGAACTCCGCAGAGAGGTTCTCCTCAGGAGAAGGCGGCACGGTTGCGGGAGACGCTTTCTCACGCCATTCGTTCAGGTAGCGGGAGATTGTCCCGAAGGAGCCCCGACCGATCATGAGACGGATGTTCCGGGTGGTGGGGCGTTCGTTTTTCGAGAGAAGAAGAGAGGCGGCCTGAGCCACGTCGTCGTAGGTGAGAGCGTTCTTCATGCAGTCCTCCAGGTTATCCAAGATGATGGGATGGGTGTCATACACGTAACGTAATATGTAATATGTAACGATATGCTTGTTATCCGTTACACTTTGACCTCCTTTTTCGAGGCATTCTTCCCCTCGTCGGCAACGGATGCGGAGGAGCGGGGCATCCGGTAGCTGGGCCCCTCGAGAACCACTACATAGGCATTGTGCCGAAGCCTGTCGACTGTGGCCTCTCCGAGAAGGCGATTGGCAAAGGCCTGCCCCCATTCGTCCGGATGGAGGTTGGAGGTGATGATCGTCGTTTTTTTCTCATATCGCTCCGACACAAGGTCGTGCAGATCCTCTTCCTGAGACGCAGGCAAGGGTTTGAGGAGGAAGTCGTCGACGATGAGGAGCGGGACCTTGCAGAGCGTCTGGAAGCGCCTGTCGTACGTGAGCGTGGCCCGGGCCGCCTGCAGACTCCCCAACAGCTGGGCGGGAGTCGCCATCAACACATCGTGCCCCTCCCGGGCCGCCGCATGTCCTAGGGCTTGAGCCACATGACTCTTTCCCACGCCACAGGGACCGACCAGAAGAACGTTGGCGGGCTCCCGGACGAAGTTCGCGGTGTCCAGCTCGGAAAAAAGCCTCCGGTCCACATGGGGAAGACGGCTAAAATCAAAAGTCTCGATCGTCTTCTCCTGACGGAAGCCGGCCCGTTTGAGCCTCTGGGTCAGGAGCCCCCTCTCCCGTCGGGCCACTTCGTCGGAGATCAGAAGAGAGAGGAACTCCGTGTAGGCCAGCTTCTGCTCGAGGGCCTCCCGGTTGCGGCGCTCGAGAGAGTCGACGAGACCCAGAAGATGGAGTTTTTTCAACATGGGAACAAGTTCGGGAAGGGGATTCATAGAGAACGCTCCTGTCTGGGAAGGGAGGGGTGAGCCGAAGAGGGGGGAGCAAAGCGGTTCTTCCCCTGCGTGTAGATGGACGGAAGCTGCTCCCGGGCGGTCTCTTCGGAGACGATGTCCAGCCCCTTGTCGAGGATGGACTTGATCGTTCTGTAGTGGATGTTTCCAAACACAAGGGCCCGCTTGCAGGCCTCCTCGAGTCGTGGGGGGGTATTTCGCTCGGCCAGGCCCAGGATGCCCTGGACTTTCCGAAGATTGTCCATGACGGTGTCGGCAAAAAGCTGCTCGACGACTTCGCGACAGGCGGGACCGATTCGTCCCGCCTTTTCACGACACCAGACGGGGTCCTTCATGAAGTACGCCTGGGCATTGGGCGGCATGTGCGCTTCGACCGTGTTCCTGCGTCCCGCTCCTTTCAGCCGCGGATGTGTGGCGATCAGGCTCGTCTTCTGGTCGTAGATCCAGAGAAGCGTGTCTCCCGCCTTGACCCAGACGTCTTTTTTGATGTGGAAGTAGGGAACCGAGTAGGAGTTTTTTTCAAAGGTGATGTGCCCGGTGTTTTGCACCTTGTGCTTTTCCCAGACAACGATCTCGACGGGGCGGTCCGGAAGAGGACCGAGAAAGTTCTTTTCAACGCTCCCAAAGAGATCGAGAGGCCTCTTGCGGGTGGTGCCGTGGATCCGGTTGCCGGCCTCGCCCGTCACCCAGGATTCCAGCTCTTTGTTGGCGACGTTGATGTTGGCGAAGGTCCGCAAAGGAAAGAAGGCATTTTTGACGTACTTGACCCCCGCCTCGACGCGCCCTTTTTTTTCAGGATCCGCGACAGGGCAAGGGGAAATCATGAACCCGTATCCTTCGGCCAGTCCCGCATAGGAACGCTGGGCCTCAGGATCGTAGTAGCAGGCTCGGACAATCCCGGCCTTCAGGTTGTCGAGAATCATTTTTTTAGGGACGCCCCCGAACCATTCAAAGGCCCGGCGATGAAGCCCGCACCAGGTTCGAACGCTTTGGTCGAAGACGATCTCCGCATACTGGTGCCGGGAATGGCACAAGGTCATCACGAAGATCCATGTTTTGGCGAGATTCCCGCTGACCGGGTCAAGAAGCGGGGGCCCCGTTCCAAAGTCGACCTGGGCGGCTTCCCCCGGAGAAAAGTCCAACATGACCGTGGCCAAAGAGGCCGGATCCTTCTGGATTCGCGTCTGAAGAAAGCGCCGGACGGCCGAGTAGCTTCCCTCGTACCCGTAGCGTCGGCACAAGGTCTTGTGAATCGTTGTCCAACGGATGCCTTCCTGCGCCCATGAGAGGATCTCCTTCTCCCATGTCGCAACCGACGAGGCGACCTCCGGACGTTCCCGGGGAGGATCCAACGCGAGTGCCAGGACAGGATCGTCCGGAAGGACGTTGGCAGGGTTCAGCCATCCCTTTTCACCGGCAATCTGTCGGATCCAGGCGGATTTCTTTCTTCCCACGAGCCCGGACTGGGCGACAACCCGGTCCGAGGCCCCTCCACGCATTTGAACAAGGACTTGTCTGATTTCGTACACTTGAAACCTCCTGTTGGCCATAGAGCCTCCTTTCCAATCAAGAAAGGTACTCTTTGCCTTTAGAAGGTCCAAGAGACGATCACACCCTGGGAGGTGGCTCCATTAGGCCGATCCGGAAGTGGCTCCATTAGGCCGATCCGGAAGTGGCTCCATTAGGCCGATCCGGAGGTGGCTCCATTAGGCCGATCCG
>JAKBXW010000127.1 GCA_021840555.1 Nitrospirota bacterium
CGCAGCAGGTTTCCAATTGATTGATAAACGCCGCGCAGTCGCCGCACAATCACGAAGATAAAGATTGATAAGGGTTTGATAAGGCATGCCTAACTCATCAGCCATTTGCTTGAAGTATTTAATTGTGTTTTCATCCAAACGAATTGTTACCTGTTTTTTGAAATATTTCGCATACGGATTTTTCTTCGCCTTGGAAAAATCGTACTCTTTTCTCATTTTATCCACCTCTTTGTATAGTCAGAACGTTCCGGTTTAGTTGCTTTACGCGCCGATATAATCCGTATGATTTCTTCCTCACGGCGGTAACAATGACAAACGACAAGGATTCGTAACGAAGAGGAAAAACCCATCAATAGGAATCTATCTTCCTCGGTTGAATGATCCGGATCCGGGAGTAATAAGGCTTGCTCGTCTGCAAATACCGTTAATCCCTCCTCGAAAGATATTCCGTGTTTTCGCTTGTTTAGCGTATTCTTCCCATCGTCCCATTCAAACCTTGGATGCTTCATAATTATAATATATTTACCTTGTCGTTATAATGCAATGTTTTTTTTAGCGGCTAACGCTCAGGCTAAGCTGCGGGCACTCAGGAAGTCCGCCACGTGAGCCGTCAGCTTCAGCCTGTTGTTAGACGGTAAACTTTATTCTTCTCTATTGGACAATGAGAGCATGTGCGCTCGAAGATACACCGGGAGGACCCACAGTAGTTGGCATCGTGTTATTGTCCACCCAGTAACAGGCTCGAAGAAAAGTTAAACCATCGTAATAATATCCAGCGGTGTACACGTGACCATCGGCAATTACGAGCGCGCGGGCTATAGACTCTTGACCGGGAATACCCACCGTAGTTGGGACGGTGTTATTGTCCTTCCAGTAACAGGCTTGACTATATGATCCATCGATATACCACCCGGCGGAGTAAATTGAACCCTTGAAAAAGACGAGTGCATTTGCGAACGATGAACGGCCGGAGGCACCAACCGTGGTAGGGGTGGTGTTGTTATCCGTCCAGTAACAAGCACGAAAATACGGACCATCCCTGTACGCCCCGGAGGTGTAAACAGAGCTGCCAGAAACCGCAAGTGCCGTTGCAAACGAATCTTGCCCGGGGGTGCCCAAAATAATTGGAGTGGTGTTATTGTCCATCCAGTAAC
Source organism: Nitrospirota bacterium (assembly GCA_021840555.1). Lineage (GTDB taxonomy): Bacteria > Nitrospirota > Leptospirillia > Leptospirillales > Leptospirillaceae > UBA4572. Next base: position 1,155 of record JAKBXW010000127.1, read on the forward strand.
AGGCCCGATAATTTGGAACATCGTAATAAGACCCAGCGGTGTAAACGTGACCGTCGGCAACTACAAGCGCATGGGCCATAGTCTCTTGACCGGGAGTACCTAATATGGTTGGGATGGTGTTATTGTCCGTCCAGTAACAGGCTCGCCCATCTGATCCATCGAAATACCATCCAGCGGTGTACACGTGTCCACCGGAAACTGCAATTCCCCACGCTTCCGAATCCTTCCCAGCCGCGCCCACGATAGTCGGTGTAGTGTTGTTGCCCGTCCAGTAACAGGCGCGATGATTTGATCCATCAAAAATATACCCAGAAGTGTACACATGACCGCCGGAAACAGTGAGCGCATAAATAATTGAATCCAATCCGGGAGCGCCCAGCGTAGTCGGAGTGGAGTTATTGTCCGTCCAGTAAAAAGCGCGACTATTTGATCCATCATAATAATATCCACCAATTGGGGTTCCCCCGGTTTTGTGGACACACCGAAAAGCAAGGTGATAATACCTTGGGAGGTGTGTCATGGCGGAAGGACGAAGGAAATACACGAAGGAATTCAAGGTTGAGGCAGTTCGCTTGGTGAAAGAGGAGGGCCGGACGGTCTCGCAGGTGGCGCGGGATCTTGGAGTGGACGTGAGTGCCCTTGGGAGATGGCGCCGGGAGTTGGAGAAGCATCCGGCCGATGCGTTTCCCGGCAAGGGGCACCTGATGCCGCAGGAAGAGGAACTTCGTCGGCTGAAACGGGAGAACGAGGATCTGAAAGAGGACCGGGCGATCCTAAAAAAAGCGTTGGCCATTTTCTCAAAGGGACCGAAATGAAGTACCGGTTCCTGAGGGACCACGCGGGGATGTACCGCGTCGAGAAGATGTGCCGGATGCTTGAGGTGTCCCGGAGCGGATATTACGCATGGCGAAAGCGGCCGATGGCTCGTCGCAGGAGTGAGAATCTCCGACTGGTCACGGAAATCCGTGCGGTGCACAAGATCAGCAAAGAGACGTACGGCAGCCCCCGGATTCATGTGCAATTGCATGCCCAGGGGATTCCGTGTGGGAAGCATCGTGTGGCCCGCCTGATGCGCATCCACGGGATAAAGCCCCGGTATCATCGTGCGCATTCCGACGATTTCGGCCACCTGAACCGAGACTGAGCCGGCCGGCATTCCGAGAGGATTCCGGCCACCCACGGAGCGTCAGCGACGCCGGGGATTACTGTTTCTCACAGTGGCCGATTTCCGTCAACCTTTGTTGTCCTTTCTTCTTCCGCAAGGATTCTCCCCTGAGGGCGATTTTGTAGCCGTTATGAAGAAGCCGATCGAGGATAGCATCCGCCAAGGTGGGTTCCCCGATCGCGTCGTGCCACTTCTCCACCGGGAGCTGGCTGACGACGATGGTGGACTTTCTGCCGTAGCGATCTTCGAGGATTTCGAACAGGTCGCGTCGTTGCTCGTCGGTCAGGGGCGCGATCGCCCAATCGTCAAGGATCAGGAGTTCTATACGCGCGAAGGCGTCGAGGATCTTGGCGTATCGCCCGTCACCGCGCCCGACGCCCAGGTTTTCGAGCAACCGCGGGAGGCGAACGTACAAGACGCTGAACCCTTCGCGGCACGCCTTGTTCCCCAGCGCGCACGACAGATACGTCTTGCCTGCTCCCGTGGGCCCGGTGATGAAGACGTTGAGGTGCTCCCGGACGAAGGCGCAGGCAGCGAGTTTGAGCATGAGCGCCTTGTCCAGGCCGCGGGGATGGCGGTAGTCGATGTCCTCGACGGCGGCGGCCTCCCGCAGGCGGGCCGCCTTGAGGCGGCTCGTCATCCGCCGGTTCTCGCGCTCCACGCTTTCGCGGTCGACGAGCAGCCCCAACCGGTCCGTAAAAGAGAGGGATTCGGCCTCCGGGTTGCGGATCTGTTCTTCGAGCGCTCGCGCCATTCCGACGAGCTTGAGCGTGGAGAGCTTTTCCATGAGGGGGTGCAGAAGCATTTCTTGTTCTCCTTTCGTGTGGGTGGGATCAGTGGTAGTAGCCGGGCCCCCGTATGTTGTCGTGGAACAGGGGAAGTTCCGGGGCGGTCGCTTTCTTCCGGAGGGGCAACTTCTCGGAGCCGGTTTTCAGGATCGACTCGATGCTCTGGTACGAGAGGGCGCAAAGCGCCAGAGCGCGCTCACAGGCGCTCTCCAGCCGCGCCTCTCCGTACTTTTTCCCAAGACGCAGGATTCCCAGGCAGCGGCGGTATCCCTGGACGGGATAGGCTCCGGCGGAGAGGATCGTCTCCACCACCTCCGCGGTGCGAGGGCCGATCGTTGTTGCCCACGCGATCAGTCGGGAGGGAGGCCACTCCTTGTACTCGCGGTGGGACGGGGGCAGATGTTCACGCAAGGTGGTATGCCTTCCCTTGAGGAAGCTGCGAGCGTGGGACGCCACTCGCTTCCCCTGATGGAAGATCTCCACGGTGGCGGCGTTGAACCGGACGTCGACCTCGTAGCCGCGCAGGGTATACGGGACGCTGTAGTAATGCCGCTCGACGTCGATGTGGTAATCGATGTTGACCGTCGCTCTCTTCCACTCGCCGTATTCGAAGGGGCGCTCCGGGAGGGCCTTCAAGGCGGGTTTCTCCATCGTCTCGAAGAGGGACTTGCGCGATCCTTCCATCTTCCGGAAGGGACGGTTGTTGAGCGCCTCAAGGAGACGACGGATCTCCTCGTTGAGTTCTGTCAGGGAGAAGAAGGTCCGGTTGCGCAGGCGGGCCAGGATCCAACGGGTCACCAGAAGCACTCCCGCTTCCACCTTCGCCTTGTCCCGGGGCCTGCGGACCCGGGCGGGCATTACGGCGGTCCCGTAGTGGGCGGCCATCTCCTCGTAGGTGGGATTGAGGACGGGATCGTAGAAGGACGGCGTGGTGACCGCGCTTTTCAAATTATCCGGGATCAACTCGTCGCAGGATCCCTCGAAGTATTCGAAGGCCCGCACGTGGGAGGCGGTCCAGTCGGGGAGGCTCTGCGTCCAGGTGGCCTCGGAGAAGGTGTAGTTGGAGGCCCCCAGGACGGAGACG
>JAKBXW010000033.1 GCA_021840555.1 Nitrospirota bacterium
AAAAAATCCCCTCGAAAAACCAGCCAAGGGGTGGGGAGTCATTTCTAAATCGGAATCAGGGCTTCTCTCTATCCTGTTCCCTGTAGCCGCGTCCAATACCCTTCCCATTCCCTCCTGTGATAAAATGGCTGAAAAACCCGGGTTGTATCACTTTTCAAGGAGTCATAGTGGGCGAGCCTCTCTATCCGTTTTCAGAAATCGAACAGACTGTCCAGAAGAGATGGAAGGCAGAAAATGCCTTCCACGTCACACGCGCTCCGGAACTCCCAAAATATTACTGTCTCGAGATGTTCCCATACCCGTCCGGCCGCATCCACATGGGCCACGTCAGAAACTATTCGATCGGCGACGCGATTGCACGCTACAAGCGGATGTGCGGCTTCAATGTCCTTCATCCAATGGGCTGGGACGCCTTCGGTCTCCCCGCCGAGAATGCCGCCATCGTCCGGGGGATTCATCCCGCAGACTGGACCGAGAGCAATATTTCCCATATGAAGGATCAGCTTCAGAAACTCGGCCTTTCCTACGACTGGGACCGGGAAGTGGCCACCTGCCACCCCGACTATTACCGCTGGAATCAGTGGTTTTTTCTGAAGCTCCTCGATAAAGGGCTGGCCTATCGCAAGGAGGCCCTGCTCAACTGGTGCGAATCCTGCGCAACCGTCCTTGCCAACGAACAGGTCGAAGACGGCCTCTGCTGGCGCTGCGGGAGCGTCGTGATCCTTCGCACGATGGACCAGTGGTTTCTCCGGATCACCGACTATGCCGAAGACCTCGCAAACTCACTCGAAACCCTGGAGGGGTGGCCCGAACGCGTGAGGACGATGCAGGCGAACTGGATCGCCCCTTCGAAGGGGGCCCTGATCGATTTCAAGATCGAGAGGTCCGGCGAACCGGCATTGCAGACAGATTCATTGACGGTCTTCACCACGAGACCCGATACCCTCTTCGGGGTCACATTTCTGACTATCGCCCCCGAACACCCCCTCCTGGAATCACTGATCGAGCATTCACCCGAAAAGAGCTCCGCGCAGGCCTTCATCGAGAAAACCCTCCGGGCCCGAACCCATCAGAGCCGTGAAGAGCCGGAGAAAGAAGGGGTCTTTTCCGGGGTCTTCCTTCGCCATCCCCTGACGGAGGAGCGACTTCCCCTCTGGATCGGAAATTTCGTCGTCGCATCCTATGGGACCGGGGTCGTCATGGGGGTCCCCGCCCATGACCAGAGAGACTTTGAATTCGCCCAAAAATATCGTCTTCCGGTTCGCCAGGTGATCGTCCCTCCCGGCCAGGACCCAACACCCCCCCTGGACTCGGCCATCACCGAAGACGGTGTTCTGATAAATTCGGGGCTCTTTTCCGGACTTTCCGGGGAAGAAGCCCGACTAACGATCACCGCCCACCTCGAAAAGGCCGGCCTCGGCCGGCCGAAAAAAACCTACCGGCTCAGGGACTGGGGAATTTCACGCCAGCGGTACTGGGGAACTCCCATCCCCGTGATCCACTGCCCCTCCTGCGGAATCGTTCCGGTCCCCGAAGGCGATCTTCCGGTCCTTCTTCCCCGGGACATACATTTTACGGGAAAAGGCGGCTCTCCGCTTGCCGACCATCCCGCCTTCCGGAGCGTCCCCTGTCCCTCCTGCGGGGGAACCGGCCGCCGGGAAACCGACACAATGGACACATTCATCGACTCCTCGTGGTACTTCCTGCGATTCGCCGGCATCGAAGATTCCCCCCGGGATCGTCCCTTCTCCTCCGAGGCCCTTTCCTACTGGCTTCCGGTCGACCAGTACATCGGAGGGGTCGAGCACGCAATTCTTCATCTCCTTTACGCCCGCTTTTTTACACGCGTTCTCTTCGACCTCGGCCTCTCCCCGGTCCGGGAGCCCTTTCGGACACTTCTGACCCAGGGCATGGTCCTGAAAGATGGGTCCAAGATGTCCAAATCGAAGGGGAACGTGGTCGACCCCGATCTTCTCATCTCCGAATACGGGGCTGATACCGTCCGTCTCTTCACCCTTTTCTCTGCTCCTCCCGACAAGGATCTCTCCTGGGACGACAAGGCGGTCGAAGGAGCCTACCGGTTTCTTGGACGCATCCATAGCCGGATCGAATCCCTCATCGAGGAGTTCCCGGATGCAGCCAGGGCCGGGACGAATGCGTGGAGGGAGACCCTTTCTCCGGAAGCGCGCGAGATCCGGACCAAAATTCATGAGACCATCCTGAAGGTCACCAACGATCTCGAAAACAATGCCCAGATGAATACCGCCATTGCGAGCCTCATGGAACTCCTCAACACGCTCAGCCAGTTCCAGGGAAATGCTACCCGGGAGGACTCCGATTCCCGGCAATGGATCCTCGTTTCGGGTTACCGGACCCTTCTGCTTCTCCTCTCCCCCTTCGCCCCCCATCTCGCGGACCATCTCGGACGGCGACTGGGGATGGAACGAATCGCCCATCTTTCCTGGCCGGTTCCCGACGAACGGGCCCTGGTCAAAACCCTTGTCCCCTTCGTCATCCAGGTCAACGGGAAACTCCGGGCGACACTTTCCTTCCCCCCCGATGCGCCTGAAGCAGTCGTTGTTCTCGGGGCGAGGGAAGACGAGCGGCTCGTCCGGGCTCTCTCGGGACAGACGATCCTGAAGACGATTTTTGTGCCGGGCAAGATTCTGAACTTTGTGGTCCGGCCCTCCCAGTGAACGGCCGAAGAAAATTCCGGCTGGGGATTCCGGAACTCGGGAAAAAAGCGGTCCTTCTGGCCTGTCTGCTTGGCCTTTCCGGATGCGGCTATCACTTCTTCAACCTCAACAATCTCGCACAGACACCGGCAGCACACAATCTGAGCTTTGGCAAGACCATCCGCATCGCCGTCAAGACCTTCCACAACCTGACCATCTACCCGCTGATCGAAACCACCGTCACCCAATCCCTCAAGGACACCCTTCTCAGGACCTCGGGGGTCATCCTGGTCAACGATCCGAAACGGGCCGATATCGTTCTCTGGGGAAAGGTCGTTGCCGTGGGAGAAATCCCGCTGGCTCTCTCGAGCATCAACGGCATCCAGGAATACCAGCTCGAAATCATTCTCGACGCCCACGCGACGGGCTACAATGGAAAGGAGCTCTGGCACGGAGGTTCGATCATCGGAACCGCCCCCATGTACATGAGCCTGAACCTTTCTCTTCTGAACACCACACAGCAATACGCCATGAACACGGCCGCCATGAATGCCTCGGTCCGTCTCGTGAACTTCATGGCGCACACAATCGGAAGCCAGACCTTCAATCCCCTGACTCTCCAGAACCAGATAGGGACTCCCGCCACTCCGGGAACACCGCTTCCCAATGGGTCCGCCGTTCCCGCAGCGCCAGGGGGCATGCCCTGATTCGTCCTGCCTTCGACTTTCTCCGGCTCGACACTCTCCCGGCAACTGTGATCGGAGTCGCTTCGGGAGATCCGCTTCTCTCCCTCTGGCTGCGCCGTCACCTTCTCTCCCTTCTTGGAATCCCGCATGAGGAGGGAGCCGCCGCCATTGACGGACACACGGGGGAAGAGATGCCCCTCCATCGCATTCTGGCCCGGATCCGGGAACAGCATCTCTTCTCCGGGAAGCGCGTTCTCTGGATCACCCGGGCCGACCAGTCCCACGAACTCGACCCATCCGCAATTCTTGAAAAAAATCGAAGATCGGCCACGACCGTCATTCTCGAAGCTCCCGAAAAAAGCATTTCGGCATGGTCAAAGATCATTCCGGCATTCAGCCTCTCCCCTCCCTCAAAACCGGCCGACCGGGAAGCCTGGATCCGGTTCCTGGCGGAAAAATACGGACTCCTTCTCGACAAGGGGGCCCTGAATCCGCTGATGACGACCTTCGAAGGGGCTCTTGGTCCCGTCGACCGTCTTTTTGCGGACCTTTCAAAGGACGGGAAAACACGGAGGATCACGGAGGTGGTTCTCGAAGAGCACGGGGTCACTACCCACTACAAGACTGTTTTCGAGCTTCTTCGGGGACTCGAAAACGGAGACAGAAAATTTTTCAGGGAATGGGAACGATTCCTTGAAGGGGGGCAGTCTCCCTTCGGACTCCTCTCCCTTCTGCACCGCCAATGGAAGCTCTATCGAATTGCCAGGAGCGCCCTAGAGGAAAATCAGGGATCGGAAAAAGCCGAGCAAATGGTCGCTTCCCTCGGGGGCGTCCCATCCTTTGTGGCGGGAGGAATCGTGCGGATCGCCGAAAAAATGTCTAGGGAATCCATGCGAAAGGGTTCTGACGCACTCTGGGAGGCTGACCTGCTACTGAAGTCCGGTGTGGCTTCGGACCTGGTGATGGATAGGTTGGCCGCCACTTTGTTCACCCTGGGACGGGAGCATCGGGGGAGGGAGGAAGCAGTGAAAGGAACAACCCGCAAGATCTTTAAAAAATCCTGAAGAAGGACACTCTTTTCTCGTTTCTCGTGATGATCCGGCTTGGCTTTGCGTCCATACCGGATCATCATCCAGAAAGCTTTACCCCTTGGACGCGGATACGCCGTTCACCTTGAGGGTGAGACGGGAAATTTTCCGGGAGGCGGTGTTCCGGTGCAGGATCCCCCGGTTGACGGCATGGTCGATGAAGGGAACGACCCGCATCAGGGCGTCCCTGGCTTCGTCCGACTTGCCGGCGGTGACTGCCTCTTCGACCTTGCGCGCAAGGGTTCTCATCGTCATGATCGCCTGGCGGTTCCGCTCGCGACGACGGGCGTTTCTCCGAATATCTTTCTTGGTTGACTCGTGGTTCGCCAACGATCCTCCTTGTAGACGTCCGTGAAAAATGGTTCGCAAGAATCGGGACGCAGGAAGGAACCCCCTCGCGCGACCCTTAACACATCAAAAAGATCTCGAATTTGAGATGATAGAGGATTCCGTCCCTTTCGTCAATCTTTCCAGCAGCAATTCTAAATTTGGACCGGCCGTCCTGAAAACCAAGGCATCCGGGAGGCGTTTTTGCCTCTTGGAAGGGAGGGAGAGGGAGTGTGCCAAGGATTCCGTTCCCGAAGGAGGAATGAAAGAGGCCTTTCGCCCTTTTTTCCCTGGAACGCAAGGCTTGAAGAGGGGTGGACACTGTTCCGGCCAACAGACTGAGTCAAACCCTTCTGGAAGCCAGGAACGAAGGCGATTACGTGAAGAAGACGGAAAAGGCCGAGCAGGCGGCCTCGAAGAGGGAGGATTTGGTATTGTTTCCGCGTTTCCGTCCATCAGAAGAGCGCGGAAGGCACCTGCAATCCGGTCGACAAGGCCCTGGGCCCTTCCGGGAACGGCATTCGGGGTGGAGTTCGGAATCCGAAAGGTCTCCATGCCCTCCAGAATGCCTGAAAACACAAGACGTTCCGGGCTCCTTTTTTAGTAAGCGTAGGCTATTGTATTAAATTAAATCCAGAATCGCTATAGCGATCCGCGATCCCTGCTTCTTCCGATCGGACTGCGAGCCCCCCTGAGCCCCATGAAAAAAGGCCACTATTCCGAATGCTCCCTGTCCTCCTTGTGATTCGGAGGGTCCGATGGTAGGATTTCGTGAAAATCATTGTCGCGATTACAGTTGACCTGTATCCCGGAGAGACCCATGCCCCATCTTCTTCTTTTTGCCTATAATCCGCATCCGTTGATCACACTCTTCCGGTGAACCCGACAGACAAATCCACACCTCCCCAGGACCGCCACGAGACGATCCGGACGATTGGCCGTCAGGGAGCCAGCGTTTCGGTTGCCATCCTTCTCTCCCGTCTCTTCGGATTTTTCCGCGACATGCTGATTGCCGAACGTTTCGGCACCGGAGCGATGGCCGACCTCTTTTACGTGGCCTACCGGATTCCGAACATGCTTCGGGAACTCTTTGCGGAGGGTGCCCTCTCCTCGGCCTTCATCCCAACCCTGACCAAGACTCTCGACAGGGAAGGGCGGGAGGCGGCGGAACGGCTATATACGGGAGTCCTTCTCCTCCTGTCCGCCGTTCTCTTTCCTGTCATTCTGGGAGGCATGCTCTTCGCCCCGGAAATCCTCGCCCTCCTGGCCCCGGGATGGAGCATCGATCCGGCCCGAAAGGCCCTGGGAGCACGCATGATCCGGATCATGTTCCCATTTCTCTACTTCATCTCCCTGTCCGCCCTGCTCATGGGCGTCTTCAATGCCCAGAAACGCTTCTTCATTCCGGCCGCCAGTCCCATCGCATTTTCCATGGCTCTCATCGTCGCGGCCCTTCTTCCGGATCATCTCATTCCCGGCCCTCCCATTATCCGCCTCGCCCTGGGGGTCCTTGCCGGGGGGGTGTCCCAGTGGGGGATCCAGTGGCTGCTCCTCAGGAAAAATCGGCTCCGACTGGTCGCCCCATTCTCCCCGTCGACATGGAAGGACCCGCAAGTCAGGGGGGTCATGTCACGGATCGTCCCGGCCATCGGAGGGCTCTGGGTCACCCAGGGGAATCTGCTGATCGCCACACTCTTCGGCTCCTATCTCGCCACGGGGACGATCGCCGCCCTTTATTACGCCATGCGGCTCGTTCAGTTTCCCCTGGGACTCATCGGAGCCGCGGTGGCGACCGTCATACTCCCCCTTTTTTCCCTCCATGCGCGGGAAGGTGGGGGCCCCCAAGAAAAGCTCGCCGAAACCCTTGCCCACGGGTATCGCGCCTCGCTCTTCCTCATGCTTCCCGCCTCGGCCGGACTGGTGGCGCTTCGGGAGCCCCTTATCCGGCTTCTTTTCCAGCACGGGAAGTTCAACGCGACGAGCGCCGAGCAAACGGCCGTCGCCCTCGTCGGGTATGCCGTCGGACTGTGGTCCTTCTCCGGAGTCCGCATCATCGTCCGGGCCTTCTATGCGACCGAAGACATGAAAACGCCAGTCCTGGCAGCGGTCGCCGGCCTTTTCACCAATCTGGCCGTAAGCGCCCTTCTTGCCCCGAAGATGGGGGTTTTCGCCCTGGCTCTCGGAATCTCGGCCGGATCCCTCGTCAACCAGGCCTATCTCTTTATCCGCCTCAAATCCCTGATCGGACGACGTCCCTGGGAGATTTTCGGCAATGCTCCGATGGTCCTCCTCCACTCCCTCCTGCTCCTGGTGTTCGTGCGTCTTCTCTGGCTCGGCATCGCCCGCGTCCTGCCCTCCGGACCGGGATTTCTTCTTTTTGCCCTTCTGGGGCTGATCGGATCGGGGGCTCTGTTTTACGGATTGCTCACAGCGGTCACGGGAGTAACCGAAAGCCGACTTCTGATGGAGAAAGTGACGGGGAAGCTTCAGCGGAAGAAGAGGTAGTTTTCCCAGACCTTTGGGGGATTTCCGGCCATCGTCATCATGACCATGATGGCGGGGGACCAGTGAGGGCGCTGAACGCGGGCCAGAAGGAGCATGCCCGCCTGCTCGGGGGTCTTTCCGGATTTTTTGTGATTGCAGGAACGGCAGGCGGTTACGATATTTTCCCAGGTTTTCATCCCACCCTGGGCCACGGGAACGATGTGATCGAAGGTCAGGTCTTCCGGAGGAAAGGCTTTGCCGCAATATTGGCAGCAATTGCGGTCCCGGGCAAAGATGGTTTCACGGGAAAACTTGACCAGACGGCGGGTGTGATGGAACAAGACCATCCGGTAGAGGCGTACGACGGCGGGAACCTTCATGGACATGCGGGCCGAACGGATGTCACGGCCGTAGGTTTCCACGACCTCGACCTTTCCCTGAAACAATAGGTGTACCGCCTTTTGCCAGGGTACGATCTTGAGCGGTTCATAGGTCGCATTGAGAAGCAAGGTCCGTTCCATGCCCCCTCCCCTTCGACCCTAGGTTTCCCGGGTCTACACACCACCCAGCATGTCAAGGACCTCCCCCAGAGGTCGCGATATGCCGGTAAGCCCCCTGCAGGTCATATGCAGGTAACGGTTTTCTTCGGTGGCCTGGAGCGCCTGGTTCAGGTCAACGATCGTTTCCGCCGAATCCGACTCCATGATCATGAGGAGATCCGATTCATCCAGGCCGTAGCTGGATGCCATCGTCATCCGGATGCCGGAGAATCCATCCGTCACCTTCCGGCGTTCGCGCTCAGCGCCTTCCCGCACAAAATCCGGAAGCTGGGGCCAGTCCTTGGAGCGCACGAGAGGCCTGACATGGATGAACCGGGAGCTGCGGGGAACGAAGGGAGTCCGTGTTCCCGTCTCTCCAAGGAAGCCAAGATAGGATTTTTCGACGGTCAGGTATCGCCCCAGGTAAGTGGAGAGCAACTTGCCGGTCATTTCCTGCAAAAGACCGATATTGGTCCCGACACGCCAGAGAAGCACGTCTCCCAGCCCAGAAAGCCCCACAAGGCTGTAGGAACTGCTGGCGATCTGGGACTCGAAGGTCCGGACGACATCGGCGAATTCCTTTTTGCCGTGTCCGACCTCGGCCGGATGAACCTTCCGCCATTCCGGATCGATCCGCAGGATGACGAAGCTTGCGAACTCCCTCTGGGTGGAGGAATGGGACACCTTTGCGGGAGGGGGCTCAGCCGTGCGCGGTGACTCGGCCGCAACCGTCTCCCGGGAAGGGGATGGAGCAGTCGGGGCAATGGGGGGGGCTGGAGAGGCCGGGGCGGAAACCTCGGAGGCCGTTGAGGTCTCCGCAGACTCGCCCGATTTCGAGGCCTTGATCCTGACAATGACACTGGCTTCGACCCGGGCCATGCCGTGGGAGCGTGCGTAGTCCTCCGCTTCCTTTTCTACGTTCTTGCGGATAAAGAACGGAACTTTTTTCAGCAGTGCCTGGGCATCTTCTGTCCAGGGGATCCCCGCGCCTTCCAGGTCTTTCGCCTCATCAGCCGCCATAACTGTCCGTCCTCCCTTGGGTCAACCCTGCCTAAGCACCTGACTTCTTCCGGCGCCGAACGGTCCACAGGAACCGACGATGCGCCCTCCCGAACCCTGGACCTCTTGCCACAAACGGGAATTGCGGGCTATTATGCCACAGGAGTCAAAAAAGTCGCAAATCCCTCCTTCCCACCCATAAGGCAAGCAATATGGACACTCCCGACAACCGGTCGACATTCGCTTCCATGGAATCTGTCGCGCGCAAAGTCGCCACGTCTCTGGGTTGGGAGCGGGAGGCGCGACTCATCGCGCTCAACCGGGAATGGAAAGAAATCTTCGGGGATCCCATCGCCCGTGTTTCCTATCCTTCCGCCCTCCTCGACAAGGAGCTGGTGGTCGCCTGCGCCTCCCCCCTCTGGAAGCGGGAGCTGACATTCCTTCTTCCCGAAATACGGCTGAAGCTTCAGAAGGCCTGTCCCGCACTTTCGGGAATTTCCATCGTCTTTCGAGCGGTCCGACCCTTCTCTCCCCCTCTTTCCGACAGAAAAAGGAGCCCCCCGTCCCCCCTCCCGATCGACGCCCTCTGGAGCCGGGCCGAGGAGATCGCCTCTCGACTTCCCCCTCCCTTGCGCGAGCGGGGTCGCGCCTTCGTCCTCCAGCAATTGCTGAAGGGACAGCTCCTTTCGGACAGCAAACCCCGACCACTTCACTCACCCCCCTGATTGTTCGCTCCGGGATCCGCATGCTAGGATGAGAGAATCCCTCACTCATACTTCTTTCATCTGGCAAGGATCGACATGGACCAAAAAATACATCTCTCCGTCCCTCATCCCGAAAGGACTCTTACGGTCAAAAACCACCAGAACGGAACGACCCTTTACATAAAGCCCGTGAAAACGGTCCAGGCACTTCTGGGAGCGCTCAACATGACCCCCGAGACCGTTCTCGTCATCCAGGAGGACACGCTCCTGTGCGATGACGACGCACTTGATCCCGGGAAGCCGGTCGAAATCAGACCGGTTATTTCTGGAGGATCCCTCTCGTGAAGTGCCGGGCCTGCCCCAAAAAGGCCGTCATCAAGCTCCCAAGCCACAACAGCGCCTTCTGTCCGGACTGTTTCGACCGGTTTGTCCTCTCCCAGGTCGGGCGGGCCGTCGAAGAACACGCGATGATCGCTCCCGGGGACCATGTCCTCGTGGCGGTCTCCGGGGGCAAGGACTCGCTGGCCCTCTGGGAGATACTGACGCGACTGGGATTTAAAACGACGGGATTCCATCTCGATCTCGGCATCGGGGACTACTCGCGGGAGAGCCGATCCCATGTGGAGTCCTTCGCCGAAAAAATTGGAAGGCCCCTCGTGATCGAATCACTCCAGGACGAGGTTGACGGATCGGTGTCCGACATCGCCCGGGCGACCAGACGGCCCGCATGCTCGGGCTGCGGCCTGTCAAAAAGGTATTTTTTCAACCGGACGGCTCTCCGGACGGGGGCCACGGTCCTGGCCACGGGCCACAACCTCGACGACGAGGCCTCACGGCTGTTCGGAAACCTTCTTCACTGGCACGACGAATATCTGGCAAAGAACAGGCCCGACCTGCCCTCTCTCGAAGGCCTGTCGAAAAAAGTGAAGCCGCTGGTCCGTCTGACCGAAAAGGAGATGGCCTCCTACGCCTTTCTTCGGAAAATCCCCTACGTTCTGCAGGAGTGCCCGCATTCCGTGGACGCGAAGCAGCTTCTTTACAAAAAGCTGCTGAACGAAGTCGAGGCCGCCTCCCCCGGCACAAAACACGCCTTTCTCTTCGGATTTCTTGACAGGATCGACCGGTTCTATCCCGGCACCCCTGATCCGGACAAACATCAAGAACAGTCCACTCCCTCCCCGGACGGACGGTGCGAACAGTGCGGAGAGATCTCCTGGACTCCGGTCTGTAGCTTTTGCCGGCTCAAGGAGCGGGTCCGGACCGGCCTTTCAGAAAAAAGGTGAACATTCAGCAGCTCCTGATTCCGAGATCTTTCTATCGTTGCCACAGGATCCGGTGGTACTCGAGCGGAACCTTGACCGCCTCGTGGAACGGGATCACCCGAAGGGTGTAATCACCGACAGGACGGTCGGCGGGCACCGTGACACCAAAAATATAACCATTGCGGGCACCTGCAAGAGTTTTTTCCCGGTCCATTGTCTTTCGGAATGGATCGCCTTTCCCGCGGGGTGCCGCATAGACCTCGACGCTCACATCCTCGGGCGAGATCTCCCCGAGCCAGACGGCGCATTCGATTCGATGTCCCTCCGGGGATTCCTGAATCGTCTCCGTTCCGAACCGGATCCCTTCCCAGTTTCGGTCCAGATGCTCCCTCCAGGCATCGATCGCGCGGGCCTGGGCCCCTCCACTCGCCTGGCGTGATTCATAGGCTTCCGCAGCCGGAATGTAGGCCCGCTCGAGGTACTCCCGGACCATCCTGTCCGTGCTGAACACCGGGGTCAGGGTCGCCATGCTCGCCCGCACCTTGCTGATCCAGCGCGCCGGGATTCCCCGCTCGTCCCGGTTGTAGAAATCCGGAATCACTTCCTGTTCGAGGATCCGGTAGAGGTCTTCGGCATCCCGGCGATCTCTCGAAGGGTCCTCGAAGGAGGTGTCGTCTCCGATGGCCCAGCCGACCTCGGGGCGGTAGGCCTCATCCCACCAGCCGTCCCTGATCGAACAGTTCAGCCCTCCGTTGACAAGAACTTTCATGCCGCTCGTCCCGGAGGCCTCCCAGGGACGCCGCGGACAGTTGACCCAGAGATCAATCCCTCCGACAAGGGTCTGGGCGACATTCATGTCATAATCGCTCAGGAAAAAGACCATCCCGTGGGTTCGCGGATCGGAGGCGAAGTGAACCCATTCCTGAATGAACCCCTTTCCTGCCGTGTCCTGGGGATGGGCCTTCCCGGCCACGAGGATCCGGACGGGACGGTCCGGATGGGACAATAGACCGAGAAGCCGTTCGTGGTCGAAAAGAAGCAGATTGGGACGCTTGTAGGAGGTGAATCGACGGGCCAGACCGATATAGAGGGCATTCGGGTCCAGGAACGGGAGCGGGGAGTTCTCGCCACGGACCGATCGCTGTCGGACGAGGTGACGCTGGACTCCTTCGAGCATCGCGATCCTGTTCTTCATCCGAAGATCCCACAGGGACTCGTCGGAAGCGGCCAATATCTCCTGGGCCGGCTCCGAAGATCCGTCCCTGTGCATCCGCCGCTTCGGAACCTTTTCCGTCCAGAAGGCGTCCGAGATCAGGGAGTCCCATGAAAGGGTATGGATCCCGTTGGTGATGTGGGTCACCGGCACCTCCTCAACCGGCCAGCGTTCAAAGAGAGGGGAGAAAATTTTCCGGCTGACCTCCCCGTGAATGCGGCTCACCCCGTTGATGAAGCCGCTTCCCCCGATGGCCAGTCGGGCCATGTTGAAAGGCTCCTTGTCGTCATCGGGGTCGACCCGCCCCAGCCCCAGCAGCTCCTTGTCGGTCAGGTTCCATTCTTTCTGGTAAAGAGAAAAATACTGATGGAAAAGAGCCGGGTCGAAGGAGTCGAAGCCTGCGGGAACGGGGGTGTGGGTGGTGAAGACATTTCCGGCCCGCGTCACATGGAGGGCATGACGGAAGTCGGATATTTTCTCCCTGACCATCCAGGCATGGGCCCTCTCCAGAATGGCAAATGCCGGATGCCCCTCATTGATATGCAGGACATTCACGTCGATCCCCAGTGCGTGAAGGATCCGGTAGCCCCCGATTCCCAGAACCATCTCCTGGACCAGCCGCATCTCCCGTCCTCCTTCGTAGAGCTCGCCGGTGATCCCCCTGTCCATGGGAGTGTTGACGGGATCGTTCGAGTCGAGAAGATAGAGGGTCGTCAGTCCCAGACGGACCTGCCAGACACGCAGGATGAGGGTCCGTCCCGGAAGGGGAATGGGGATCCGGAGCCATTGTCCCGTCGAGCCCCGCAAGGGGCTGATGGGAAGGGAGTCGGGATCGTTGTATGGGTAGCTCTCGATCTGTTCCCCCTGGGCATTGACCACCTGCCGAAAGTACCCCTTCTGGAAAAGAAGGCCGATACCCACCAGGGGGATGCCAAGATCTTCGGCGCTCTTGAGGTGGTCGCCTGCCAGGATTCCCAGTCCTCCCGCATAGATGGGAAGGGATTCGGAAAGTCCGAATTCCATGCTGAAATAGGCGACCGTCTTGAGACTGGAACGGCCATAATGCTGGGAATACCAGGAGGGTGCATGGTCCTCCTGGCTCCAGAGATTGTGGACCTCGGCGATCCTGGCCAGGAATTCGCCGTTCTGGGCCAGGGCGTTCAGATGGGCGACCGAGACGGTCTGAAGGATCAGCCAGGGGTTGCGGATCAGCTTCCAGAGGACCGGGTCCAGCTGGTTCCAGAGTTCGTCGGCCCGATGGTTCCATGTCCACCGGAGATCAAGCGCCATTTCCACTAGAGGTTCGAGTCCCTGCGGCAAATCCCGCGTCCTGTATCGCTCAAGCATTGACACCTCCCGGTTTTGGAACTTCTATTTTGTCGCCTCCGACAACACGCTCTGTTTCCCGCGCGATGGTCCGATCCTCGCGGGCGTGAAGGGCCCATACCTTCACCCGGGAATCCTCTCCCGAGATCCGGCGATCGCCCGATCCGGAACGGTTGGAAACGGGATCCTCCCTGACTCCCAAAAAGGCAAGCCGTTCCATCAACGCCCCCCGGGCCCGCCACGAATGTTCACCGA
The DNA here is from genome assembly GCA_021840555.1 of Nitrospirota bacterium. Classification (GTDB taxonomy): domain Bacteria; phylum Nitrospirota; class Leptospirillia; order Leptospirillales; family Leptospirillaceae; genus UBA4572. The sequence continues at coordinate 13,559 of JAKBXW010000033.1, forward strand.
CCCCTCCCGTCAGAACAAGCGCCTCGAGTCCCCCCAGAAGGGCCGCATAGGCTCCGACGGTCATGACTGCCGAATGGATGGCCTTGTCGAAGGCCAAAGCGGCTCGTGGGTCCTTGCGTTCAAGCCGTTCCTCGATCTCCCTGAAATCGGAGACCCCACCCGAAAGCGCGAAAAGTCCCGACCGATGATTCAGGGCATCTTCCAGCACCTCCGCCGAATACCCCTTCCTGAGAAGGGAAGGAAAGATGCCCGGATCGATCGAACCGGGCCTTGTTCCCATGATCAGACCGTCCAGTGGTGTGAGTCCCATCGAGGTTTCGACCGATCGGCCCCCGAGGAGGGCGCAGGCCGAAGCTCCGTTCCCCCAGTGGATCGCCACGACCCGCTCAGGAAGAGGCGCTCCCATAAGGATGGGAAGGCGATGGACGACATCGTCGTAGGAGAGTCCATGGAATCCGTATTTTTCGATCCCGTCCCTCTCCTCCCATTCAAGTGGGAGGGCATAGCGCCTTGCCACCTCGGGGAGTGTCCGGTGGAACTGGGTGTCGAAGACGGCCACGACCGGCAGGGAATGGTTCATCCCCGTCAGGGCGGAAAGGACACGAATGGCGATCGGAAGATGAAGGGGCGCAAGTGGCACCAGATCCCCCAGTTTGGAAAGGACCCCCGTGTCCACCCTGACGCTGGCCCCGAAGGCACGTCCTCCATGAACGACCCGAACTCCGATGGCCTCGGGCGGTGGATTGTGGCTCCACAGGGAGAGCGAGGACAGAGCCTCACGCATCCCTTTCACCGAATCTTCGAGAGGTATCTCATGGTCGACGAGAATCTTTTCCCCATCCAACAGAGTTGTCTTCAGGGAGGAGGAACCGGGATTCACGGAGAGCACGCGCATCGGCAATCCTTCTTCGAGTGTCTTCCCCGACTACAGGAATTCGACCCCGATCATAGCATGGACATGAATGCGCGGCGAGATGTCAATTCTTCAGGAAAGCTGCAAGATCGGATCTTCCTCCTCTCTCTGGCTGATCGCCGTTTCCACTACGTCCGGGGAATCCATCGATCCGGCATCGGAAAGATCACTCTTGTCTCCCCAGAAGACAACTTCGAAACGGCCCGAGTCATGTTCGACCAGGGCCGATCCATGCTCCACCCAGTCTCCCGTATTCAGATACAAAACGCCATTCCTCTCAAGGATTGCGGGATAGTGGATATGGCCGCAAACGACGCCGTCCAATCCCCTGGCACGGGCCGAGGCGGCCAGAATTCCCTCGTACTCCCCGATGAAACGGGTCACCTTCTTGACCCGTTTCTTGACGGCCCGGGAGAGCGACCACCGACTCGTCCGTCCAAGGAGCCGGTTGACCGCACAGAGAAGGAGATTGATCCTGAGAAGGAGGGAATACCCCCAGTCTCCGAATCGGGTCAGCATCGGAAGCGTCTGGAGACACAGATCAAAGGCATCCCCATGAACGACAAGGAATCGGCGGCCGTCGATACCCTTGTGAATCCATTCCCGGGCGATTTCGAGATCGCCGAAATGAATCGCCCCCCTCTCCAGGATTTTGTCGAGAAAGGTGCGGACGGGATCGTGATTCCCTTCGACGTAGACCACTTTTGTTCCGTGTCGGGACTTTCGGAGGATCTTCTGGATGACGGTGCTGTGGGCCTCAGGCCAGAACCAGGAGCGCTTCAGCTGCCAGAAGTCCAGAATGTCCCCCACGAGATAGAGGGTTTCGCACTCGGTCTCCCTCAGGAAATCCAGGAGAAGCTCCACTCTGCAGTCACGGGTCCCGAGATGAACGTCAGAAATGAAGACCGACCGGTAATGGGCTGTCGCCATGGGAACCTCCTTCAGAAAGGGCATCATGGGAAAGACGACAAACAACGTCCCGGGCGATGAGAGTGGCGGCCCCAGGACGACCAGCCCGGGCTGAGGCGCTCGCCATTCCAGAAAGACGGTCCGGATCCTCGAAAAGGGCGCGGACGATGGAGCCGGCCTTCCGGGGGCGATCGCAGGCCGTTGCCGCCCCGACCTCGACCGCCCATCGGCGGTTGAGCCCCTCCTGCCCTCCCCGGGCCGGCAGAAGAACGAGGGGCTTTCCAAGAGCCAGAGCTTCAAAAAGTGTCAGTCCTCCAGGCTTGGTGACCACCAGGTCGGCGACTCCCATCATGGTCGGCATGTTTTGGACAAAGCCATGGACCCTGACGGTCAATCGGCGACTTTCTTGAAGATCGGCCCATCGACGGCACTCCCTGAAGAGCCTCCCGTTTTTTCCGGCGATCGCGATCAGGGTCAGCGCAATTGGAAATCCGACAAAGGATTCGAGGATGGAGACAAGATCGTCGAGGCCCTCTCCTCCCGAAAGAAGAAGAACCGTCTTTCGGTCAGGAAGTCCCATCTGTTCCAGAAGGTCACCCCGGTGCGGACGGACTGCAAAGGAGGGGTCCACCGGAATGCCTGACGCCGAAATCGAAAGCTCCATGTTCGGCACAGGCTGCCTGAGACGCTCACGGGACGACCTCTCCGCCACGAAGTAATGGTCGACTCCGGCCCAGAACCAGACTCCATGGGGATAAAGGTCGGTGACGACGCCCCAGAGAGGCCAGCGGACCTCTCCTGTTGCCCGGGCAGGTGACAGGATTTCGAGCGGAAGGAAATGGGTGCAGAGGACAAGGTCCGGGGGATCTGCATCGATCTCTCTCAGAATCTCACAGAAGGCCATTCTGTCGATTCTGAGCAAAATAAGGGAGAGCCACCGCGGCAATGGGTCGCTCCATTTGTAAAGGCGGTCGAGAAGACGGGGAAAACGACGCGCGAGAAAAAGGTAGGCCGATCGATAAAGGAAACAATACAGGGGATAGCCCCTCTCCAGGATGTCTTCGACCTTGACCTCAGTCGGGGGAGAGATTTCCGAAAGGGCCCTGGCGACGGCCTGGGCCGCACGCATATGTCCACTTCCGACATTTGCGGCCAGTATCAGGACTTTCCTGCGATTTTCCGGAAGGGATTCCATGACGTCGAGGCTTTTCTCCTTTCCAAGCTTTCAGAAACAATTTGCCTGGAGAAAAAGACAAGTTCTTCAAGAATTGATCTCAAAGCGAAGACAAGATCCGGAGAAACAGTCGTTTCCGGAGTAAAATTCTGCTACCGTGGAAAAAAGACGTCGTCAACCCGAGGAGGTCCCATGAGCCCCAAAAATTCCAAAACCCAAAAATCTCCGAAAACTCCCGCGTCCTCCGAACCGCTCCCGGAAACGGTCCAGTACCACCAGGATCTCCGGGAAGTCCAGATCGAACTCGTCAAATTCCAGAAACATCTGATCAAGGAGAACGAGAAGGTCCTCATCATTTTTGAGGGACGGGATGCCGCAGGAAAGGACGGGACCATCAAGCATTTCACCGAGCATCTGTCGCCACGTGAAACCCGAGTCGTGGCTCTGGGAAAGCCGTCCGACCGGGAGCAGACCCAGTGGTATTTCCAGCGTTATGTGACCCATCTTCCGGCGGCCCAGGAAATGGTCTTCATGAACCGGAGCTGGTACAACAGGGCAGGCGTGGAACGAGTCATGGGGTTCTGCTCAAACGAGCAGTATGAGGAGTTCATGGAGACCGTCCCCTCCTTCGAGCAGATGATTGTCCGCTCGGGGATCCGTCTCTACAAGTACTATCTCGATATCGACCGGGACGAACAGAAGAAACGGCTCCTCAGCCGCCAGGAGGATCCTCTGAAGCAATGGAAAATCAGCCCCATCGACATGGCGGCCCAGAAACACTGGGAGGACTACAGCAACGCGAGGAACCAGATGTTTGCGCGCACCCATTCGGCCATGGCCCCCTGGATCATCGTTCGGGCCGACAACAAGGACCACGCCCGGATCCATGTCATCCGGGATTTCCTCTCGAGGGTCTCCTACAAGGGCAAGAAGGAGTCTGCGGTCCTCCCCGACCCGACGACGGTCTTCCTCTATTCCCGCTCCTATCTGGACAACGGCATGATCGCGCCCTGAAGCCATGGAAAAGGGACTGGTTTCCTGATAAGATAAGGCTCGGAATTTTCCCAAAGGCGCCTGTAGCTCAGTAGGATAGAGCGTCGGACTTCGAATCCGCAGGTCGCAGGTTCGATTCCTGCCAGGCGCACCATATTTTAAGCCATTTTTCCGAGATCTCCTTCCCAAAAAAACAATATGTTGCAAAATAGTTGCAGTAACTCCTGAAAAACCTTTTTTAAGAGGTAAGGGTGTCAGCAGGAATGATATATGTCCACTAAACAGGGAAAAACCTGTCACAAGATC
>JAKBXW010000128.1 GCA_021840555.1 Nitrospirota bacterium
AAGGCGACGCAAGAGGAAAGCGAAACCGGCTCCCGACGAGGGGGCTTATGAGTGTTCGAGCCGTGTGCGCAGAAATGCGCACGCACGGTTCCGAGGGGAGGCAGGGTCAGTAATGGCCCTCCCTTACTCGACGATCCCTTTCTCCTGAAGGGATTTCGGTTCGCCCTCTGATCAACGATGGGAGGAATCGTTCATGCCCTTGGTCCTGATTGCTCGATGGTCTTCTCCAGGAATTTTCCGGATGAGTCCGCACCGGCTGGCGAATGGCTGAGGGATTCCCTTGTTTCCGATTTTGCCCTTGTGCCCTCTCTTTGGGCATTTGAGGTCGGAAATGTTCTCCGGAACGCGACACGCCGAGGGCGGATATCCATGCACGACTGGCTGCGAGTCCACGAGGGTCCGAAAGCTCTCCCGATCGCACATGAGCTTGACCTGACAGTGTACGATGCCGCCTGTCTTGAGTTGTCCCTGAGACATGGACCTCCTCTTGCGACGCCGGACCGGGATCTTCGGGAGAAAGCCCCGATGCTCGGGATGGCGATTGTTTGGTAGGATCAGAAAGGCCGATTGACATCGACGATCAGGGGATTCGGGGAGGGGAAGGATCGATCCGCTGTCTAGAAAAAGGGGAAATTGTTTCGGAAAAAATGTGGATGTGGTGCCGAGGGGCGGAATCGAACCGCCGACACGAGGCTTTTCAGGCCTCTGCTCTACCGACTGAGCTACCTCGGCACAGCGCATGACTATAAGGGTTTCCCGGGGCCCGTGTCAACAAAAATATTCCCGGGTTCACGACTGGGCCCTTGCGGAAAAGCCTCAGGGGCGAACGCCGTCCTGTTTTTGTCCTGAGTCCGTTTTCCTTGGAAAAGAACCCCGATCATGTTATAGTCTCGAAGGTTTGGCCGGTTTGGGCAGATTCGGGGGCTTTTTTGCAGTCAGCTCCCGATCGTTCCCGTGGGTCCTTCGTGTGAGCCCTCTCTTCAGGATATCCCATTGATAGTTTTTCTTACCTTGATGACCAAATCTTTTTCAGGACGCGTGGTCCTTTTTGTTCACGGTTTCGATGAAACGGACCGGTTCATTGTCTAAAAATGCCTCCGGCCAGACAGTCCATTGCGGAGGTACTCCGGGAGCTCTCCATCCAGGGGTTCTGCTCGGATTTTTCCTTTCCTGCCTGATCGCTCTCTTCCTGTTTTCTCCCGATTGGGCCCGGGCGGCGGACGACTCCTCCCAGAACCTCTCCCCCGTCCTGATCACCCGCATCGACATCGAGGGAAACCGGAAGATCGATTCCGGAACCATCCGCCAGAAGATCCACAACAAGGTCGGAGACCCCTTTTCCCAGTCCGCCATCTCCTCGGATCTCAAGTCGCTTTACCAGACGGGATACTTCGACCAGATCCGGGTCTATGCCCGCGGGTTCGAGGGAGGGGTCGCCCTGACCTTCGTGGTGACCGAGCGTCCGACCGTCGAGAAGATCAGCTTCGTCGGAAACAACAACGAATCCGATTCGGACCTCCGTAAAAAAATGACCATCCTTCCGGCCTCCTTCTACGATGGGTACGAGGTTCACCAGAACGTCCGGCGGATCCTGGAACTCTACCGCAAGTCCGGTTACTACAACGCCTCCGTCGTTCCTGTCACGCGGCGGATCTCGAACCGGAAGGTCGAGCTCATCTTTCTGATTTCCGAAGGGACGGTGACACACATCACCAAGGTGTCCTTTTCCGGAAACAAGGCCTATTCCGCCTCGACCCTCCAGAAAAAGATCAAGACGAAGCCCTACAACTGGCTGACCTCCTGGTGGACCGATTCGGGCATCTACAAGAAGAGCCAGACGGACGAGGACATCCAGCGCCTCCGGGACTTCTACCTGAACCACGGATACATCAACATCGCCGTGGGCGAACCCAGGCGGATCTTCCACGACCACAGAAAGACGATGGAAATCCAGTTCCCCCTGACCGAGGGAGACCAGTTCCGCATCGGACACGTCGGAATCTCCGGGAACACGCTCTTCGACAAGAAGGAAATCCTGTCGGTGATCAAGACCCGCTCCTCCCAGGTCTTTTCGAGGAAGAGGCTCCAGAACGACATCAACACCCTGACCAAGAAATATGGCCACAAGGGGTATGCCTTCGCGATCGTGACGCCCCAGATCGTGCCCAACATCCGGAAGAAGACCGTCGACCTGACCTTCCTGATCACCGAGGGGGGCCTGGTCCATATCCGGAAGATCAACATCGCCGGGAACGAACTGACCGGAGACAAGGTGATCCGGCGGGTTCTGGGGGTCCAGGAGTCGGGAATCATGGACACCCAGGCCCTCCAGGACTCCTACCGGAACCTGAACAACCTGAACTTTTTCAAGAACGTCCAGATCGTTCCCCAGCAGGTCGGCGACAATCTGGTCGACCTGAACGTCAAGGTCAAGGAGAAGCCGACCGGGACCTTCTCCATCGGGGGCGGATACAGCACGCTCTTCGGCGTCATGGGCATGGCGACCATCGCCCAGAACAACATCTTCGGAACGGGCGATTCCGTCAGCCTCTCCGGGGAGCTGGGCGGATTCATCACCATGTACTCCCTCACCATCACCGATCCCTATTTCATGGACACCCCGACGGCGGCCTCGCTCTCCTTCTTCGACACCTTCATGGACTATTTCACCTACTGGAACAGCGCCCTCGGGGGTTCGTTGAGTCTGACCCGCCGCTTCGGGTATTATTTTTCCACCTCCCTTTCCTGGCTCGTGGAAACGGAGCAGATCTTCCTCGTGGCCGTCACGCCCCAGCAGGCCCAGGAGGCGCCGGTCCTGGCCCCCTTCCTCCAGCAGGTCGGATACTGGACCCAGAGCGGACCCTCCATCGGCTTCTCCTATGACCGGCGGGACAACTACATGCTGCCCCACCGGGGCTACCATGTCTGGGGGAATATCGGTGTCTACGGTGGAACCTTCGGGGGAGACACCTCCTTCTGGCAGGGGACGGGGAACGCCACGGTCTTCTTCCCGATCACCGAGAAATCCACGCTCTCTTTCCATTTCGGCGTGGGATACGAGAACCCCCTGGGGCCGGACGGCTTCATCCCGGTCTGGGACCGCTTCTATGTCGGTGGAATCTATTCGAACCGGGGATACAACTTCGGTTTCGCCGGCCCCATGCCCTTCGGCTATCTGGTCGGCGGAGACAAGGAGCTGATCTTCAACGCCGACTATGTGTGGCCGATCTTCGCCAAGTACGGATTTTACGGGGACATCTTCTTCGACAACACGGGGGAATACCTTCCGGGCCAGCCCCTGTCCCTTTCCGGATTCGACTGGCCCGGCACAGGTGTGGGAATCATGTGGAATTCCCCCATGGGTCCGCTCACCCTCGACCTCGGCTGGCCGCTGGCCAACAACGCCTATATCAAGGGATTCCCGGGCAACTACCCCGGTCCCGTGGTCAACTTCGAAATGGGTTCGCTGTACGGCGGGTGACGACGGTCCCCGACAATCGGAAGGGGGAGCCGGGGCGTTCCGGATCCTTTTCCAACCAACCAAAGGAGATTTGATGAGACGCATGCGACAGGCCGCCGCGGGTTTCCTCGCGGCCGGGATCCTACTGTTCCCCGTTTCCTCGGCCATGGCCGACAGCAAGATCGGTGTGGTAGATATCCAGCAGGTCTTCCAGAAGACGAATCTCGGGAAGGCCATTCAGTCCCATCTCAAGAACTTCGCCGACCGGAGGGTCAGCAAGATGCGGACGGAGCAGAAGGCGCTCCAGGACGAGCAGGGGCAGATCCGGCAGCAGGTGGGGGTCATCAGCAAGGACGCCCTCCGTGCCAAGGAGATGGAGTTCCAGAAGAAGGTCCAGGATTTCCAGAAGCGCCAGCAGAAGGTCCAGACCGAGATCGCCTCGGAGAGTTTCGTCGAGTTCCGGAAGTTTCTCGATGCGGTCAACGGCGCCACGGGGAGTCTGGGGAAGAAGTACCACTTCACGGCGATCCTGTCCCAGCATCCCCTGCGGGTTCCCCTGGGTCCCTATCCGCCCCCCTTCCAGTCACCGCGCTACCTTTTCATCAATCCTGACGCCGACATCACCCAGTCGGTGATCAAATACGTCAACGAGCATTCGAATCCGTAACGGTCCGTGCGCTCCGTCGTGAATGCGGATTTCGGAGAAACGGAGGAGCTCCC
>JAKBXW010000034.1 GCA_021840555.1 Nitrospirota bacterium
CGGAAATCGCGCGATCAGGTCCTCTGTTTCATCCATGGCGCCCCTCGGTTCGTTGACAGACCCCGTCCGGAGTCTTCCCCGGATCCGGGGCGGGATCGGCGGTGCAGACCCGGGCGGCTCCCCCTCCTCGTTTCTTGGCCCGGTACATGGCCAGATCGGCATTCTTGAGAAGATCCTCCGAATTCCTTCCCGACTCCGGATACAGGCTGATCCCCACGGAGACGTCCACCGAAAGGGAGTGGCCGCGGACCTGGAAGGGGCGGGAAATCTCCCCGACGATCTTTTTTGCGACCCGTTCGGCCTCTTGCCGGGTACGGGCTCCCGGAAGGAGAACGATGAATTCGTCCCCTCCCTGCCGGGAGACGGTATCCTCCTGTCGGACGCATTGCATAAGACGGCGGCCGACTTCCACCAGAACCTCGTCTCCCGCCGAATGGCCCAGGGTATCGTTGATCGGCTTGAACCGGTCGAGATCCAGAAAGAGGATGGCCGCAGATGGCCCGTTGCTGCCCCGGGAGGCGAGGAGGCGGTCGATCCGGTCCCTGAGGATCGTCCGGTTCGGAAGGCCGGTGAGGGGATCGTGGGTGGCAAGGTAGCTGATCTTTTCCGCCTCCATCTTTTTCCGGGTGATGTCGGAAAAGACCCCCACCCGGAACCGGATGTCCTCCTCCGAGGAGAGCGTGCTGACCGACAGTCGGACCGCATACTGCGCGCCGTCCTTCTTTCGGCTCCAGAGCTCCCCCTCCCACTGGATCCCGGCATCCAGAGCAAACTTCATCTCCCGGTAGACCTCGGATTCGGTGCGGTCGGATTCGAGAATGCGGACGTTCTTTCCAAGAACCTCTTCCGGGGCGTACCCGGTGATCCGGGCGAAGGCGGGGTTGACCGAGACGATCCGGTCCTCTCCGTCGACCACCAGGATGCCTTCGGAGGTGGCATCGAAGACGGCCGAGGCGATCCTGAGGCTCTCCTCGGCTCTTTTCCGGTCCGTGACGTCCTGGCCCATGAGCAGGAGCCCCCGGCGGGTGCCGTCCGGTTCGAAAACGGGAACGCGGACGATTTCGAGAAGGCGCCAGCCCCCGGCGGAGTCGGGAAACCGGGCCGTCTCGCGGGTTTCCCTCCCCGCCGTCCATGCGACTTCGTCCTTTTCGGCAAGGTCCCGGAAGAAGTCGGCGAGCTCCGGCCGGTCGAGCACGAGGTCGAGGTCCTTCTTTCCCCGCCAGATGTCGGGGCCCGGGATCCCGGAAAGGCCAAGGAGGGCGACCGCCTTGCCGTTGGCCGAGACCCATCTCCCCGAGGCATCCTTGAACCAGAGTCCCTCGGGTATCGTCTCGAGAATGCGCTCCGTCTTTTCGGCCTGCTCCCGGATGAGATCGATCATGCCCTTCCTCTGGAAGGCGATCGCCACCTGGCGGGCGATGGCCTCGAGCACGGGAAGAATGGAGGGGTCGAGGAGACGGGGGGCGCCGAAGTGGACAAGGGAGAGCGTTCCCGGATGGTCCCGGTCGACGGCGAAGGGAATGGCGGCTCCGCTCGCGGCGCCGGCCGAAACGAGCGCCGGCAGGGCCCGGGAATGCTCCGTGTAGTCCGCCACGAAGGCCGGACGCCCGTTCCGGATCGCATCCCCCGCGAGGGAAGCCTCTTCCGGAAGGACGATCTTTTCCAGAAAGGGGGCCCGGGAGGCCGCTTCGCCGGTCGGCCACAGCGACGACAGGGCCCCGGGGGCCGTCCGGTAGGTGATGAAGCCTCCGTTGAAGCCGGAAAGGGTCATGGCGTACCCGATCGCCTTCCGGGCGACGGTTTCCGGATCGATCTGGAGGGACAGGTCTTCGATCGTCCGGGCGAGGAGGTCCGTCCGAAGGGATTCGGTCTTGTGCTGGGTGATGTCCGTTCCGGTCCCGTGGATCTCGATCGGAACCCCGTCCCGGTCGCGCCTCACCGCTCCCCGGAGAAGATACCAGCGGACCGGGGGAAAAAGGCCCGCCCTGACCCGGATCCGCAGTTCGATCTCGATCACCCCGTCGGGGCCCTCCCCCGCCCTTCGGAGGTTTTCCAGAACCCGGGACGAATCCTCCTCGTGGATCATGCCGAGCCAGAAGAGGGGATCCGAGAGGAGATCCTCCCGTGAATATCCCGTCAGGCGTTCGACGGAGGAGCTTGCGAAGAGGAGACGGAGATCGGGAAGCCCCAGGACGAAGACGATGTCCGGAAGAACGAAAAAGATGCGGTCCAGGAACTCCTTCTGATCCCGGAGGGTGTCGAGCAGCCTTTTTCTCTCCAGCGCCATCCCCATCTGCCGTGCCAGGGCTTCGAGGGCGGGGAGGGCTTGGGCCGGAAAAGGTTTCGCCCCTCCGACGTTTCCGATCGAGAGCGTTCCCGCGGGCTTCCCCCCGATCCAGAACGGAACCGCCAGGGCGCATCGGAGCCCGGCCCGGGCGAGAACCGGAAGGGCCCCGGGGAAGGAAAGGTAGTCATCCACCCAGAAGGGCTTGCCGGAGGCGAAGGCCCGGCCGGGCAGGGTCTCTTCCGGCCGAACCCCTTCCTGAAAAACGATCCTCGGTCGAAAGTCCTCACGGGGCCAGTGGAATCCCATCGTCTCCGGGATCGGGACCCCACTGGAATCCAGGACGGCGATGAAGCCCGCATCGAATTCCGTAAGGGCGAGGGCGGCTTCGACGACGTCCTTCCCGATCATTTCCGGATCGTTCTGGAGCGAGATCGCCTCCACGATCCGGAAGATCCGCTCGTTCTTGATCTCTTCGTTCTTCCGGGCGGTGATGTCGGTGAAGGTCCCGATCAGGCGGCGGGGCTCCCCGGAGGCATCCCGGTCCAGCATCGCCCGGACGAGAAACCAGAGGAAGGGGAGCCCGCCGGCCGGGAGAAACCGGAGTTCCGTGGCCTCCTGGGGCTCCCCCTCCCAGGTCTTTTCGAGGAGGCTCCGGAAGCGGTCCCTGTCCTCCGGATGGAGCGAGCGGTCGAAGAAGGTCCGGTCCCCGAGGGAGGCTTCCGGCTCGAATCCGGTGATCTCGAGGAGGGAGGGAGAGAGGTACATCGGAACGAGTTCCGGCCAGACGGTTTCGAAGACGATGTCGGGCACGGTCCCGAGGATCCGGTCCTGGTGCTCCTTCTCGCGGCGGAGCGCGTCTTCGAGGTTGTGGCGAGCGATCGCGATTCCCATCTGGCGAGCGATCGTGTCGACGGGGGGAATGTCGCTGTCGGAAAAGGCGGAGAGACGGGTTATCGAGGCAAGGGAGAGCGTTCCGACGATCCGGCCCTCCGAATGGAGAGGGACGGCGAGGGCGCTTTTGTGTCCGAACCGGAGAAAGGCGGGAAGGGAATCGGCCATGTCGGAGTAGTTGTCGACTATTAAAGGTTTTTCTGTCGAAAAAACCTGTCCGGCCATCCCCTGCCCGGGGGGAAACGGACGTCCGAATTCCGCTTCGGGGATTCCCTCCAGCCCTTCCGTCCTCCAGCGGTAGGACAGGAGGCCGGTCGCGGGATCGTGAAGGGCGACCGCCGCCACCTCGGCGCCCGTCAGTTCGCAAACGGCCCGGAGGGCCTGGGCCACGAACCGGTCGAGCTCCGACTGACCGGAGAGGGCGAGGATGGTTTCGTAGAAGATCTCCTTTTGCCTTTCGGCCCTTTTCCACTCCGTGACGTTCAGGAGGATGCCATGGAGCTCGACGGGAAGCCCGTCCGGACTCCATGAAATCGTCCCGTGAGCGATGAAGGCCACCTCGCGTCCGTCCCGGTGGCGGAAGGAAAACTCGGCACGAACGGCAGTCCCCTTCTCCCGCAGGGTCCGGTCGATCGCCTTCTGGATCCGAAGGAGTCCGTCGTCCATGGCGAGCCTTTTCCAGAGACCGGAGTCGGCGACGAGCTCCTCGGGGGTGTATCCCAGGACCTGCGTGGAGGAGGGGCTGACGTACACCGGAGCCAGTTCGGGGAAAATGAGGGTGTAGACGATGTCGGGCAGATGGTCGAAGACGTCCTGGAGGCGGTCCTTCTGGACCCGGATCTCGGAAAGGAGGGCCTCGCGGTGGAGTCCGATCCCGATCTGGCGGGCGACGGCCGCGAGGAGGGGAAGGATTTTTCCGTCGACGGGGCGCCGGGGGTTCGACGAAACGATCATCAGGATCCCGAGAGGCTCTCCCGGCGACGGTCCCGAGACCACCGGCACGACGGCCGCCGAGCGGACGCCCCTTTCCCGGACCCAGGGAAGACATTTCCTGTCGCCTCCGTAGTCCGCGATCAGGCGCCCCTCACCCGAATCGAAAAAGTCTGTCCCGACGCTCTCCTGAAGGGAAAAGGGACGCGACGCTTCCCGGGAGTCGGCCGCCAGAAGGATCCCCGACCTGAAGCGGTAGGAGAGGCATTGGCCCTCCCGGTCGAGCAGGGCGACGCCGCTCCCGTCCGCCTCGGCCAGCCTTTCGGCGGAACGGAGGGCATGGGCCACCATGGCGGGAAGATCCTCTTCGAGAGACAGCTCCTCGATGAGTGTCCGGAGGACATCTTCGTGGACCGCGGAGATTCTGCGGGATCTCAGGAAGAGGGAAAAGAGACCGGCGAGAACGAGGACGAAAAAGAGAAGGGCCAGCTCCAGGGAAATCCGGTGTTCCCGTTCGAGGATCCCGAGATTCTCTTTTTCAAGGGTGGCTTCGGAGCCCTGGATGGAAAGGGCCAGAAGCCGGATCTCCCGGATCGGTCCCTTGAGGCGGGAATACGACATGAGCGCTCCCGCGAAGGGAACTCCTTTCCCGGAAACCGCGGGGAATCCCTGCCGTACGGATTCGAGGATCGCCCTCTGGGTGGCAGTCAGATAGGAGCTTTTTGAAAGGACAAATTCCAGGGACTTCTGGCCCTGGACCAGAAGTCCGCGGATATAGGCCCGTCTTTCCCTGGAGAGGAGGAATGTTCCTTCGAACACCTCCCTTTCGATGTTTTCGGCGACGTTTTCTAGGAAAAGGAGGTTGTATGAGATGCGGGAGAGGGTGGCCAGCCGGGCCTGCCCTTCGATCCTGTGTTTCTGGAAGGACAGGATTTTCTCCGTCGCCACCGGACCGAGGACCATGACGACAAAAAGGATCGCGACTCCATACGCGTAACGTCCCCGAAGATTCACATGTATCCCCCCGGCTTCGGTCGTCCCGCTCCGTTCCCCCGCGCGGAGCGGAGCGGGACGGATCATGGCTTCCGAACGTGTATTCCTGCAGGATCCATTCTACAGGGTCGGGATTTTTTTTCCAGAGCCTTCCGCAATATTCTTCAGCAGGGGACCCGGCCTGCCCCCGGAATCCCGGAGCGTTTTCCCCGGAAGGTCCGGGACAGATAAGAGAAAGGCGACACGCGGGAATGCTCCAGACCTCCCGGTCCGATCCTTTCCCCACCACTTGCCATAAGACTCAGCCATTCCGGTTAAAAAACCAGAGCGTGAATTGCCGGGACCGGACCGGTGTCGTTGACACGCCGGGGCGTGATGGCCTAGACTCTAAGAATTCGAAAGGCCCCCTTCGGCAATCTCCCCGGGGCGGGCTTCCGGGAGATGTTCTTATGGTTCGATCTGACTCCCTTCGGTGGGGAGCCGCAATTCTCGTTCTCGCGTTCCTCTTTCTGGCCACGGCTGGCGGGAAAGGGATGGCGATCTCCGCTCGGGTTCCGAAGGCCCCACCCCTCTTTTCTTTTCTGGCCGTTCCGGACGGGATCGCGACGTCCATCGGATCCGAACGCCCTCTCCCCCTCCTCGCTTCGGAGGCTCTTTCGCATTTTTCGGATCTTTCGTCCGGCACGGTGCCTCCAGGACCACCGGAGGAAGACGGGGATCTTCTGTGCCATCACGCCTATTCGGGACCTCTTCCCTCCTGGGAGTGCCACCATTCCGATCCGGCGCTTTTCCTCTCTCCTCATTACGCACCGGCGGCCCTGACAGAGTTTCCAATCTTTCCCGGGGGAACCGAAACAACCCTGGGGCGAAATGCCCTTTTCCAGCCCCTCCCCTCCCCCTCCATCGCTTCTCCCGAACCTCCCCCCCGTCACGCCTTCTCTCTCTGAAATGTCGGCACGGGGTCTCCCCGTCTGACGATTTCCCGAAATCCGGTTCCTGACCCTTCCGCGCGCTTTCCGGGAGACAGGACCCAACGAGAGCAGAATGATGTCCCGGACGCTGTCAATGCCGAACAGCCTTTTCAAAGATATTGGTTCCTCGGAGCCTCCCCCACCGTCTTCTCCCGGTTCCCGGGCCGGAAGCGGACGACGCTCCTGGTCGACCCTGGGACTTCTTGCGGCCGTTCTTGGAGCCATTTTCTTTCTGGTGGCCCTGCCCCGGCACACCCATGCGGGACTCTTTCTCCTTCCCGAACCTTCGGCTCCGGCACTTCAGGCCGAACACCTTCCGATACCGCCGGATTTCCAGTCCCGGCACCCCGAACGGGCCCTTCCCTGCCGTCACATCCGGACAACGGGGTGTTCACTGGAGTGTCCGCATGAAGCCGGCGCGGCGCTAACGTCCCCCGGGCTCCTCCCGGACCTGGCCTTTGAACGCCCCGAGACGGCGCCTTTCCTGCCTTGTCTTTCCCCGGGAGTCTTCCGGGAACCTGCGCCCCTCGCCTCCCCGGTCCGGCCCCTCCCCGATCCCCCCCCGCGCCTCTCCTCCCTTCGGACATCCGACAACCCTGACTACAAACCACTCTGTCTGAAATGGAGGAACGAATGCCTCAAACAAAAACCGTCCCCACACGCCGCGCCCTCTCCGGAGCCGCACGGGGGCTCCTGCTCGTGGCAGTTCTTCTCGTCCTGATCTTTTCCGCGCCCCCCCGTGCCCGGGCCTGCGTCTTCTGCCTCGAGCACATGGGGGTCGATGCCGCCATGTTCTGGACGAGCGACGTCATGGAATCCATGCGCTGGGACTACGCCAGCACCCTGGTGAACAACAGCGCCTGGTTCGGCTCCAATGTCCATGGCCTTTCGGCCTCAGAACTCCTGATGACCCAGGAGAACACCCTCCAGCTCCTCGCCACGAAGCGCTGGATGGTGCAGGTGACCGAACCTTTCTACTACCGGTGGAACTGGCCCGGAAACATGTCCTCCGGATACACTCCCGGACTCGGAAACAACAATCCCGGCATGGTTGCGGTTCCGGGCGACCTCTGGATCGCGAATCTCCTCGACGTCTACGACCGGAACACCTTCTCGGGAGCCACCCGGATCGTCCTGGTCCAGGGGGTCCATTTCCCGACCTCTCCCACCCTCCAGACCTTCAACAACCAGTATGTCAACAGCGACCTCACCGGAGCCGGAAGCTACGAGCTGACCTTCGGCATTGAAGTGATGCATACCTTTTCCAACGGCCGGTGGATGCTGGTGGGGGATTTTCTCAACTCATTCGAACTTCCCAACAATCTGGGGGTCGAGACCGGCGACACCATCAACACCGACTACATGGTCGGATACCGGGTGACGGGGCTCCATTCTGACATGCCGGAGCTATGGGTCACACTGGGCGACTACATCCACTACAACTCGGCCAACCTCCAGATCAATCCCGAGACCATCAACGGCGTGCTCACGCCCGCCGGCCCCATCCTGGGCACGGAGGCCTTCACCGAACAGGTGGGGGTGGGGGCGTGGATGATTCCCAAAAGCCTTCCGAACCTGATGCTGTTCGCCAACGTCATCAAATACCTCTACTGGTCGGATCCGGGGCAGAGCGTTGCGAACAACAACCTGGCCCCTTTCCCGACCTTCAAGGCCAACCTGGGTTTCATGTGGATGTTCTAGCCCTTAAACAAAGGATGAACGGATGAAAAGACGCACGATCACGATTTTCTTCGGGATGGCGTTCGCCCTGGGCGCTCTCGCACTGTCGCCCCGATGGTCCCCGGCCGAGACCCAGATTCCGGCCATGGGCTCCATGGCCCCCTCGCCTTCCGCCACCCCTTCCGGCCCGTCTTCGGCGGGGGGAAGCATTCCCGGAACGGGGTTCGCCATAGAAGGCTTTGCCGGAGGAGACACCTCACTCTCCGGATCCTACAGCACCACGACCGGGCAAACCGTCCCCTACGCCTTCGGCTCGGCGCCCCTCTGGGGGCTCCGTATCGGAAAGATGGCTTTTTCCCGTCTCTTCCTGTACCTGACCTTCCAGCAGAGCTATTTTTCCCAGAACACCCATTCCCTGGTGGGCTTCGGCGGAAACTACTATCTGCCGGGGACGGAGCGCCTTCCGGTCCTTCCCTATTTGAACGCGACCTTCGGCGCCTCCTACAATACCTATGGAGGAATCGATGCCCAGGCGGGATATGGCTGGATGCTGGGAGCCGGAGCCCTCTATCCCGTCTCGAAAAACCTCGGGGTCTTTCTGGAGGCCGACGCCTATTACGAAACGGCGCCTCTGGGGATCAACACCACCGTCGGAAATCCCCCGGGCACGATCGCCCATGTCAGCGATACCTGGTCCCTTCCGGTCATGATCGGAATCCGGTACTCTTTCTAGAGGCTCTCGTGGACCCTGGAACCATTGCGGATTCCGACCGGATCCAAAAGCGGGAGGGGGAAACCCAGCCCCCTCCCCCCAACACGCCCTGAAAAAAGAAAGGAACATCATGAACCTCTCACGCCCGTTCCCCCGGCTCTCGACCGTCCTTCTCGCCTTCATCCCGGCTCTCCTTCTTCTGGCGGGAGCCCGGACGCTCCTTGCGGCGGACGCCTCCCCGAAGGTGACACTCAAGCCGGCCTCCCTCGCGGAATCCGGTTCTCCGATCCGCCTGCGCCTTCACATTCTTCCCGCGCCCACCCGATCCCATCCCCTGCATCTTCACCTATATGTGGACGGGCGGATGGCCCTCATGACGACGGCCTCGTCCTCCGAAGTCACCGTCACCCTTCACTCCCTTGCCCCGGGCCGCCATGAGGTGACGGTCGTGGAGGCCGACCCCCTGACACACCGGGAAGAGGGTGAAATGTCAGGGATGAAAGGGATGAATATGGGTGACGGAGGGATGGAGGGAATGGAGATGGAAAAGATGGACATGAAGGGCATGGGGACCACCACTCCCTCCCGGAAGGGCTATCTGGCCCATCTCACCCTCGTCGTCGGGGAGAAGAAACCATGACATTCCTCCGGAGAAAAGGGATTTCGGCGACAGGGCTTCTTTCGGGAATCCTCATCGGGACGATGCTCTCCCTTCCCCTTCCCGCCCGGGCTTCCGGAATGTCAGAGCTTCCGGACCTGGCCGGAAACACACCCGCCGACAGGGCGCAGTTCCTGGAAAAAACCAGGAGGGTGGCGACCGCCATCGTCATTGGCCACGGATCCCGGACCCTCTGGGTCTACTTTAACCCCGACTGCTCCTATTGCCATCGGCTCTGGGAAGCGCTGTCGGGGGTCTCCGACCTGACCGTTCTCTGGATCCCGGTGGCCTTCTCCCTTAAACCCTCTTCCCTGGCCCGATCGGCCGCCATCCTCGCGGCAAAGGACCCGCCCGCCGCCCTGGCCGACAATGAAAATCATTTCAGCGACCTTCTCGAAGAAGGCGGCTACCCGGTTTCGGGGCCGATCGACACAAAAGCCCAGGAGGCGGTCACCCAGAACACCATGATGTTGAAGCTCTGGACCGGAAAAATAGCCACCCCCACGATTCTTTATCGGGACACCCGGGGCAGGGTCCAGGAATCGGTCGGACTTCCGGCCGACATCCCGGCCATGCTGGAAACCATCGCTCCGGCTCCCTGAAAAGGCGGCCCGGCAAAACAAAACCCATGAACGCCTCTCAAATGACAAAGGAAACGCCATGTCCGAAAAAACCGTCCGAATTCTCGGAGGGGCCATCGCCCTTCTCTCCCTGATCCCCGCCACCGGCCCCCTGTTTCTGGGAATCGTCCGCGACGACATCCACGCCCATTCCAGAATCGGAGACCTGGGGCTTCAGGCCATCACCTTCTCAGGGATCCTCATCGCCGTCTTTGGCGCGCTCCTCGCGATCCAGGGAATCGGCCGGAACGGCAGCCGATCCTGATCCCCATGCTCCCTCCGGTGCGCGTCAAGACATGTCCGGATCCGCGGTGGGGAATCCTGGCTCCTTTCCTGGCCGTCCTTCTCATTGTCGGCGGAACGGGAATCTTCGTCCGGGTCTATCATGGTTCGATCGAGGGAGATCATAAGCTCGACCCGGCCTTTCCCAGGGCCGGCCGTCCCTTTCGGATCATGATTCCACCGGGGTCTTCCGGAAAGAAGGCCGCAACGCTTCTGCTGGTGGTGACGAAGGAATCCCGCTCTCCCTACGCCCCCGGGAGGTGGCCCGTCCCCTCGACGGTCATGCGCCTCGTCCTGGCCGACTCCCCGGATCCCCGCCCCGTTATCCTTTCCCTTGATGATCCCGGCCTTTACCAGATCCGCATCATCGAAACCTCCAGCGGAATGTCCAGGCTATCCCGCAAGGTACGGGTCGTGCTACCAGCCTCCTTCCTGGGAGACACGCTTCTTCTTTCCACCCTCGCCCTGGCCGGGACCGGGACGGCGATCCTGGCCGGCAGGCGGATGGCCTTTCAGATCGGGACAAAACGCCGGCTGATGCTCATCCTGTTCCTGGACTTGTCCGCCCTGTTCGTCTTCGGATCTCTTGCCGAAGTCCCGGAACGCCGCATTGAGGCCATTCCCCTCGCATTCGGGAATGCTCCCCCGACAGAGGGGCTCCTCTCGCCCCGGGAACAAGTCTGGCAGGGGGGGGGCCGGAACATGGGATTCGATCGGACACGACCGGCTTCTTTTCCAGGGGCCGATCGTCTGGGGAGCAAAGATCACGCCTCCGCTCCTTTCCATTTATGAGCCGGGTCTTCTTCGGACCACGGTGGCTCTCCCGCGCCAAAGAGGACCGCGCCTTCGGATTCTCCGGAAATTTGTCCGGATTCGGCAGGACAATCCGTCCGAAAAAATGAGGGACCTGTGTCTTTTTCTGGGGCTTGTCTTCTTTTCGGCTCTTTTTTTCGTCGGGAATCTCCCACTCCGGAACAATGCATCCAAAAGCCCCGAATGAGTCCGGACTGTCGAAAAAAGACGCCTCCCTCATCCGTGCCGTTCCCATTTGCCATTTCATTCAAAAAATCCTAGAATCATCCCGTCGGAAGCCCCAGAACCGACCCTCCCATTCCCAACGGACCCGTGATCGGCTCCCCGTTTTCTCCTGCCTTCCCGGTCCTCACCCACGTCCCGGGATCCTCATTGTTGCGCTCCGGAGTCGATCAATGGCGACGAACAGGGAACAAGCCGACATTCAAGACCTTCCCGAAGACAGGAGTTTCATACGCGACCGCATCCGTTTTCTCAGGGTGGGAGGGGTCATCGGCATCCTGTCCTCGCTCGTGATGACGGGGATCGAATCCTTCCGAAACGACTTTTTCCGGGTTCTCCCGTCGGTTCTTTTTTCGGTCGTCGCCCCCCTCCTCCTTCTCTGGCTTCGCCGGAGGCCCCAGGACCTCGAAAGGATCCTCACCGGCTTCGCCGGTCTCATTCTCATTCAGCAGCTCTCAGGGGCCGTTCTCTCCGCAAACGAAATCCTGATGCTGATCTGGTACCCGGTCTTTCCCCTCACCTATTTTTTTCTTCTGGGATTCCGGAGGGCGCTTGTATGGAACGCGGTCGCCATGATCGGCATCACGGCGGGATATACCCTCTTTCCCGTCCTGACCCGCATGCCCCCCGTCCCCCCTGCCGTGTTTCTGAGCGCGCTCCTCGCCTACGGGGTCGCCGTGGCCCTCGCCTGGTATCACTACGGAGTCATTCATGCCTACCAGCTCCGGCTGACGCGCGAAGCGGCACTCGACGGACTCACGGGAGCCTTCCTCCGCAAAGCCGGACTGGACCAGCTCTCGAGGCTGATGGCCCAGGCCGGGCGTATCTCCGGGATGGCCTTGTCCATCGCACTCCTCGACATCGACGACTTCAAGAGCATCAATGACCAGGACGGCCATCAGTCGGGCGATCAGGTCCTTGCAATGGTCGGGGAGTCCATTCGAAGCGTCGTACGGAAGGGGGACGTTTTCGTCCGTCTCGGAGGGGAGGAGTTTCTGCTGCTTCTGCCGGGCCGCTCTCTGGAAGAGGCCGATCCGCTGGCGGAGAACCTCCGCCGTCGGATCGAAGAGAGCGTTTTCCGCTCCGACGGAACGCGGGTGACGGTCAGTATCGGCCTGACCCAGTACCGGCCGGGAGAACCGATGGCCGAGCTCCTGAGACGGGCCGACAATTTGATGTATTCCGCCAAAAGGGGGGGGAAAAACAGCGTCTGCGCCCGGGAGGAGCCCTCCCCGGAGCGGCCCTTCTCCTTTCCCGAAACGGAGCGGGCCGCCCCCGAAGGAGCCTGACAACTTCCGGAGGCGGTTCCGGGGTCTAGTTTTCTTCGATGAATGAGCGGACCGACTGATCCTGATTCCTGGCGGCTGCGGCGATCTCGCCCACCGCCTCCATCAGCTCCCGGTGCCCTTTCTGGATGACCTGGAGCGCCTCTCCGGCCTGGCCTGCATATTCGCGGTTCTTCGAGGTGCGGGATCGGCTCTCATCAAGGAGCTTGACCGTCCGCGCGGTCTCCTCCTGGACCTTGCGGATGGTGGAGGCGATCTCCTTGGTCGCGTGGGCCGTCCGCTCCGCAAGCTTTCTGACCTCGTCGGCCACCACCGCGAACCCTCGCCCCTGCTCTCCGGCCCGGGCGGCTTCGATCGCGGCGTTCAAAGCCAGAAGGTTCGTCTGGGAGGCGATCTGGCTGATCGTTTCGATGATGGAGCCGATTTCTTCCGAGCGCTTTCCGAGGTTTCCGACGCCCTCCCCAAGATTCTGCATGGCCGACTCGTTTTCCAGAACGCCCTGGCTCATCATGGTGATGGTCTCCCGGCTCTGTTCGGCCTGCGAAACCAGAATTCCAAGGCGGGAGGCGATCGATTCCACCATCCGGGAAATGTTTTCCGCGTTCTTCGACACCTCCTCGAGATGGGCGTGGGAGGTGACGTCTGTGAAAATGGTCAGATATCCGATCCTCCGGCCGTTCTGGTCGGTCAGGATTTCCGTCACCGAGCTGATGCGGCGATTTCCGACGGGGATGATCTGGTTGAAGCGGGTCTCCCCCGGCTTCATCTCCGACAGGATCGCGCGGATCCGGTCGGGACTCTTGTGGAACCGGTGGATCGATCCGCCCACGACTTCGGAGGGGGAGATCCCGAAATTTTTCCGAAGCTCCTCCTCCATCCGGTCGACGATTTCATGCATCTTCCGGTTCATGTAGAGGATGACGTTGCCGCTCTTCTCCCGCCCCATGTCGGGAGAGGCGATCGCGATCCCGTCCGACTGGATCGCATCAAGAAGGGGGGCGATCACGCCGGGCGCCATCTTGATGATCTCGTCGAGATCCTTGGGAAGCGGATCCCCCGGAGGCAGATAGGAGGAAGGAACGATTTTTCCGGGGGCAATCCTTTCCGGGTTTTCGCCCAGCGGCCCCCCTGTCCCTGATTTTCTGAAAAAAGCCATGAGATCCTCCTTATTTATTGGTCAACGGCCTTCTGAAGCGGTCACGATGTCTCGCGGCAAGAGCTCTTCGGAAGATGATCCCGCCTTCTGAAGCGGCCTTCTGTCTCAGTTCCGGAATGGAAGGGATGCGAGCAGGGCCCCGGGAGCCTCGAGGGCCATCTGATGGGGAGCCTCCGGAACGACATCGAAGGCCGCTCCCGCGATCCTGGCGGCAAAAGTGCGGAGGATCTCCACCGGAACCGACTGGTCGCGATCCCCTCCCAGGACCCTCACCGGAAACGGGAAGGAGCGCCCCCGAAGAGGGGCCATTTCCGCAAGGGACTCGAAGGAGGCGGCCCAGGCCTCCGGATCCATGACACGGAGATCCTCCCGGCAGATCCGGACCTCCCAGGGATTCGCCCCCAGAAAGGCGGGGGTGAACCACCGGGCCAGGGTCGGGCCGATCTGGGACTCGACCCCTTCCTCCCGAATTTGCCTGGCGCGATTCCTGAATTTTTCCGGATCGGGGGGCGGGGTCGCGAGGAGAGAAAGGGAGAGAAGCCGGTCCGGGTAGCGGTCCGCAAAAGCCAGCGCCACCGATCCGCCGAGGGAGAGTCCTGCCAGGTGGACCTTCGTCAAACCCAGCGTATCCAGAAGCTCCCGGAGATCCGCCGCCCACCGATCGAGAGAGAGCGTCTCCGGAGGAGCCTGCGCCGATCCGTGGCCCCGAAGATCGTAGGCGATCCCCCGAAAGCGTGGCCCAATCCGGTCCAGGAGAGGGCGGAAGGCCCATCGGCTCGTTCCCACCGAATGCAGGAAGACCATGGGAGGAGCGTCACCCCCCGTGTCGAGAAGACGTGTCTCGTGGTCCGGGAGGGAGATCGTTCGCCCCATAAGCGGCAAGGTCCTTCCTTCCGCGAACTCGGCCAGCACGTCGGACAGTTCGATCATGCGGGGAAGCCCCGCATAGAGACTCAGATGCTCGGCCAGGGCCACGAGTTCAGTGAGATCGACCCCGACCCGGAGAGCGGCCTCGACATGGATCCTGAGCTCGGCGGTGAAGCCCCCTGCCGCCAGAATTGCAATCGTGGCGATCTCCCGGAACTGACGCGAAAGCTCCGGGGATGCGTAGACCTTACCGTACCCCTGCTCCACCAGAAGAGCTTCCATGGTGGAAGAGAGCCGTCCGAGCCGCTCCCCGATCCCCTCCCCCGTTCTCCCGCTGATCCGGGCCATCTCGCGCGCACCGCGCTCACGCGGATTCACCGGGGACGATCCGGACAGAAACGGGTGAAGGGGCAGTCGCGGCAATCGAAAGGACGGAGCGTCACGGGGAAGCGCTCCTTACGGGCCACCCCCCGGTCGGGATCGTCCACGCAGGAAAGGATCTCACGGATCGTCGCCCGCGCCTCCTCCACCACCTTCTCGACCTCCTCCCGGCTGACCGTTACGGTTTCACGCCGGTCGGGCCGGTAGGCCAGATAGACGGGGCCGAGGCGAAGGGACTCGACCGGGATGCCCCTCTCCCCCTCGAAATACCAGGCGTAGAGTCCGAGCTGGCGGTCGTGGTCTCCCGCCTTTCCCGGCCGTCCGGTTTTCCAGTCGAGAACGCAGACATCTCCCGAGCGGCTCCGGAAGGCCAGATCGATTTTCAGGTGGACGGGAACGGCCCGGCCGTCCACCGACAGGAGAGCCGTCCGAAGCTCCGTATCCCGATCCAGGAGATCCCCGGGAGGCAGTCCCGCGATTTCCGGAAGGACCCAGCTTCTCGAGAAACCCTCTATAGCGGAAAGGGCCCGTTCCACCGTCGGCTTCCATTCCGCATCGTCGATGGCAAAAGCGCCCCCCTCGTGCTCCAGAAGCCCGAAGAAGCCCTTGCGGACCGGATTGAGGCCGGAACGGTCCTTCCGGGAATGGGCGAACTCCCGGCGGAAGACGGCCAAAAGCTCTTCCCGAAGCGTCTCCGGCGGGGGGAGGGGCCTTCCTTCCCGCACCGTTTCGACGAGGAGCCGGACCGCCTCGTGCACATGGTGGCCGGTCCAGAGGTAGCGGTTGGAGAGTTTGTTCAGGCGGTAGATTTCACGGGTCTCCGGGTCGGCGTCCCGCTCCCATCCTCCCCAGGAGCCGTACCGGACAAACCAGTAGCGGCGGGGGCAGCTCCGGAAGAGCTCTCCCCGGGAATGGGAATAGGAGAAGGCATTGACGAGGCGGCTCACGGACGGTCCTTTTTGGCGACGCCGTCTTCCGGCGCGACGGCCGCTCCGGAGAGGTCCAGAGCCTGCTCCTGCATCGCCGACAGAGACAGGTGGGAGCGGGAGAGAATGAGATAGCCCAGAATCGCCGTGACCGCGATCACGAGGGCCTGGTTGACGAGGGAGAGGGCCACGGCCCGGTTGTCCGAGACATGGAAGGGAGCCAGGGCATAGACGGCCGCCAGCTGGACGACCCCGATCCCTCCCGGAGAAGAGGGCACCAGAAGAGCCAGATTGGTGAAGACGAGAAAGGCCAGCGTCACCTCCACCGGTCTTTGGGTCACATCGAAGGTGACCAGGCACAGCCAGGTGAAGAGGAGGGTCAAAAACCATATCAGAAGACTCGTCAGAAAGAGCCGGAGCAAAAGGACCGGGGATGTGAGGCTCGACAGTCCGTGAAGCGCCTGTTCGATCGTGGAAAAAAGACGGGTCGCCAGACGATGGCCTCTTGTCAGGGGCATGATCGTCCGGTCCAGGAAGCCCAGGAGCCCCTCCCGGCCATGGACCAAAAGATAAAGACCGGCGAACAGCCCGAAGGTGCCCCCGATGACCCATATCCCTTTGTGGCCCAGGGGTTGGCCGGCCGTGGTCAGGAAGAGAAAAAGAAGCAGGGAGAGGGAAATCAGGTCGAAGAGGCGTTCGATGAAGATCGTCGACAAAAGGAGCGGCAGGGGCAGGTTCTCGAGCTTTCTTGCATAGAGCGCCCGGATCATCTCGCCCGCCCGGAAAGGAAGGATGTTGTTGGCCATGGTTCCGACAACGACCGAGGCGTAGAGGGGCGGATAGGCGACCCGCCGTGTGACCGAAAGGGTCTGCCGCCAGAACAGCGCCCGGAGGGCGAAGATCGCAAGAAGAAGAAAGGAGGCCGGAAGGAGCCAGCCGTAATGGCCCTTCCAGAGAACATGACCCAGCCGATGAAGGGAGACATGGCGGAGCGCGAAAAAAAGGGCCGCCCCGCTGATGGCGAGGGCGACCGCGAGGTTGGTGCCCCGGCCGCGTCCCATCAGGCTCCGGAGCCTCCGCCCCATGGTTTTCGTTCCAGGAAGTTTTCGATGGTGCGGGTGATCCCCGCCCGAAGGGAGACCTCCGGACTCCATCCGAGAAGTTCGTGGGCCCGGGTGATGTCCGGACGCCGGCGTCGCGGATCGTCTTCCGGAAGAGGTCTGTGTTCCCGCTTGAGCGGATGGCCCACCACCTCTTCGAGAAGATCGGCGAGCAGGGCGATGGTGAACTCTCCGGGATTGCCCAGATTGAGCGGATCCGGAAGGCGGACCACACGCCCCGCGCGAAGGATCCCCTCCACAAGATCGGAGACGTAGCAGAAGGAGCGGGACTGGGATCCGTCCCCGTAGATGGTGAGAGGCTCCCCCGAAAGGGCCTGCCGGATAAAGTTGCTCACCACCCGCCCATCGAAGGGGTCCATCCGGGGTCCGTAGGTGTTGAAGATGCGGACGATGCGGAGGTCGATCCCATATTTTCTCCGGTAGTCGGTGGCGATGGTCTCGGCGGCACGCTTGCCCTCGTCGTAGCAGGAGCGGAGACCGACCGGGTTCACATGGCCCCAGTATGTCTCCTTCTGAGGATGTTCCAGGGGATCCCCATAGATTTCCGAGGTGGAGGCGATCAGGATCCGCGAGCGGTGTTTCCGGGCCTCCTCGAGCATCGCCACCGTTCCGAAAACCGCGGTCCGGAAGGTCGCCACGGGATCGGCCTGATAGCGGGGGGGCGAGGCGGGACAGGCCAGATGGAAGATCAGGTCGTAGGGAGGGAGAGCCGGAGGAGCGGCCACGTCCTCCTTCCAGAGGGTCCGGACTTTCGTTGGAAGATTCTGGGCAAAACCGGTGGAAAAATTGTCGAGGACATCGACCGTTGCCCCATGGGACAAAAGGCTGTCGCACAGGTGGGAGCCGATGAAGCCGGCCCCCCCCGTCACCAGGACGGTCCTTCCTGACAGGTCGAGCCATTCCTTGGGCGGTTGTGCGCTCAACGGATGGCCTGCCCCGGGGTCCTGAGAACCGCCCCCCGACTTCCGCTTTCCACGAGGGCCGCGTACCTGGCGAGATAGCC
>JAKBXW010000035.1 GCA_021840555.1 Nitrospirota bacterium
GGGTCAAGATGGGCCCAGAGGGAAGGGGCGGGAGAGGAGTCGGCCAAGGCCGGGAGAGGAGAGAGAAGGAGTCCCCCAAAGAAAAGGGAGAGAATCAGGTGTCCTAGGAAGTCCTTCACAGGCGCTCTCCCGTCAGGGCCTGGTCGCGCTTTAAAAGATAGGCCGGGGCGGCAAGGGAGAGAAGGGAGGCGCCAAAGAGAAGCGAGCAGAGAAGGAGGATATCCTTGCCGGGAAGGTTCCAGAGGATGGTCCAGCCGAAGGCCTCCCGGTTGATGACGAAGACGATGATGGCCCCCACAAGAAGTCCCAGAATCACCCCCAGGAGGATCCCCCAGAGAACGATGAGCGTGGTTTCGAGGAGGAGCATGACGATCTTCTCCCGGTATAGAAGGCCGAGATAGCGATAGAGGGCGAATTCCTTTCGCCGCTCATAGAGAAGGAGGACGAGGGAGTTCGAAACGCCGAAAATCGAGACCACGATCGCGATCGCAAGGAGCGCGTAGGTAACGGAGAAGGACTGGTGGAAGACCTCGAGGATCCGGTCTCGAAGACCTCTCTGGGAGCGGATCAGAAGATGGATCTCCGGAGGGAGGGAGCGATTCAGGCTGGCCTCGAAAGCGGAAACCTGTCCCGTTTTTTTGAGAAATACAGAGAGATTGGACGGGGCGGTCACGCCCTGTTCGGAGGAAAGAAGGCCATAGGGGAGAAGGACGATCCCCTCGATGGTGGAGTAATCCCGGTAGATCCCGAGGATGGGGCGGGTGACAGGACCGTTTTTGGTGGGGTAGGTGACCGGGTCTCCGACCTCTTTTCCGAAGCGGCTGGCAAAGGGTTCGGAGACCAGAACTCCGCGACCGGCCATGAAGTTTTGCAGAATCGGTCCGGAGGGGGCCGATCCGACCAGTGGCAGGGGAATGTTCCGGTAGAAGCGGTCCAGGTCGGAATAGGCCAAATAAGAGGGTTTTCCTCCTATCGTGGCCGAAAGAAGGGTGTACCGGGCTATCCTGTCCACGAGAGGGTTCTCCGCGATCATTTTTGTGAGGGTGCCGGAAAGGGTTTCGGCGCAGTAGGAGGTGAGGCAGGTGGCGGGTTTGATGTAGACGTCGGCCTTCAGATTCTGGGTAATCCAGAGGTTCAGGGTCTTCTCGAAGGAGGCGATCATGACCACGATGCCGATGACCATCCCCAAACTTGCCATCACGCCAGAAATTGCGATCCGGGTCCGGCTGATCGTGGCGGTGAAGGCGGACAGGGAAAGGGAATGGACCGGATTCGGAAAGCGGGAGGAAAGAGAGCGGAAGAGGGGCGCGAGGGCGCCCAGAAGGGCCGGAATAAGGAAGCTTCCGGAGAAGACGGCGAAAAGGGCGGCAGCGTAGCCGCCCCAGGGGAAGCGGTGGAAGGCGGGAAGTCGGGTCAGTCCGAAGGAGAGAAGCCCGAAAAAGACGAAAAGGGCCCAGAAAGTCTTCTGGTGCGTCGTCTGTCCTTCCTCCTCCTGGATGCGGGAGAGCCCCAGGACGGGCGGAATGCGCGTGGCCTCCCGGAGAGGGCCCGCGATGGCGACGAGGGAGACGCCCATGGAAAAGAGGAGCGCCAGGAGGTCTTCGGCCAGGGAGGTTCCGACGGGGAGAAGATGCGGCGGGAGAAACATCGTGGCGATCGTCCGCTGGACGGCCTGAAGCGTGATTCTGGCCAAGAATTGCCCCCACACAAGGCCGAACAGACCCCCCAAAAGGCCGAACCAGGCGGCCTCGAAGGCGAGTAGCAGCCGGATCTCCCGGGCTGTCACCCCCAGAAGGCGCAGTGTCGCGATTTCTGCCCGTCGCCGGACGACGAAGAGGAGAAGTGTGTTTCCGATCAGAAAATAGGCGACCAGGAAGGCCACGAGTGAGAGGGCCATGAGGTTGGAGCGGTAGGCCGCGAGCATCGAGTCGTACTGATTTTTTCGGGCCTGCCGGGTGAGGACCAGAAGCTTCTTGGAAAAGAGGGAGCGCAGGGATCGGGCTTCGGCCGAAACGGCTTTTGGATTCGGCTTCTGGCCGGGCGGCCCGTCCCACAGAAGATCGATCCGGGAAAGCGCGCCGTTTTTTCCGAAGAGGTCCTGGGCCCAGGAGAGGTCGATGAGGAAGGTGTTCCGTGGAAGCATACGGGACCGGATGGTGTCGGGAATCTCCCCCAGGATCTCGAGGGGAACGGAGGCCGTTCCGTAATCGACCCCGATCCGCTCTCCCGGTTTGAGATGCCACAGGGCGAGGGTCCGGGGGGGAAGATAGACGCCCCCCCGGACGGAAAGGATTTCCTGGTCCTTTTTCCCGGGGGGCCGGTCGGCGCTCTCCAGAAAGTCGAGCCCCTTCAACAGAAAAGTCTGACCGTGATAGACCACGGTGAGCTCGAGCAGGGGGGAGATCCGGAAGGGGGCGGGACCGAGATTCCGCTCGAGCTTGTCGATGGCCGTGTCGGGGAAAAAATTTCCGGAAGGGGCGACGAGGGAGAGAACGGCCGGGTCCCGGACATGGTTGATGGCGTTCTTGAAGGAGAGGAGGGAGCTATTGTCGGCCTGGACGATCGCCAGGACGATGGCGGTTCCGAGCGAGATGCCGAACAGGGTCAGAAGGGTGGCCAGCGGGGTCCGCCGGAGGTTCCGAAAGGAATAGGAGAGAAAAAAGAGCGTTGAGGACACGGCCGGTCAGAGTCCGGACGAAGGAACGAACTGGCCGTCCCGGAGGTGGAGGATGCGTGTTCCGTAGCGGGCCGCATCCATGCTGTGGGTGCTCATGACGATCGTCGGGCGGAACTCCTTGTGAAGGAGGGTCATGAGTTCGAGAATCTTGCGCCCGGTGAGGTGGTCGAGGGCGCCCGTCGGCTCGTCGGCCAGCAAAAGCCGGGGACGGTGTATGAGGGCCCGGGCCACCGCAACGCGCTGCTGCTCGCCTCCGGAGAGTTCGGCGGGGAACTTGGCGTGCTTGTCCCCGAGCCCCACCTCCCGGAGAAGGGAATGGACCGCCTCCCGGTCGTGACGGCCATTGATGCGGGCGGGAAGGGCGACGTTTTCGTAGACGCTCAAAAAAGGGAAGAGATTGTAGTTCTGGAAGATGAATCCCATGTCGCGGCGGCGGACGAGGGTTTTGTCCTCGTCATTTAAGGGACCCCAGGATCGGCCGTCCAGAAGCATCTCCCCCGAATCGTAGGGGTCGATCCCGGCCAGGATATTGAGAAGGGTCGACTTTCCGGAGCCCGAATCCCCCATGATGACCACCCACTCCCCCGCCTCTATGGAAAAGGAGAGTTTTTTGAGGACGCTCTGGGTGGGTCCTCCGGGGCGTCCGTAGGTTTTTTCGAGATCCGTGCAGAGAATGGGGATCCCCATCAGGATCCCTGGCTGTCGGATTTGAGAAGGTCCTGGATGACCGAGAGATCCTTTTCGCCCAGTCCCCTGACTACGCTC
Organism: Nitrospirota bacterium; assembly: GCA_021840555.1. Lineage (GTDB taxonomy): Bacteria > Nitrospirota > Leptospirillia > Leptospirillales > Leptospirillaceae > UBA4572. Next base: position 3,443 of record JAKBXW010000035.1, read on the forward strand.
CGCCGGTACAGGGCGCGAAGATGGGAGAGTGGTTCGGGAATGGACTGGTCATGGGAGAGAAGCTCAGCCAGCAGAAGATCCAGATCCTTTTTCATGAGGGAGGCGGAGAAGGCCTTTGTGTAATTTTCCTCGAGCAGATTTTTGATCTTGATCCGGTAGAAGGGAGTGATGAGGGGACTTTCGAGGAGGGCATCGGACAGGGCCTTTTTGTCGAGACCCAGGGATTCCCCGATCAGGAGCATTTGGACAAGGGCCTCCATGTGGGAGGCCAGAAGATAGTTGATCGCGAGCTTCGCGGCCATGCCGGAGCCTGCCGGACCGAACCAGTGGAGGTTTTTTCCCAGCACCGAAAGGGGCTTTTCGATGTTTTTCCGGTAGTCTTCGTTTCCTCCCGCCAGAAGGAGAAGCTCTCCCCTCTCTGCCGGAACGACCGACCCCGAGACGGGAATGTCGAAATAGAGCGCCCCTTTTCCCTGACAGGCGGCCGCTTCCGACCGGGCCTCGGCCGGGGACTCGGTCGACATGTTGACGACGATCTGGCCGGGACGAAGTCCTGCAAGGATCCCCCGAGGTCCGGTAAAAAGATCCCGGGCGACACCACCATCCCGGACCATGACGATGACGAGGTCGCTTTCGGAGACGCATTCGGCGGCATCGGTCCCCACCGGGAACGGAAGAGTGGAAAGAGGCTCGTGAAGAATCCGGTTGTAGCCTCTGATCCGGAAACCGGCCTCGGCAAGCCTTCGGGCCATCGGTCTTCCCATGGTGCCGAGGCCAAGCCAGGCGATGCGGGATCCCTTGTCGATCAGGGGCGGAGACGGATCCAAGGAAAGCTCCTGGGGATGGGGAATGAATGTTTGACGTGATGAGGGATCATGTAACTGAAATCCTAGCATCCGCCCTCGTTTCATTGCAACACGAGGATTTTTATCGGGTCCTTCCTTTTGAAGGGGCATCCGGATGTTGTCTTGCCCCGTATTTCTGTAGTCATCTGAGGAAAAGACGGAGGATCATATAATCAGACTCACCGATCCATCCCTTTGCGTTGTCATGACCCGGGAACATCGACGTGGAGCCATTCTGCGGGCCTCGTCATAAAGCATTACTTCTCTTGAGCACGCTTTTCAGTTCTAAAATGCGAGAGGTCTTTAACATTGAGGCCCCTTGGTCGGCTTCAGGAAGCTAGTCTGGATCTATCCGGATGCGGGGGCATGGGTGCAATGAAGTTCTGAGAAGAGGTTTTATTTTTTGACAAATCCAGGGGAAAAGATAAACTGGGTGACATGAACTTGGTCTGGCCAGACCAGACTAGATAAGAAATTCGAAGGGGAGTCTCGGGATGAAAATTGTTCAAATTTATGAAGCGAAAACTCACCTGTCAAAACTTATCGAAGCGGTGGAAAAAGGATCGGAAAAGGAGATCATCATTGCCCGGCATGGATGTCCTGTGGCCAGACTGGTGGGGCTTGAGGAGCCCATTTCTTCAGAAAACAGGATCGGAGTGGCCAAAGGGATCTTTTCCGTTCCCCCCGAAATCGATGGGGAGAATGAACAAATCGCCGTTCTTTTTCAGGAACCCGGCCAGGAATGAGACTTTTGCTGGATACGCATATCGCTCTCTGGGCGATCACCGATGATTCTCTTCTCCCGTCCGAGGTGCGGTCCCTGATTCTCGAATCAAGGAACACAGTTTATTTCAGTGCGGCCAACATCTGGGAAATAGCCATCAAGCACGCACTGAAACGTTCATCCATGCCAATTTCCGCTGCCGAGGCGGTTCAGTTTTTCAAGCGGGCGGGGTATCTTTTTCTGGACATTACACCGGAGCATGCGATGAGAGTGGAAGCCCTCCCACCTTTTCACCAAGACCCTTTTGACCGCATGCTGGTGGCCCAGGCTTTGTCAGAGCCTCTTGTTTTGGTCACACAGGACAGGAAGGTGGGACGTTATGGTGCACCAACCCTTTTGTTTTGAATCTTTATGAGCGCAAATCCCCGACAAAAAATAAAAAAAAGGGGCCTTTCTCAGGGCCCCTTTTTTGTGTGTGACTGTAAAAATCGTTCTTACATGTTGTTGATGATCTCGGTTCCAAACTGGGAGCACTTGACCTCGGTGGCACCTTCGAGCTGGCGGGCGAAGTCGTAGGTGACCTTTTTCTTCTGGATGGCGTTCTTCACGCCCTTCAGGATCAGGTCTGCGGCTTCCTTCCATCCGAGATAGCGGAACATCATCTCTCCGGAGAGGATGACCGCGCCGGGGTTGACCTTGTCCTGGCCGGCATATTTGGGGGCCGTTCCGTGGGTCGCCTCGAATCCGGCGAAGCCGGTTTCGTAGTTGATGTTGGCGCCGGGGGCGATCCCGATTCCGCCGACCTGGGCCGCGAGGGCGTCGGAGAGGTAGTCTCCGTTCAGGTTCAGGGTGGCGATGACGTCATATTCGTCGGCGCGGAGAAGGATCTTCTGGAGGAAGGCGTCTGCGATCTCGTCCCGGATCAGAAGTTTTCCGGCCGGAGGATTCCCGCCGCAGTCGTCCCAGCTCACCGTCCTGTCGCCGAATTCCTCCTTGGCGACTTCGTAGCCCCATTTCCGGAAGAACCCTTCGGTGAACTTCATGATGTTGCCCTTGTGCACCAGGGTCACGCTCCGGCGGTTGTTGGCCAGGGCGTAGCGGATGGCGGCGCGGACGAGGCGCTTGGTGCCCTCTTCGGAGACCGGCTTGATGCCGATGCTGGCGGTTTTGGGGAAGCGGATCTTCTTCATGACCCCTTCTTTTTCGAAGATCTTGTAGAACTCCTGGATGGCCGGCGATCCTGCTGGCCATTCGATGCCGGCGTAGATGTCCTCGGTGTTCTCCCGGAAGATGACCATGTTCACCTTTTCGGGGTGCTTGACCGGGGAGGGGGAGCCGAACCATTCGACGGGACGGACGCAGGCGTAGAGGTCGAGCTCCTGCCGGAGGGCGACGTTGATGCTCCGGAAGCCCCCGCCGACGGGAGTGGTCAGGGGACCCTTGATGCCGACAAGAAATTCACGGTAGGCGGTCAGGGTGTCCTCGGGGAGCCAGGTGTTGGCCCCGTAGACTTCATTCGCCTTTTCTCCGGCGTAGGTCTCGAACCAGACGACCTTCTTCTTTCCGTTGTAGGCCTTGGAGACGGCGGCGTCGAAGACGCGGACCGAGGCGTTCCAGATATCCGGACCTGTTCCGTCTCCGGCGATGAAGGGAATGATCGGGTGGTCCGGCACGTGGAGCTTGCCGTTCTGCATGGTGATTTTCTGACCTTCTTTGGGCGGGGTGAGCTTCTGGTAGGACGACATGGAATTCCCTCCTCGGTGAATGGAATGGTGGCTGTCGTTTTCAGGACAAGGCTGTCCGGGAAACGGGCCCTGGTTTTGTGAAGAGCGCCTTTGGAAAGAGGATCGTGGGAGGATGGACAAAACCCATCGATTCGCCATTGATCGAGAGGCCTTCTCTTCAAGACTCCCGTCGTTCTGCCTGTCTTGTCCCGACGTCATTGTCCGGACAGCAGAAGGCGGGTTCTCCTGGGATCGGATGGTGACCAGGCGTGCGAAAAGTCAATATTTTCGTGCGGATTCACTCAGTCCGAGCGTAAACTGAGAAATTATATCTTTGCTATTAGCATTTTTGCAAGAGTCTTTGTCGTGCAAAAATGCACTCATCTATGATTATGATAATTGTTCTCGTTATGTCTTTTTCGCCGATTCCGGAAGTTGGCGCGGGACAGGAGTCCGTGCAAACCTTACGAATCGAAACGATGCCAAAAAGACGGTCCTCCCTCTCTTCCCTTGCATTTAAAAGTTTGTATTTAAGGTTGCTTAAAGGATGGCACCCTATTTGCTTAGTTCGGCCCGGGAGGATACATGATGCCGCATGCCGAACTGATCAACATCTTTGTCGACAACTTTGGGGAAAACCCCCTCATCACCGAATTCGCAAACAACGTGGCCAATTTCGTCGTCTATGGCCTCGGGGCCTTTCTCTTCATTCTTGGGATGGCCCGGGCGGGCTTCGCCATGAAGAGCCACGACGCCGATGGCATCCGCCAGGGGGTCATGACGGTGGCGGGAGGGGCTCTCGTCCTCATGTCCAAGGCGATCTGGGACACCCTCACCGTCTGGGCCGGGCTCTGATGGCCTCCTACCGCCACATCCTGAAGGCGCCCCTTCTGGGGCGCTTCGTCGTCCCCTGGGATCTTTCCGTCCCCGCCTTCTGGGTTCTGGCAGGATTCCTGTTCGGGATCAACCTGGTCTTTCTCATGTTCTGCCTGATCCTTTCCATGACCGCTCTTTTCTGGATCCGAAAGACGGGAGAGGGAACCATCCGGGGCCGCATTCTCTACCATGTCCGGGCGAAGATCCATCGTGTGGGCTAGAAAAACGGAGAAAGAGGTCGGCGTCGACCGCTTCTTCGATCTGGCGCGTCTCTCGGGGACGACCCTCGTGGGGCGCGGAGGGCGGGTGGGGCGCCTACTTTCTCTCTCCGGCGTCAACATGCTTCCGGCAGACGAGGACGAGGTCGCCCAGATTTACCGGGGGATGGTCGCCCTCGTCGCCCATCTTCCGGAAGGGTTCGGCTTCCAGTTCCGTGTTGAATTTCGCCACGGGAGCCCCGGGGTGTGGCCCGGAGTTGCTCCGGAGACCCTTTACCGTCAGGGCTCCTTCCTGAAGGAGGAGGGGGAAGGGAGTCTGGCCCTTCTCGCCCGGGACAAGCGCCGGGACTTCGAGGAGCGGCCGGCGCGCCGCCGCCGCCTCTTTCTGACGCTGGTCGGATATCCCCCACCCGAGAAGGACCGTCTTCGCCTGTCTTTCCTTCCACGGGGAGGTCCCGTTCCGGAGCGAAAGGAGGAGGAGGGCGCGCTCCCCCGGAGAATCCGCGCGATCCGGGAGGTCGAGGAGGCGCTGCTGGCGCTCCTTCCGGGGGCCGGCATGGAGGGGACGCGCCTTTTGGAAGAGGAAATCCTTCGCCATCTCGCGGAGCGCGCCAATCCCGGTCTCCTTCTTTCCTCCCCGTTTCGTGCGGACCGCCGGGGGGAGATCCCGCCCCTTTTCCAGACGACCTTCCAGGAATTCCCCGGAGAGATACGGGCCTTTCGTCCGGACGGACAGGTCCTCTGGGGACGTTTCCACGCGCTCCGCCAGCTTCCGGCCTCGTTTGACCGCGAAACGCTCGCCCCAATCCTGGAGGGGCCGGACTTCGACTGCGACCTGACGCTGAATCTTTTCAAACCCGACCGGGCCCTCGCGAGCCGCTCGGTCCAGTCCAACGCCACGATCAACCGCTTCCTGACCCTTCTTCTGCCAGGGAAATCCTATCGCCTCGAATCGGTCATCTCCGAGCAGGACGACTTTCTGCGGGCCCTCCACGACGGTCCCGAGGAGGAAAGCCATCCCCTCGTCGCCAACCTGACATTCGGGTACTGGCATTCGGACCGGAGGGCCCTCCAGGAGCGCGGGATGGAGACGGTCCGGGCCTTCGGGGAGGCCGAAGGCGCCCTGTGCGCCCTCGAGCCCTTCCGGCAGTGGCCGCTCTTCCGGAGCCAGTTTCCCCTCGACGGGGATGCCAACGAGCGCTGGGAGGTAATGACCGCCGCCCAGTCGGCCCGCTTCCTTCCGGTCTGGGACCGGTTTCCGGACCAGGCGCGTCCCTGGTTCGTCGCCAAGAACCACCGCCAGGAAGTCGTGGGGCTCGATCCCTGGAGCCGGGAGCTACCGAACGCCAACGGGCTCGTGATCGGCCGCTCGGGCTCGGGCAAGTCCTTCGGGGTCAAGCTTCTTCTCGCCCAGTTCCTGATGGCCGATCCCTCCCACCGGACGATCATCGTCGAGAACGGCGGGGACTTCGAGCGCCTCGCCGGCTTCCTTGGGGGCGACTACGTCCGGATCGACCTCTCGGGTCGATTCTCTTTGAACCCTTTTCCTCTCCGGGAGGACCTGATGGACCCTTCCGGACAATACGATCCCGACTGGATGGGATTCCTCGTGGCCCTCATCGAGACCTTTCTCGTCACGGCCCATCCCGTCCTTCCCCTACACCGGAGCATTCTGGCCCACTGCCTGGCCGATCTCTACGACCGTCTTCCCGATCCGGCGGCCCGTCCCTGTCTCTCCGATCTGGTCCGGACCCTCTTCGCCTACCGGGGACGGGACGCGGAGGACGAGGAGACCGCGCTCCGGATGGCCAAGACCCTCGAGTCCTGGGCCACCGGCCTCTACGCCCCCCTCTTCAACAATCCCGAAGGCTTCGCCCCGTCTTCGCGGATCCTGGCATTCGACCTCTCCGGCCTCGACCGCCAGGAGGCCCTGCGGGGGGTCGTCTTCGCCTTCATCGCCGGGCTGTCGCTGGAGCGTCTGTTCCGGGACAGGAACCGCCGGCTCTACTTCGTCTACGACGAGGCCCACCGCCTCATGACCCAGTTCAAGGGGACGGGCTTTCTCGAGCACATGTACCGGACCGCCCGGAAGTTCGGGGGCGGGGTGATCGCCATGAGCCAGTCTCCGGAAGACTGGCTCGCCGAGGGGCGGGAGGGGGGGATCCTCGGCAACTCCTCCTGGAAGTGGATCTTTCCCTGCTCGGTCCTTCCGGAGACCTACCGCCGCATCGGCCTCTCCGAGCGGGAGATCGTCCTCATCGACTCCCTCGACTTCGTCCGGGGGGAGTATGCCGAGTGCTACATCTCCATGGGGACCCGGAGAGGGATCCTGCGTCTCGAGGCCTCTCCCCTCGAGTATGTCCTGGCCGCCCGCTCCCCCGAGGAGGACGCCTGGGTCGACCGGGCCCGGGAGGAGGCGGGATCGCTGGCCGAGGCGCTTCTCTCTCTGGCCGAACAACGATGGGAGGAGCGATGGCCCGAGGAGGAATAGAGAGGAGAGGGGCGGGGCTTCTCGCTGCGCTCTCCTTGCTTTTTCTTTTTCCGGCTCCCGCGGGGGCGGGGATCCTGCCGGGCCCGGACACGGTCCTCGAGTCCCGCATTCTCTGGGTCGAGACCCAGATGCGGCTCTCGATGGGCCGGTTCCACCGGCTCTTCTCCCAGAAGAACGAAGGAGCCGATTTCTACAATGTTCCGGTCCTTCCGCCGGTTCCTCTCCCGGCCCCGCCCTCTCCGGTGGGCGGCACCGGGGTTTCCGGGGTCACCGAGTCGGCGGCCGAGGGGATGGGACAGGCCATGAGCGCCCTCCCGGGGGTCCAGAGCGCCCTCGACAGCGGTGCCGGCATCCATGACCTGGCCTACAAGGCGAGCCCCGAAGGGGCGCTTCGGCTGGGGGCGGACATGGAGGGCCGCATCTTCCAGACCCTGGTCGACATCCACCAGGACCTCCTCTATCTCCTCAAGGTCCAGTCTTCGCGCTCGGGGCTCAAGGGGGAGATCCTCGACCAGTCCCACGCCGCCAATGTCCGGGACCAGCAGATCCTGACGATCGATCTTCCCCAGTGGATCATGATCCGGTGAGGGGAGGGAGGCCATGACCTGTCCGTCCTCCCAGGGGATCCTTGTCTTCCAGGACTCGGCGACCATCCCCTGCGTCCTCCTTCCCGTCCGGCAGCAGATGGCCTCCCTGACGCGGGTCCTTCTTTTCGTGAGTCTTCCGGTGGCTATCCTCTTTTTATGGCTCAAGGCGCGGGGAGGGGAGCGGATCTTCGGGGATCTCCTGAAGTTTCTTCTCGTCTTCGCGGGCCTCTCCGGCTACGATTCGTGGTTTACCGACGGGGTCACGGTCGTGGGGGCGATGGCGCAGAGCCTCTACCCCAGCGCCCTGGTCCTCGCCTTCTACGAGAAGATCTGGCAGTCGCCCCTGATCCCCGGGTCGATCGGCTCCTTCGTGAGCTTCCTCTCCGACCCCATGGGGATTCTCTATCTGGTCCTCCTCGACGGCCTCAAGGTGATCGTTCTGGCCTTCTCACTCGTCCGATACGCCCTTCTGGCCTTTCTCTATATCGTTGGGCCGCTTCTCTTTGCGGTGGCCGTCATCCCGGGACTCTTCTTCCTGGTGGCGCAATGGGCCCGGAACACCCTCGAGATCAGCCTCTGGCTCCTCTTCCACAACCTCCTGATCGGGATATTTTCCGCCATCAACCTGAGCCAGGCCCTTTCCACGGGCCCGGTTTCGACGACCCTCGTCAACCGGGTCCTCGAGATCGGGATCCTCCTCGTGCTCGTGCTGATGATCCTCTTCGTCCCGATCCTGACCCATCTCCTTCTCGACCGTTCCTACGAAGGAATCGGCTCCTTCGTCGGTCCCCAGGCCGAATCCCTCGGCCGCAACCTCTGGCAAAACTTCGTGTCGAAGCCCCTCCTGAAGGGTGAGCTTCCCTTCGGGATGGGAGAGTTCAAGGCCGGAACGGTAACAAAGGATCTGGGCCAGGGGCGCCGGGTCTACCGGAAAAAGCAGCTCCGGATCGGCCCCCTGGACTTCACCTCCATGATCTGGCAGCGGGACCCCCGGAAAAAGGGGGCGGCCGGAAAGGAGGAGGGGAGAACCCCGGAAGAGGGAGCCGCGGGGACGAAAAAGAAGGCGGCCTCCCGAAAAGCCGCTGCAAGTCCGCGGAAAACGGGCGCGAAGGGGCGGAAATCCACGGCAGCGGCCCCGCGAAGCCGAAAGAAAACGGTCAAAAAGAAAGAAGAGACGACAGAGTCCTCGGCCGCTCCCCGGCCCCGGAGCCGCCGGACGAAGAGCGCCAAAAACACGGCCCCGGCCCCCAAAGGGAGCGATGAATGAGCGAATATGCCGAATATGAGGGAGAAGAGGGGGAGCGCCCCCTGGAGGTCGTTCCCTCGGACACGGTGACGCGCGCGGAGATGGAGCGTGGGTTCCGCTCGCTTCGCCGGATCCTCTGGGGGGCGATCGCCCTGACGGTCCTCACCCTCGGGACGACGCTTCTCCTCTCGGGAGAGCGCACCCTGATCGTCTCCCTGTCGTCGGACGGCCACATGCAGGTCCTTTCCCGGATTTCGGATGCCGTCTACAAAAAGAACCTCGCCCGCATCGTCCGGACCTTCGCGACGGATTTTCTGACCAATCTCACCGCCTACGACTCCTTCGAGGCCAGCTACCGCTTCGAGAAGGCCCTGTCGGTGATGACCCCCTCCCTGCGGTCCCGGATGAAGCGGGAGATCCTGGCCCAGAACCTGGTCGACACCGTCAAAAAGGCCCGGATCCATACCACCCTCGTCCTCCGGAGCTTCTCGCTCAGGCGGGTCGCCAGCGGGGTGTGGGCGGTGGATCTGTCCGGAGAGCGCACCACCACCGTCTACGGCCAGGATAGGGGGCAAAGCCAGGGGTTCGCGGGCCGCCTCCTGATCAGGCGGGGCGGAGCGACGGTCTTCAACCCCTACGGACTCTGGGTCGAGAATTTCCAGGAGAGGCCGGCGGAGACATCCTCCCCGGGAGGGGCTCCATGATGAACCGCACCTTCTGGGCGGGATTCGGGGTGGCCGTGATCGTCATCCTTCTGCCGGTCCTCCTCCTGATCGACGCGCGCTCCTCCGTCGACCACCGCGAAAAGGGGGGCAGGACGGATGCCGCCGGTCAGCCTCCCGCCGAGGCTCCGGCCTTCGACGAGACGCTGCCCTCTCTTTCGGCCCCCCCTCCGGCCTCCGCCTCCCCCAAGGCAGCACCCTCTCCGCCGCCTCCTCCGGTCTCGCTCCCCGGGCGGGAGGCGGAGCCCCCTCCGGAGGTCGTCTTCAGCCCAGAGCGGATCCGCCAAAGCCTCGCCAAAGACCCCCGGACGAAGCGCGTCTCCCGTTTCAGAAAACGCTCCCGGTCAGGGATCCGGTCCATCGTCTACGACCCTTCGAAGGTCACGACCGTCCGGACCGCCGTCTCCCATGTCACGCTGATCGATCTTCCCGAGGCGGCCAAGGAGGTCTATCTCGGAGACGCGAAGCTCTTTCTGGCCGAGGTCTTCGGGTCCCGCGTCAAGGTCAAGCCCATCACCTGGGATCCGGAGAACACCACCAACATGATCGTCTATACCCAAAACCGCCAGTTCGCCTTCCGGCTCAAGGTGGTGCCGGAAGGCGAGGAGGACGATCTCCTGACCTTCACTCTTCCCCAGAGCGAGACGGTGGTCAATCTGAATCCAATCAGAACCAGGCTGGAAAAGGATCTCGCGCGCCGCGAGAAAAGCGATCTCCACGAGCAGGCGCTCGAGACCCTGAAGGCCGCGGGAGCGTCGGAGCCGGTCGGGGTCTGGTCGGAAAAGGAGGGCGTGCGGACGGAGTTCCTGGGATTTTCGAGCCTCGGAAAGGACCGATACGCCCTCTTCGAGGTCGAAAACAAAACAGCCCATCCCGTTCGGCTCTCCGGGATCCGCCTCCGTCTCTTCCGGAGCTCCCTGTTCTGGGAAGGGCGTCGGGAGTGGGTCGAAGGAGAGGACTTCAGCCGGGGATACCGTCTCGAGGTTCCCCCTTCTGGCGCGGTCCGGGTCCTTTTGCCCGCGGATCCGCCTCCGCTTGAATCGACTCGGGAAGGGTATCTGGCCGAGCTCCGGATCGAGCGGGAGGCGGGGGGGCGGCAGATCTTCCATCTCGAGGCAAGGGGGAAACATTCGTGAACCGGTGGCTCTTTCTCGGGGGGACAGCGGTGGTCGGCCTCCTTCTTTATCTGATCTTCTCGATCGACCACGCACAAAAACAGGAAAACGCCGCACTTTCCGGGGAAGGGTTCTCCGGTTCCTCTCCGGGGCGGCAGCGATGGAACGATCTCGCGGCCCCGGTCCTTCCCCCGCCGGCTCCTCCCCGAAGACTCTCCCCCTCCGTTTCTCCTTCCGCCGCGCGCGAAGGGGCCCCCCGGGAGAAGCATCCTCTGGACACCCGGGCGACAGTCTATCTCGACGGTCAGGGACCCGGCGCGCCGGAGACGGGATCTCCGGATCCCGGAGGGGCCCCTCTGGTCCTCTCCGCCCTTCGAAACGCCCTTGGAAAATCTGGGGGGCTGTCGGAAATCTCGCGCCAGGCCGAGGCGATCCGGCGCCTGGCGGGAGGATCCGCTCCCGGAGGGAATGCCGGCAAGGTCCCGGCCGGAAGCGAACTGCATGCCGTCGTCCTCCGGACGGTGGAGGGCCCCGGAAACCGTCTGCCGGTCCTCGCCCGTCTCACGGCCTCGACGCTTTCGGCCCTTCATCTTCCGGCGGGAACCCGGATCCTGGGGTACCCCGAGTCCTTGACCCCGGACGACCGTCTCCGGATTCGCTTCGTCCGTATCCTGTATCCGGGGGGGTTCGAGGCGCCGACCACGGGGTTCGCCCTGTCGGGGGGGCGGGAGGGGGTCCCGGTCTCCGTGTCGCGCCACCGGGCGCAAAACATGACGCGGTCGATGGCCCAGAGCACCCTGATGCTGGGCGGGGAGGCGGTCGACACCATGGGGTGGTCCGGCAATAATGTCGGGGACCTCATGGCCATGCAGGCCGGAGGAAACGCCCTGGCGGAGGCGGGAAGCCAGCTGCCCCCGCCCGACAATCTGACCCGTTTCAGGCTTGAGAGCGGGACCCGGTGCTCGGTCATGGTGCTCACGGCCTTTCCCGTTCCGGGCGGGGAGGTTGGGCGATGAGGGAGTCGGAGAGCATCTCCCGGATCCTTGAGGCGCTCCGGGAGATGGAGCGGGATCTGAACGCCGCCCTCCGGGAGAGGGAGGAGGAGATTAGGGCACTGGTTCTGGCGCTTCTTTCGGGGGAGCATCTCTATCTCGTGGGTCCTCCCGGCACGGGGAAGAGCCTTCTCGTCCGTAAAGCCGCGGGGCACTTCCCGGCCCTGGTCTATGTCGAGCGCCTGCTCCACCAGGAAAGCGACCGGAGCGCCCTCTCCCGCGCCCCGCTGGGGGGCGCGGGGATCGCCGAGGGCTCGCTCGTTTTTTTGGACGAGATCCTCCGGGCTCCCAAAAGCCTCCTTCTGACGCTCCTTTCTTTCATGAACGAGCGGATCTGGCACGATCCCGATCCGAAGCCGGCTCCTCTTCTCACGCTTTTCGCCGCGAGCAACGCCCACCCGTCCCAGTCGGACCACCTCGACGCCTTTTTCGACCGTTTCGCCCTCCGCTGTCTGATGGAGCCGGTCCGGCGCTTCGACTCCTTCGCGGAGCTTCTCGAAGACCGGGAGCCGGAGGGGACGGTGGGGGAAGCGGGGGCGGGGAATGCGCCAAGCGGGTTCTCATTCGAGGACTTTCGCGCGCTCCAGCGCGCCGTCTCCCGGGGAATCCCGCTCTCCCCGGAGGTGGTGCCGCTCCTTTGGGAGCTCCGCCACCGGCTGGGGCGGGAGGGGGTGACTCTCTCCGACCGCCGCTGGAAGATGGTGGCGAAGGTCCTGAAGGCGGTGGCCGTCTACGAAGGCCACCGCACCGTGGGGCCCGCCCATCTCTCCGGACTCCTCCCGGTGCTCTGGAGCTATCCCCCCGAGATCCGGACGATCCGCCGTGTGCTGGCAAGTCTCTGAGCGGGGACTTTTCGGCTGTCGACGTTGATCCGCAGGATCGAAAGAAGGCGGGGCAGGGCCACAGATCTTTTCCTCCGCGAAAGGTCAGGAAGGCGCTGGCTCGCCGGCGTAGCGGAACCATCCGCGCCGCTCCGAGACCACCCGGGGACGCCGACGGATCAGGGCGACGCGGATCGCATTCTTGAGGTCCGTCGAGGGGGCGACCTCCGGGCGCCCCGACAGGGCCCGGAAAATCTCGTCCAGACTCGCCGGCTCCCCCTTGTTCCGCAAGTAGGCCTCGGCCGCCTCTCCGACCGGGATCCGCCCATTTCCTTCCGCCGCCGGGAGTTCTCGTTCCGGGAAAGGAAGTGTGGGAGAAATGGAAAGGGAGTCGGGAGAGGTCGCCCCGTCATCCTCGGGACGGGAGGCCCCCGCCAGCAGAGACTCGAGCCTTTCGATGATCTCCCCGATCGTCCGGATTTCCTCTTCAAGCCGTCGCCGCTCTTCCCGCGAGCGATCCAGAAACTCTTGCGCCCTCTCCCGATAGCCCAAGGGACCACCTCCAAAACGTACGACCGAAATCGATCAGTCAAAAGCCGGAAAACGAACGAATAGATCGTACCATACGGATTCATTTTTCCCCAGGGGGAGCCCCGGATTGGCTAAGAATTAGGTGATTATAATTGTAGTCGTCGTAATGTAAAAACTAAATGTAGGTTTTTTTATTTTTTATTTTATTATAGAACGTTTACATTGTTGTTTTTTATTGAAATCTAAGCGTTTTGTCAGGCGTTATGGATCACACCGGTTCGAGATGAAGCGGGGAGATGTCGACTATGGGATAATGAGGTAAAAGGAGGAGCGGTGTTCGGGAGAGAGAAGGCATGTCGTATGAACGCAAAAAACAAGGAAGTGGAAGCTCCTTCCGGGATAGGACTTTACATTCAGGTCCCCTTCTGCCCGGAGCGGTGCGACTACTGTACGATTCCCGTCTCAGCCTCCCTGTCCCTGGTGGAGGATTATCTGGCGGCGCTCGAGGAGGAGAGACGGCGCGTCCATGACGATCTCTCGGGGAATCCTCCCCTCACTCTTTACTTCGGAGGTGGATCTCCAACCTCTCTCCCCGAAAAAGAATTAAACGATCTTCTAAACATGTTTTCAACATATTTTAAACATGTTTTGGAGATCACATTCGAAAGCCGTCCCGAGGCATTGACCGAACCCATCCTTGAACTCCTTCAGGATGTGCCCCACCTGCGACTCTCCCTTGGCATGGAATCCCTCGATCAGGATTCTCTCTTGTCCCTGGGGCGCAAGGGTCCCCTCCTGTCTCCGCACGAACTTCTTGATCGTATCAAGTTGCGCCTGGGGGCTTCCGTTTCCATGGACTTCATCTGCACGGGAGAGGATTTCGACGTCGACCGATTTTTGGCCATTGCGGATTCCCTGCGCGGGCGGGGTCTCGACCACCTGTCGGTCTACCCCCTGGTCATCGAAAATCGGACGGTTCTCTCCCTTCGCAAGGATCAGGGACGCACGGAACAGGATCTGGAGGAGAGGGCGGCGGAGAACTGGCATCAGGTCTGCAACGGGCTTGTCCGCCAGGGATGGTTCCGGTACGAGGTGTCGAACTTCGCCCGGGACCCGGAACGGATCTGCCTCCACAACTTCCATGTCTGGCGGGGAGGGGATTATGTCGGACTCGGGCCGGGGGCCCACCAGAAGATCGATGGCGTACGATACGAAAACGTACGTTCTGTCAAGGAGTACATAGATATCGTACGAATCATGAGAAAGCATCCGGTGGTCTCAACCGAAACTCTCACCGCCCGCGACCATGATGTTGAGTTCCTCTATACGAATTTGCGCCTTTGCACGGGGGTTCCTGTCGAATGGATTTCAATGCGTACGAAATCGGATAGTGTACG
>JAKBXW010000129.1 GCA_021840555.1 Nitrospirota bacterium
GACAGCATTCGAACCTCCCTTCAGGATTTTTTCGATCTGGCGGGTAAGATTCGCGATCAGCTCCCGCGTCGCCAAGCGTTCCCGTTCGGTCGCCTCTTTCATCCCAACGAGCGACAGCCGGATCTCCGGGCGAAGTTCCTGCCCCACCGCCCGGGCAATCTCCGCCGTCAGTTGTGCGTTCTGGATCAAAATCCGGATCCGTTCGGCATCGGACGGGGCCGGAATGCGCCGAAGCGATACCAATTCCTCATCCGACAGAACAGCCGAAACCGCATTTTTTCTCGCCATCACTCTCCTCCTCCAATCTTCCAGCCAAAGGTCTCGTTGTCCGCATCCGAAAAAGGCCAACACATTTTGTCTCCGCTTTTCGAGGTCCCGATTTTCCACCCCGGCTCGTCACAGTTCACGAAGTGGCTGATGGACTCCGCGACCGGCAGTGCTTCGGCGTACCCTTCCGACTTGCCCTGGTCGTAGGCCGCCCAGCCGACCCCCGAGAGACCGACGATCCCCACCGTCAATCCGATGGTGATCCATTTCCGGGCCTTGAGCTTCATGGCGTATTCGAGGGTCTCCGAACGAGTTTTCTCGATCGCCCGATCCACAATGCTCGGAACCGCTTGGGCCAGCGAGCTTCTGGCCTGGGCTTCGGCCTCCCGGATCGTCTGAACCGAGGCATTGATCGTGGGTTGATGGGCCTTCCGGATCTCCTCCAACGCCTCTTTCGTCTTTCCCTTGATCCTTTCCGGAAACTCAAAGTACAGGCGATAGTAGTAATCCATGGCCAGCAATATGGACCACAGGGCATCGTTGTCCCGGATCCCCATCGCCTTTTCGATCTTCAGAAGCCGGACCTGAACCTCGTCCGGCATGGGCTCTCCGTGGAGTTCCCGGTAAAATTCCATAAGACTCATAGTCCCACCTCCTTGAACATCCGGGTCGTCAATTGTCTCCAGCGGAGCAGTTCCACCCGGTTCCCAATCGGAAGTTCTATTCCCGCTGGCGATCGACAGCCTTTGGGTGCGCTTAAACCTTGCTTTTCTCCTTCGCACATCCCAGAAGAACCATTCCACGTTCCCTGGGGCCCCCGGTCCCTGATTGCACTTTCTTCGTCCGAAACTATTCGGCGTATCCAACACTCACTTGAATTTTGATTAATTGTATTCACTCGAATAAATCCTTTCATGATCATTCTCCGGCAGACCGAGACCTTCTCCTGCTGGTTTTCTTCTTTGAAGGATCGCTCTGGACGGATCCGGATCCTGTCCCACCTGGACCGGATCGCGATGGGGATTTTTGGCGAAGTGAAAGCGGTGGGAGAATGTGTTTGGAGATCCGGATCGATATAGGCGCCGACTACCGCCTGTATTTCGTCCGCCGGGAAAAAACGGTGATCCTCCTTCTTTGCGAAAGACTTGGCAAAAACACTGGAGTGAGCCATGAAAGAAAAAATCACGGACTTCGATCCCGCGGCCTATCTCGACAGCGAGGAGACCATTGCGGAATATCTGACCGTCATTCTTGAAGAGAACGATCCCGACCTTCTTCTGGCGGCTCTTTCGAACGTGGCCAAAGCTCTCTCCTGTCGGCATGGTTCCGACTTCCACATCACTCTTAAGTTCTTTGAGGAAATTTTCGAATGTCCCCCGTTGCTGGTGCCATTCGAGCACCCAGACCGCCGACACCGTCGGCCTCATATTCGTTGCCACTGACAAGTCACGGTAACTGACAAGCAAATTTGAAAGGGGGCGTTGAGCGGTCCCGGGTCCGTTTCACGATCAGCTGAAAAGCCTTGTTTGTCTCCTGCAGGGTATGAACCGTCCCGGCGACCTCACGATCCTTGTCGATTCGAACCCAAACCGACCCGGGAATCCGGAGGATGACCTGTTTCACTGCCCTGTCCGGATCGGCGGGGATGGTTCCCTCTCCCCCGCCCTCTTCCAACACATTGATCAACGCAGCCTAGTCGCTCGCACTGTCGGCCCGGAATCGGGCCAGACACGTTCCGGCCTTCTCCACCAGAACCCTGGCCCTCCGGGAGACGGCGACAGGACCGTTCCGGGGGCTCTCATTCCCTTCAGCCCGTTCTCATCAAGCGCCGCCATCATCGTCATGTCACCCTTTTCGCCGGTGTATGAGAAGTTGGCGTCTTCCTTTCCGGCCAGAATCAGGGTTGCGTCCTCATCCATCGTATACTCCTGACACCCGTCCTTTTTCATCAACGCGACGTTCACCTCGTCCACGACCGTCCGCAGCCCCGCAAGCCCCGCTCCTTCGGTCTTCGGATCCCCCCCTCCGGCGACGCCCGTCTCTCCTCGTGTCTTCGTCCGGGATCCGTTCAAGCCCCATGGCGGACCGAAGTGCCCGCTCCCGAAGGTCCGCAAGACGCCGGCCTCCCATTGCAAACAGGAGCATCAGGCGGTGAACAAAGACGGAGGGCAACCCCCCGGTTGCTCCCGGGCGCTGGCAAGGAGGCCCTCACGCGTGCGTCGATCCCCACATGGCCCGAAAAGAGTTGCAGAGCGCCAGGATCCCTCCCTGTCCGGTCAGGGGCTCTTGCGTGCGCATCACCTTGATTCCGATGTCCTCTCCGTATCCCATCCTCTCAAGCCCTCCGTCTGTTGTGTTTTTCACCGGGCAGGTGAGATGAGACCACACAGAAAATCAAACAGCAAAGAAGGCTTATTTGTTTTTTATCCCTTCTATCGCGGAATCAAGGGACAGGTTGCCAATAGTAACGCAATGCGTTATCATCGCTCTATGATCAAATCGTTCAAGGATCGGGACTCCCAAAAAGTCTTTGAAGGAAAATATTCGAAGAAAGTCCCAAAGGATTTGACTCGAACCGCAGAAAGAAAGTTGCGGATCCTCAACCGCGCAGAATCCCTTGACGACCTTCGGATTCCTCCGGGAAACCGTCTGGAAGCCTTGAAAGGAAATAGAAAAGATCAATGGAGCATCCGTGTCAATGATCAATTCCGGATTTGTTTTGCGTGGAAAGATACGGATGCCTATGATGTGGAACTGATCGATTATCATTCGTGAAGGGAAACCAAGATGAGAGATTACCCTCCGATTCATCCGGGAGAAATACTCCTGGAAGATTTTCTGAAACCTATGAATGTAAGCCAATACCGCTTGGCCAAGGATATTCATGTGCCAGGCCGCCGGATCAACGAAATCGTCAAGGGAAAAAGGGCGATCACGGCGGATACTGCATTGAGGTTGTCCCGATTTTTCGGGACTTCGGAAGGTTTTTGGCTGGGTCTTCAATCGGACTACGATCTGGAAATAACGAAGGCCACCCTGAAGGAGGAAATCAAGAAGATAAAAACGTTGTCGGCTTGATTCCCATTCCTTCCTGCATTTGAGGATCTTGTCCGGGATCTCGGGCTTCCCCCGGTCCAGGGAAAGAGTCAACGCATCACCTTCCATGATTTCCGTCTCCTAGCGGTTTTTTCGTATCAATGAACGACGCAATTCGTCGAAGAGCGCCAGGACGAGAGATCTGCCGTGTTCCCATGGTCCGGATTCAGAATCCACGCACGCCATGACGCCGAACATCGGATGAACAATCGTTTCCGGTGAATGGAGAGGAAACGGCCCGAACGTATGCTGGTGCATCGATCCGAACGGCGTCCGATAGACCTCCATGACCCACGACAAGCTGGGGCCCGGTCCTTCCAGACAACATGCGGCGATTCCTTTAAGAGTCATTGGAGCGTTGAAGTGCAGGGAATCGTCCGGTTCGAGTCCGTTTTCAGTCTTGTCCGACATATCGGCATCGATCAGGGAGGCACAGATGACGTAATAATCGCCGGTCCAGTTCGGACAATATCCCACTGAAAGGGAAAAATAGTGGGCATCGGGTTTTCCTGATCCGGCCGGAGACGCTCCAGAACACCCGGGATGGAATCGCCATCCGTGAGATATTACTGCACCTACCGTCAGGCATTCCCATTGCATATTCGCATCCAAAGTTGCCACTTTTTCGCATGAAAGTTGCCACCTAGCCGCACCAAAGTTGCCACCCCTTAGTGCCTCCTGAAAATTCCCTGTCAAAACTTAACCATAAATTTGGATAATCGAGACTCGTTTCCTGCGAACCCACCTTTTACAGGAAGGAGCATCGAT
>JAKBXW010000130.1 GCA_021840555.1 Nitrospirota bacterium
CTCCATGCCCTCCAGAATGCCTGAAAACACAAGATGTGTCCAGTCTTTTTTGTTCGTAAGCGTAGGTTATTACAGTAAAATCAAACTTTAAACTTAGAATTGCTGCTCCTCGGAGTGGATTTTTTATCCCTCCTTGGATATGATCGCAGGATCAATCAATTTAAATCTTTCAATCCATATATTTACTGATTTTTGCCTTGATGCGTGCAAAGGACTTCCTTCGATGACATTTGGAAAATGGCCTCTCGATATGGCCTCCTTTGCCACATCCCTCCTGCTGCGGCTCATCAAGCTGTCGAACAACTCCCTGTATATCGGCTTCGAGGGTTACCGGCGGCGTCTCAAAGGAGGCAAGCCAGTCATGATCGCCTTCTGGCACAACCAGGGGTTGTTCATGCCCTTCGTCTGGTTCGGAAAACATGGAAAGATCAAGCTGATCGTTTCACAATCGAAGGACGGGGAACTGATCGCCGCTCTCCTGCGGTGGTTTGGAATCCTCTCCGTCCGTGGTTCCTCGACCCGCGGGGGAAGCGCGGCCCTGAAGGAGCTCCTGCGGCTTGACCGGGCAGGTGAAGACTCGATCGTCTTCACCCCGGATGGTCCCAAAGGCCCTCTCTATCGCGTGAAAGAGGGCGTCGCCTATCTCGCTCTTTCGTCGAAAAAACCTCTCTATCTTCTTTCAGTGACCTGTTCCCGGGTCAAGATCCTGAATTCCTGGGATCGATTTCGCATACCCCTGCCATTCGGAAGGGCCACCTATGTCTGCTCTCCCCCCCTCCATCTCTCGGATTTTTCCGGCCTTTCCCTCCCTGACGCCGCGGGGATCATCGAAGAATGCCTCATGCAGACGAACAGAATCGCCGACGCCATGTCCGCAGAGGTTCTGACTCATCGGGAGGCGGCAGCTCTTCTTTCTCCGGACATCTTCCCATGGTCACCCTACGCCCGGGAAGACACCTCTGCGGGGGTCACGCATTTTAACCGATAAGATATTGGGAAGCATGAATCTTCAGACAAAAAAGATGCATTTTTTGTTTTAAGGAAGTATAATGATTTAGATTGAATCAATCTTGCTCCATAAATGGGCCATTCACCCGGTTTTTAATCGCGGACGTGGCCCCGACGAACCTACGGAAGGAATGCAGGTGCAACTGCCTCTCGCAAAAATCAGACAGCACGTGGATCACTATAACCGGCTCGCAGATGACGCGAACTGGAACCGATTCAAGTCCCTTCACTGGAATGAACTCAAACCCGAACTCTTGACTCCCGGACAGAAGGATGCCGTTGTTTTCGTCACCTACGTCGAAGACCATCTCCCGGGATATTTCGCCGAATACCAGTCCCTGTTTCCCATTGAAGCCCCCACGATAAGCGAAGCGCTGCACAACCGGGAGCTTTTTCACTTCACCGTCCGATGGGGTCTCGAGGAAGATCGCCACGCCCAGGCTCTGGCCCTCTACCAGTATCATGCGGGGATAGAACCGGACCGGGACCGGCTGGAGGAAAAGCTCATCATCGAAAACCGGAAGCCCTTCAGCATCGGCTTTTCGAATCCGGTTCAGGTGTTTACATACACGCTCCTGCAGGAAAAGGCCACTCAGCTCTATTACCAGAGCCTCTCCCGCGTTGTCCGGGAACCGGTGCTGAACAGGCTCCTGATTTACCTGACCAAGGACGAATCGCGGCATTTCGGCTTTTTTTGCGACATGGTCGACACCTTCATCGAAACCTTCGGGGAAAAGGTTCTCCCTCTCATCGAGGATGTCACACTGAACTACAAGATGCCGCTTCACAACACCATGCACGATTACCGGCGCAAGGCCATCCTCATGGCCCGGGAAGCGCCCGGCTATGACCGGATGCTTCCCCAGAAGGTCCTCATGCGCCAGCTCCGGCGAACGGGTGAGCGTCTGTCCGATCTTTCCCGCCCGATCGAAGAGTCCGTCACACGCATGATGAACGCACTGCGCATCTCCACCATCGATGGAGTCGCATGACCTTTTGACCCTCGACATACCACAAGGGTCGTCATCTTTCCGGAGTCCAAGGAGAAATCATTATGAAATCATTAAGAAATCGCCGTGCCGTTCTGGCTTTTCTGGCCTCCCCTTTCATACTGGCAGGTGTATCCGGAGCTTCCCCCTCTTTTGCTGGGGCCTTGAGCGTTGATTCCTCCTCCTGGACCGTTCCGGTCGCTCCCGGTGGCCCTTTTGACCGCGTTTACCTTCCCCAGAACCAGCCCGTCGGCGCCGACAGGAAATTCGGAGCCGTCCAATGGCTCCAGATGAACGCCAACGCCCGGCACAACGCCGCCGTCCCCGTTTCCAAAAACGCGCCTCTCTGGTTCCGCGACGGGGTTTTCTGGCGCTATGCCGAAGCCCGGGCGTGGCCACTGGAACAAAAGCACCCCTTCGGGACAAAAACCTACGGGGAGACGGAAGCGGGAGCCGTGCAGACCCAGTTTTATGGAAATGCATTGGGTGTTTCCGTCGTCGGGGGAATCGTCTATGCGGAAAGCGACGACATGTTCGCTTACGCGTTGAATGCCAGGACCGGGCAGCTTATCTGGCGGACAAGCCCCGTCGGGAACAATCTGATGGGCAATCCCCTGATCGCCGGCAATACGGTCTACCTGGCGGCGGGCGGGGTCGGCTTCAACTTTGCGAATGTCGCCGCCTTTGCCAAAAAGGGAAGGGCGGTCCGGGGCATGGACGTGAGCTACAACGGCATCTATGCCCTGGACCGAAGGACCGGCAGACTTCTCTGGCATGTGGGTTCGGTCGGAGAGGCCATGCCCACACCCGCGATCCATGGACGGATCCTCTATTACGCGACGGGATCCGGAGCCGTCCATGCCATCGACCGCCGGACAGGACGCCCGATCTGGACCGCACGGCTTGGAGGAAACGACAACATGTCCAGCCCGGCCTACCGCCATGGGCGCCTCTATCTGGCCATGGCCTCGCCTCCCCGTCTCTACTGCCTCGACGCGAAATCAGGCCGGACCCTCTGGAGCGGGACCATCCCGGGAGCCGCCAATACGGGCATGGGTGATGTCAGCCCGGCGGTCGGGGGGGGCGTGGTGGTCATGGATACGGTCACCAGTCCCAAGGTTGTCCATGGACACCCCACCCTTGAGCCGGTGGTTCGGGCCTTCGACGCCGAAACGGGTCGCATCCTCTGGACCGTCTCCACGGGCCGCGGTCCCAAGCCCCCGGCCTTCAAGGGCGGCGTTCCCCTGATTTACGGAAAAGCTGTCTATGTTGGCTCCCCTGTAACCGGGCGCTACGAAGCCCTCGATCTTCGAACGGGAAAGCATCTGTGGTCCTGGCACAAGGTATCTGCCACCCGAAGCGCCCCCACCTTTTCGGGAGGAAGCCTCTACATTGCCGGAGGCGACAGCCTCTATCGCCTCGACCCCAAAACGGGCCGGGAGACAGGGGAAATCCGAATCGGAGGGCGCATGGGAATCGTCAGCCCGACCATTGTGGGGGGAACCGCCTACATCGCCAACTCCTACGACTGGATCGTCGCCGTTCCCCTCTCGGAGTTGAAACCGGTCCGTTAGGCGCTTTTGTCAGGCGTGGCCGGTATGACCGAATCCACCGCCCCCCCGAAGGGTGTCCCCGTCGAAGGTCGAAACCTCCACGAGATCGACCTGAACGACAGGCATGAACAATAGCTGGGCAACCCTGTCGCCGGGTGAGATGGTATAGGGTTCGGGCCCGTCGTTGGCCAGAATCACCCCGATTTCCCCATGATAGTCCGAATCGATCACGCCGATTCCCTGGGCGACCCGAATCCCGTGCTTCAGGGAAAGGCCCGACCGTGATGCCACCACCCCCACGACCCCCGAATCCCTGATGTCGACGGCGATTCCAGAAGGGATGAGATGACGCCCTCCCGGCGGAAGCATCACCGGACTGTCGATTGCCGCCCGGAGATCGAGGCCGGCCGACCCCGGCGTCGCACGTGCTGGAAGAGGCCGACCGGCTCCCCCTCCCACCTTCCTGACTTGGATTTCCGCTTTCATGGCTCCCCTCTTTTGACTGTCATCATCCCGGTGAATCAGGCGCATGTT
>JAKBXW010000036.1 GCA_021840555.1 Nitrospirota bacterium
TCGTATCCCGAGTCGCGCCCTCTTGTGCATGGGCTCTTTCGAGATGTCCCTTCCCCCCATCATGATCCTCCCGCCGTCCGGACGCACAAGCCCCACGATCATGTAGAAGGAAGTCGTCTTCCCGGCCCCGTTCGGTCCGAGGAGGCCGACCACCTCTCCGGGATTGACGTGGAGATTGACTCCGTTCACGACCTTCCGCTTGTGATAGGCCTTTTCGAGTCCGATGGCTTCAATGGACATTGGAGCTCCTGTCCTGCCCGGCCCCGTTCCCCGAAGCGGTCGGTGTCTTTTGCTTGTGTGGAGACAGCAACATAAGGCTATGCCCCTGGATCACGCTCTTGTTGAGCCGCGTAAAAAAGGTGATTCGCTCTCCGGACATCCGGTCCCCGTTCTGGATCACCACCGGCTCCTCGGTGAGGACGAAGACATGGGCCGCCTGAATGTAGACGGCCTTGCCGGCATAGGCGACCCGTCGCGGAGTATGGATCACCACATGACCTGTGGCGACCATGGTCTCGACGCGCTGGCTGGACGAGCCGCCCTTCGACTGCTCCATCAGGGTCTTTCCCTTCGCCGCCTTTTTCAGGAAGACGACCAGATCGTCCGCATGGAGGCGAAGCGTTCCCTTGACCAGATGCACATGGCCGGAGAAAGTGATTTCGTTCTCGATGTTTTTGGCCAGCATGTGGTCGGCCCGAACGACCATCGAAACCGGAGTCCGGTCTTTCGGCTTGTTCTTCAAGGGAGAAGCAGCCTCGGCCATTCGAGGCCATCCGATCTCCAGGACGATCGGAAGCAGCGCCGCAAGGGTCCGGGCGAGGCCCCAACCCCGGCCCGCCCTAGCCGGCAAAAACGGCATGCACATTCCTCGCGAGAGTAAAGGATTGCGTCTTGGGAACAGATGTGAGTCCGATCCCGTAGATTACCACTCCCCGGCTCACGAGGGTCACCGGTCCCTCTGTTGTGATGGTATCGGAGGCGTCGTGGTAATGCAATTGCCGGGCCACAAGAAGCAGTCCGCTGGAAAAGGCGGCGGAAACCGGAACGGAGCGTCCGGAAACCAGAAACTGGTGTCCGGGCTGGTCGATGATCCCTTTCTGGCTCCTGATGTCGAGCATCAGGGACGAGTTCAGAATGATGTGTGCGGAGAGTTCGGAGAGACGGGTCCGGGAGTGGTCCTCTCCGACCGTGGCCGATTTCGCCCGCACGAACCAACGCGTCATGGAGTGAAGGGTCCGGGAATAGGTAAAGTTCCTGATGATCACTGCCGGTTTCGGAAGGGGATGGGAATCTGTCAGAACGGTGCCCCGGTCGGAAACATGGCGTTTGGCCAGAAATCCGAAGAGGAGGATCGCCGCGATCAGCGGGACGAGTGAGACGAGGACGACGACGGTTTTCTTCCGCAGAAAGGTCAGCACAGGAGCGCCTCCTGCGGGTCCGGCCCGGAGAAACACGGCCTGACGCCCCGGGGGGACACGCCTCTATTCCGAAAAATCGTGAAAAAGCCGCTTGAGGGCATCGATCCCTTCGGTAATCGCCTCGGCAGACTTCCGCAACTGCCGGGACTCGTCCTCCGACAGGGGAAGCTCCACAATCTCCTCGAGTCCCTGGTTTCCGAGGCGGACGGGGACGCCCACAAAGGCTTCCTTGATCCCATATTCCCCCTGGAGAAAAACCGAACTCGGAATGATCCTGTGGCGATCGTGGAGAATCGACTCGATCATCGAATAGGTGGCGGCCGCAGGGGCGAAGTAGGCGGAGGAGTCCTTCATCAGATGAACGATTTCGGCGCCTCCGTCCCGGGTCCGCTGGACAATCGCCGCCAGTCGGTCGGCCGGCACCATCTTCCGGACAGGAACACCGGCGATCGTCGAGAAGTCGAGGAGCGGAACCATCTGGTCCCCATGCCCCCCCATAACCAGGCTCTGGATGTTCGAGACCGAGGTCCGCGTCTCTTCCGACAGGAAGTAAGCGAACCGGGAAGAGTCGAGGGCGCCCCCCATCCCGATCACCCGCTCCCGGGCGAAGCCGGTCACGCGCCAGAGGACGTAGGCCATGAGATCCATGGGGTTGGTCACGGCGATGACGATGCTGTCGGGGGCGAACTTCCGGACATTGAGGGCGACATCCCGGATGATCTCGCCATTCTTTGTCAGAAGGTCGTCCCGGGACATCCCCGGCTTTCGGGAAAAGCCGGCGGTCACCACGACCACGGAAGAGTCGGCGATGTCCTCGTAGTGGCCGGTTCCGCGGATCCGGGTATCGAACCCCAGGAGGGGTCCCGCCTCCAGGATGTCGAGAGCCTTTCCCTGGGCCACACCGTCCCGGATATCCAGAAGAACGACGTCGGCCAGGCCGTTCTCGACAATTTTCTGGGCCGTGGTCGCCCCCACGTTTCCCGCCCCGATAATGCTGACCTTGCGTCTCTTTTTCACTATTCGCACAAAACTCTCCTTCAATCCATCCGGATGGCGCAAGGCCTCCTTCCGGTTTTCCTTGACCTGAAGGCGAAATGGGTCTCTCCGGAGCGGCTGGACCATCCGGAGGCCGCACACAGACCGTCAGGGACTCCGACACACGAGTGCCTAGGATCATACGCAAACGGGAGAAGAAAGGCAAGCCGGACAATCGTTTCTGGAGAAGGATCGCCTCGTGAAACCCCGTCTCCCGGAGCTCCGGAGGGCCGGTTCCCAGGAACGCGGTTGGCGCGGTCAGAACCCCCTGAAGTATCCGATTTCCCGGTCGAGCCCGTCCTGAATCATGGAGAGGCGGAACCGGTCGGCGATCAGGCGTTCACGGCTGGTCAGCACCTCCGTCTCGGCATCGACGGCCGTCACCCCGTCGACCAGCCCCCGGGAGAAGCGTCTTTCCACAAGACGGAGATTCTCCCGGGCGTGGTCGTAGCGGGCCTGATCCAGGGAAATCGTTTCTCGCTGGGTCTCAAGATCGTCATAGAGCTTGCGGACATTCCGGATGACCCTGAGACGGACGAGACGGGTCTTTTCGGACTCCTTTTTCGCCTCCATCCGCGCCCGCTCCGTGTCGTGGAGGATTTCCCCGCCCACGAAGATGGGAACCGAAAGGGCGACCCCGCTCTGGAAGGTCGGAAGAAAGAGCCCCGAACCCGGAGGCGCTCCGGAGATCGTGGCCGGGACCCCCCACAGCAGGAAGCCCTGGGCAAAGAGGGACAGGTGGGGATAGTTGCGCGTCCGGATCTCGTCGACCCTGTTTTCAGACTCACGGTCCCGCGCCCGGGCGGCCAGGATCAGGGGGCGATGGCGAAGGGCATAGGCGGTCAGTGCGTCCACGGGCCAGTCGGGTCCCCCCTGCCGGGGGGACCCGTCCGTCCGATAGGGAACCGGGGTGTCCCGCCCCATGGCATAGACCAGGTCGGCCCTGGCCTTCTCGAGGGCGTTTTCCTGGCGAATCCTTTCAAGTCTGGTCTTTTCGAGGAGCAGACGGGCCATGGTGACGTCGGTGACGACCCCGAATCCCCGGGCCAGGCGTTCCTGGGCCATCCGCAAATGGAGCGCGGCATCCTCCTCGTTTTTCCGGGCCCCCCGGACGAGATGTTCGAACATCGCCAGCTGGTCGTAGGCCAGGTTGGCCCGAAAGGAGACCGCGAGCCGGGCTTCGGCGAGCTCCTCCTTCCGGCTCCGGAGCCGGAAGCGTTCCGCACGGACCCGGAAGTGGCGCCGGCCGAAGGCGGTGATCTCCTGGGTCAGTGTGGGGTTCAGCATTTCGGGCGCGATCGGCTGGTAGTCCGGGAAGACCCCGCCGACGAAGGCCGAGTTCAGGAAAAGCTGGTCGAGGGAGAGGGTCAGATGGGGATAGTAGTCGGCCTGGGCCACGCCCACCTTTTCAGTCTGTGCCCGGGATCGGGCGTAGGCGATGGAGACGAGAGGGTGGGAGGAGAGTGCCGCCTGAACGACCGTCTTCCGGTCGATGGGAACCCCCTCCTCCGCGGCCATGAGGGTCCCCAGAGGAAGGAAGGCGACCAGAATCCCCGTTCCGACGTAAAAGATCCACCCCCAACAAGAGGTGAAACCGCGTTCAGCCCTTGCGGACAATTGCCACCTCGGCCGACATGCCGGGAAAGATCGCCTGTCCCTTCAGGTCGTCGAACACGATCCTGACCGGGATCCTCTGGACGACCTTCACGAAGGTTCCGGCCGCATTCTGTGTCGGAAGGAGGGCGAATGCCTGGCTCGCCGCAGGGATGAACTCCAGAACCCGTCCCGTAAACCGGAGCCGCGGGAATGCGTCGATCCGGATCCGGACTTTCTGGCCGGGATGGACCTTCCAGACCTGGGTCTCCCGGAGATAGGCGTCGAGCCAGACGTTCTCCCGGTTTCTGGCATCGATGATGCTGACCAGAGGCTGGTTTGGCCGCACCGTCTCTCCAAGATTCACGAGCCTCTGGGCCACCTGTCCGGAAATGGAGGCGAATACGGTCCGATTTCTGGGGTGGACCTCGGAGATGGAGAGCGCCTGGCGGTCGGCCACAATCAGACGACGGATCTCCCCGAGCTGGGCCACCTTCTTGCGATAGGTGGTTTCCAGATCCTCGAGATCCTGGGCCGAGATAAAGCGGTTCTTCAGAAGATCCCGCCCCCGGTGGTAATGGTCCCGGGCGTCGACCATCTCCCGATCGATCCGGACCTCCCTCGCTAGGTCGCGCTCGAGGGTCTGGTAGGGGGAGAGATTCCCGGTGGTGTCGTGCCGTCTGTTGTAGCGGTCGCCGGTCGTGTCGATGGTCGCGATCACCTCGCCAAAGCGGACGGGATCGCCCTCGTTGACCTTCAGATCGAGGAGGCGTCCTCCGACGGGAGAGGCGACCAGGGTGATCTTGCCCTGGACATAGCAGTCGACCGAGCGGACATAGCGCGCATGGTCGACCAGGACGTACAGCCCCCACAGAAGGGTCCCGAGGAGTCCAGCCAGGGGCAGGAGAACCCTCCATGAGCGGAAGGACAGGGCATTTTCAGGGGTCTCGGCCATCGGAAATTTCTCCGGCGCACATCGGCGCGTTCATCCGGGTCACCGTGTGAGGGGAAATCCCGGACGCAATCTGTCCGTCAAAAGAAAAAAAACAAGAAAATGAAATGGGGAAAGGTTGCGGAGGAGGAATCCACTTGGGGAGGGCCCGGACCGTGCATCCGTCTGTCGACAGGGTCCGGATCGATTCCCACCATACGCGTGCCTGTCCACCCATGGTAGGAGTCATCACCCTGTCCGCTCCGGACAGGGATAGGCGAACCCCATCGCCGCCAGAAGGTCTGGCGAAACGATCCTAGCACGCCGAAATCCAAAGATCCAGCCCCCGGGTGAAAAACCGCCCCCATCCCAAAGGAATCATTATCCCGGCCAGGGAACTGAGCGAACCATGATCCCCGTCATAGTCTCAAGAATTTCCGGAATCCTCCGAAGAGATCTCTGAAAGGAGGTCGTCCATGGACACCATCATTCCTCTTCTCTTCGGTCTTCTGAGCATCATCGGATTTCTCATGACCTCGGCCCTTGTCTATCTGATCGTCAAACCGGCTCCCGGTCCTCAGGTTTCAGGAGAACGGTCCCGACTTCGCGAAAGGAAGCTCCACGCCCCATAGTGAACCGCCTGACGATTCGCGAGAGCCTCCGGGCCAAAGAGCGGAGCGACAACCGGGGACAATCCGCCGGTCAGAACGATCCGGAGAGGGACTCCCAGCTCCTCCTCCGCTCTTTTTCCGAGTCCCGCCACAGCCAGGACACTCCCCAGAACAACCCCTGAAAAGACGGAGTCCACGGTCGAGCGGCCCAGCGCCCTCCCCCGGGTCAGCCGCTCCCTGTCCAGAAGATGGCCGCCCCCCGAAAGGGTGACCCGACCCGCCCCCAGGCTCCTCTCCATGAGGGAGAGGCCCGGAAGAATCGCCCCTCCCAGAAGATGTCCTCCGGAAAAGACGGTCGTTACCGTGTGGGTTCCAAAATCGGCCACCATGAAGGCGGAGCCCAGAGCCTTTCCGAAGCGGCCCAGGGCCCCCCAGACGGCGGCCCCCCGATCCGGCCCCAGGCTTTCCGGGGGACGGTAGTCCACAGCGAAGGGGGCTCCCACAAGGGAAAACATTTCCGGCCGGTGGCCCGACCGCTCCTCCCACAAGCGCGACACCGGCTCCGCAAGGTCGGGAACGACGCAGACCAGGGCCGCCGGAAGATCTCCTTCCGGGAGATCGGGCCAGAGGTGGGCAAAGAAGGCGGCCAGCCCGGCGAGGTCTCCCGCCGGCGGCGTCGCCAGGGTGCGCATCCGGAGAATGCTCCCCTCCCTGTGCAGGGCGACCGAAATCCGGGAGAGCCCGACCTTGATCGTGACTCCCCCCACGGGCCTATTCACGTTGCCCCCGTCCCCCCGAAACCGGCCGAAGGTTGCGGGTCGAGGGTCCGAGTCTGTGCATCACCCCGTCACTGCCCCGAACGCGGATAGCACCGTCCGGCTCCAGCCCCTCGATTCTCGCCATGCCGGTTTGTCCGTGAAGCGAGTAGGCGACCCAGCGGCCCTTCCAGAGAAGTCTCTTATCGAGACAGCTCCTGATTTCCCCGACAGTGGCGGACGACAGAAGCGTCCCGAGAGTCCGTGAAATTTCCCCGGCCAGGGCCAGGGGACCCGGAACACGGTCTTCCGGGCCGGGAAGGCCGGCAAGGCTGACAGGCCTCATCTCCGGGAGGCCCTTCCCCCATTGCGGATCATCCGGGATGGGGCGGATATTGAGGCCGATCCCCGCGATCCAGCCGGCAGGAGTCCCGGCCGCATCACGGACCGGCTCGACCAGAAGACCGCCGAGCTTGCCGGCCTCCTGGTCCGGACTGGCCTGGGACAAAAGGGCGTAAAGGTCGTTGGGGTATTTCCAGAGGGTCTCCCGGAATCCCAGGAGATCGAGGGTCATGAGAACGGCGGCGGCGACCGCCAGGGGAAGGGCCGCAAGCCCGATCCGCTCCCCTTCCCCGGGAGGGATCCACCGGCTCATCGTCAGGTCGCCCCTCCGGGAGATCCAGCGGTGGCCGGGTCGGCCGCGCCCCCCGGTCTGACGGGCGCACAGAAGTGTCGCCCTTTGCGGGGCGTGTCCTCTCGACACCCACCCGGCAAGGGCATCGTTCGTCGAGGCGAGCTCCCGGGCGAAAAACACCGGCGGATCCGGGAGAATCCTCCGGAACCGCACCCCAGGCCCGGAACTCACCCGAGAAAGTCCATGCGGAGAGAGAGGTCTCCGGGCGAATGGGTCAGCGCCCCCACCGAGCAGAAATCGATGTCGAGCCCCGAGAGCTCCCGAACCTTTCCGACCGTCAGTCCCCCGGACACCTCCAAAAGGATCTCCGGCCTGATCGCCCGCAGGCGCGGTACCAGATCGGCCATCATGGGAACGCTCATGTTGTCGAGCAAAAGGATCTCCGCCCCGAATGCGGCCGCCTCCAGGGCCTGCTCCGGCGTATCGACCTCGATTTCGATCCGGTAGGGATGGGGGGCACGCTCCCGGGCCAGACTTAGCGCCTGCGTGACCGAACCGACGCCGACGATATGGTTGTCCTTGATCAGGATCCCGGACGAAAGGGATGAGCGGTGGGAGGCCCCACCGCCGATTCGGACGGCGTATTTCTGGAAGAGTCTGAGGCCGGGAAGGGTCTTGCGGGTCTCGGTGATACGGAGTGGGCGCATCCCGGGGGGGCGATTCGCCCGGGCGGCTTCCACATACCGCCGTGTGGTCGTGGCGATCGCGGAGAGGTGCTTGAGCAGGTTGAGACAGAGCCGCTCTCCCGACAGGAGGTCGAGAAGAGGACCACAGAGATGCCCCAGGTGCATTCCTTTTTCGACCTCCCCTCCCTCCGGAACCTTCCATTCGAGCGAGACGGCCCCACCCAGGAGGGCGAATACGCGGTCGGCAAACGGGGCTCCGGCCAGAATTCCGGGCTCCTCGGCCACGAGGACCGCTTCGGCCCGCCGGTTCGAGGAGGGATCCGAAAAGAAGATCCGGCTGGTGAGATCCCCTTCGGGAAGGTCTTCCTCCAGAAAGGCGGTCAGGGCCCTGTCGACCGCAGAGGGTGGAAGACCGCCGATCATGACGCCCCCCCGAGAAAGGTCCGGACCTGCTGGAGGGCCACTTCCAGGCCCTTTAGCTCCTCTTCGAGCCCCTCAATCTGGGCCCGGTCCTTTTCCACCACCTCGGGCGGGGCCTTTCGGAGGAAATCCTCCCGCCCAAGCCGCCCTGAAATTTCTTTTCTCTTTGCTGTTGCCTTCTGGATCTCCTTCTCCAGCCGTTCGACCTCCCGGGGAAAGTCCACCAGTCCTTCAAGTCCGAGAACCAGGTATCCGTCCCGGAAGGGGGCCCGGACTCCGACAAGATCGGGATCCTCCGAGCGGGTCAGGCGTCCGAGGCGGGCGAGGTAGGGCCACAGGGTCTCCGGGTCCCCCGCCTCCCGGGAGGAGAGGAGCAGGACGGCCGGGATCTCCTGGGTGGGGGGAATCTTCATGATGCTCCGCGTCTGCCGGACGGAACCGATGATGGCCCGGATGCGCTCGAAGGGATCCCCCCACTCCGGTGGAATCCTTCCGGACAGGAACAATCCCTGCGGTTCATGTCCGGCACAGCGGTTGGCGAAGCCAAAGAGACGGGAGAGTTCCTCCGTCACGAACGGCATCATCGGATGGATCAGATCCAGCAGAATCGACCCCACGGCGAGGAGCGTCCGGGCGGTTTCTTCCCGGAGGGGATCGGACGGTTCCCGCTCGAAGTCGACCTTGGTCGCCTCGAGGTACCAGTCGCAGAACAGGCTCCATGTGAAGCGATAGACCAGAAGAGCCCCTTCGTCGTAGCGATAGGACTCCATGGCCCCGGCGTACTCCGTTTCGAGGCGCCGGATCTCGGAAAGTATCCACCGGTTCGCGACCCCCCGGCAGGAATTCGGATCATCGAGAGCCATCGTTCCCGGTGGAACGACCAGGGAGATGTAGCGAAAGGCGCTCCAGAGTTTCGACACAAAATTGCGGGCGGCCTCCACCCGTTCGACGGAAAGCCGGATATCCCGGCCGGGAGTGGCCAGAAGGGCCAGGGAAAGCCGGAATGCATCGGTTCCGAAGCGCTCCATGAGTTCCAGGGGATCGACGACATTTCCCCGGCTTTTTGTCATCTTCTGCCCGAATTCGTCCCGGACCAGGGCGTGGATGTAAACGTCCCGGAAGGGAATCCGATCGGTGAGATAGAGCCCCATCATGATCATTCGGGCAACCCAGAAAAACAGGATGTCGAAGCCGGTGACCAGGAGGCTCGTCGGATAAAACCGCCTGAGATCCGGAGTGTCGTCGGGCCAACCCAAGGTGGCGAAGGGCCACAGGGCCGAGGAAAACCAGGTGTCGAGGACGTCGGGATCCTGGACGAGGTTCGTTCCGCCGCAGACCGGGCAGGAGGATGGGTCTTCCCGCAGGACGGAGAGGTGGTGGCAGTCCTGGCAGGTCCATGCCGGAATCCGGTGGCCCCACCAGATCTGGCGGGAGACGCACCAGTCCCGGATATTGTCGATCCATTCGTAGTAGGTCTTCTGCCAGCCTTCGGGAAAGAAGCGGATTTGGCCCGACGAGACGGCCTCCCGGGCCCTCAGGGCCAGTGGCCCCATCCGGACGAACCACTGAAGGGAAAGCCGGGGTTCGACCTCCGTCTGGCACCGGTAGCAGACACCGATGGCATTCCTGTGCGGCTCCCGACCAACCAGGTCCTCGCATGACTCGAGCACTTCGACCGCCCGAACCCGGGCCTTCTCCCGGGGCAGACCCGACAGGGGACCGGCCAGGGCATTCATGACGCCGTTTTCGTCCATGACGGACAGGGTTCCCAGAGCATGGCGCTGGCCGATCTCGAAATCGATCATCGAATGGCTCGGCGTGATCTTGAGGACCCCGGTTCCGAATTCGGGATCGACGGCGGGATCAGAGACCACCGGAATGGTCCGGTCGGTCATGGGGACCCTCACCCGGCGGCCCACCCATCCCGCATAGCGGTTATCTTCCGGATGGACGGCCAGCGCCAGGTCGGCCACAACGGTTTCCGGACGCGTGGTGGCCACCGTCAGGAACTCAAGAGGACGGTCCGCGTCCTGGTAGCGGACGGTGAAGAGCTCTCCGTCCCGGTCCAGATGGGTCACCTCCACGTCGGACAGGGCCGTGAGACAGCGGGGGCACCAGTGGATCATCCGTTCGGCCCGGTAGAGGGCCCCATCTTCGTAAAGGCGGACGAAGACCTCCCGGACAGCCCGGGAAAAGCCGGGATCCATCGTGAAGCGCTCGTGGTCCCAGGAGAGAGAGGCTCCCAGGCGGCGAATCTGATCCAGGATCCCGGAGCCGATCGACTCCTTCCAGCGCCAGACCCGCTCCACAAAAGCCTCCCGCCCCAGGCTCTTGAAGTCCACTCCCTCCGCGCGAAGCTGTTTTTCAACGACGTTCTGGGCTGCGATCCCCGCATGGTCGACACCCGGGACCCAGAGGACATCCTTTCCCCGCTGCCTCTGGTAACGCGCGGCCACGTCCTGGATGGTCAGATTGAGGGCATGACCCATATGGAGGCGTCCCGTAATGTTGGGAGGGGGAATCACCATGGAAAAAGGCTCTCCGCAGGTGGTCCTGGAAGGGGGGGACTCTGCCCATCGCAGAAGAGCTTCGGCTTCGACCCTCCCCCAGTCGAAGCGCTTGGGAAGGCCGGAGGCCTCTTCCGGTTCCGGCATGCCGTCTGTGAGGTCGCTGTCACTCATTTCCATTCAATCTTTCTTCCATAGGGTTATTGTGTGTTTCGGTCCGATTCCGCACGGCGCTCCCGCATGATTCGCCGGATGGCCCGGTCGTGCTCCGGAAGGGTCCGTGAAAAAATGGCCGGGGAGCCGTGTCCGTCCGACACGAAGTACAGGTAGGGAACCTCGGTCGGATAGACCACCGCCCGAAGGGCCTCCACCCCCGGATTGGCGATGGGGGTCGGGGGAAGCCCTTCATGGAGATAGGTGTTGTAGGGCGAATCGATCTTCAGATCCCCCGCCCTCAGATGGTGCCGATGGGGAAGAAGGTAGAGCACGGTCGGATCGCTCTGGAGCTTCATCCCTTCATGAAGGCGGTTTAAAAAGACCCCGGCGATCAGGGGCATCTCCTTCCTTGTCCCCGACTCCTTCTGGACGATAGAGGCCAGCGTCACCCCCTGGTTCAGGGTCAATCCCTGCGCCGAAAGGCGTGACTGCCACTCAGGAGACATCACCCTCCAGAAGCGGGAGACCATCATTTCGAGCACCTCCCGGGAGGTCGAACCCCGCGAGAAGAAGTAGGTGTTCGGAAACAGGTACCCCTCAAGGGAGGAAGATGGAACCCGGAGTTTGTGCAGGAAGGCCGGATCGCTCATGAGGGCGAGGTTCTCGTCCATCGTCCCGATTCCGAGACGTGTCATCCTGGCCGCGACCTGGGTGATCGTGAATCCTTCCGGAACCGTCAGCTTGCGGTAGTATTTCTGTCCGGAGATCAGATCCCAGAGGATCCTGTAGGGACGGTCCTCAGGGGAGATCTCGTACTCTCCTTCCCGGACGCTTCGGGCAAGTCCCAGAAGGTCGCTCCAGAAAATGACCGTTTCCGGATCGGAGACCGCTCCCTTTTTGGCCAGCGTCTGGATGACCTGTCGGAAGGGGGCCCCATGGGACACGGTCAGAAGAAAGGGAGAGGAGGTCTCCTCCGGTCGCCCCATAAAAGCGGCGATGGACCATCCCACGCCAAGGACCAAAAAGAGAAGAAGGAGGAAGACAAGCCTCCGGAGGGCTGAGGAAAAATGGGCAATCACAATCCCGACCCCCTTCTTTCCTGACCGAGGGGGGATGCGGGGTCAGCGACGCCGGGGAAGGAGGCCTTGTCCTTCGCGGCGGGATCGTCAAGGAACCCCTGCAAAAGGAGCACCGCCGCCAGATCGTCGCACGGATCCTTCCGGCCCCGGGGCTGTTTTCCGGAGGGGCGGCGAAGTTCCCGCGCCCGGCTGGAAGTCTGTCCCTCGTCGTAGAAGAAAACAGGCAGGGAGAGCCTTTCCCCCACCCGCCGTCCCGCCTCAAGGAAGAGGGGAGCCCGTGGATTCGGGTCCCCGCTCAGATGGTAGAAGGGAACGCCGAAGACGAGGGCCACGACCCCGTTCTGGCGAACCAGGACCTCCAATCGCTCCAGTACCTCCTCGTCATGGGATCCCGGAAGGAGCTCCTCGCCCTTCCGGAAGAGAATCTCCAGGGGGCGCGCCAGGATCCTGCCGGGATCGGAGAGGGCAAGCCCGATTCTTCGCCCTCCCCAGTCGACCCCCATCAGGGCACCGGCCGGTGACATCGTATGGGACACCCTCAGGAACCGACCAGGGTTCTCAGGGCTTCCTCCCGGATCTCGGAGCGGATCGTCCGGAGAAAGTCCGGCCAGGAGGGAGGAGGCGATCCGCCTCCCTCTGCCCAGGCTGGGCGACCGCCGCCCTTTCCGCCCAGAGACGCGGCCATCTTCCGAACCCAGACATTGACGGGAAAACGCTTTTCGAGATCCGGCGACGCCCATCCCAGAAGCAGCACGGAGCCTTCGGTCCGGCCCGCCAGAATGATGAGTCCCGAGGAGACGCGGCCCTTGAGAATGTCCATGCGAAGGCGGAGATCCCGCCCGTCCCGGCAATCCACAACGGAGACGAGGATCCGGATCTCGCCGGCCTCGAAGCTTTCGGCGAGCATGCCGGCGGTCTCGACTTCAAAAAGGCGGGACTTCGTGGAGCGGAGTTCCTGCTCGAGGGTCTCCCGGGCCTTTTCGTCCGACTCGAGGCGATCGAGGATTCTCCCCCCGGGAATCCTGAGGAAGCTCCGGATGGAGGAGAGCTCTTCCCGCCATTTTTTTCCCTGTCCATAGGCGGCGCTTCCTGCCAGGGCCTCGATGCGTCGCGTTCCCGCCGCCACCCCCGATTCGGAGATGACATAGAGAAGGCCGATCTCGGAGAGCTCCCGGACATGGGTCCCGCCGCAAAGCTCGACCGACATTCCGGGAACCTCGACCACCCGGACCCGGTCTCCGTACTTCTCGCCGAAAAAGGCCAGAGCCCCTCCCGCCAAAGCCTCCTGACGGCTTTTTTCAGAGATTCTGACCGCCTCTCCGGTCGCGATCCAGCCGTTGACCATGGTTTCGATCCTCGCCAACTGCTCAGGGGAAAGCGGTTCCCCGTGAGTAAAGTCGAAGCGAAGACGGTCGGGGAGAACGAGAGATCCGGCCTGACGGACATGGTCGCCAAGCACCGTCCGGAGCGCGGCATGCAGAAGATGGGTGGCTGTGTGGTGGATCCGGGCCCCCCGCCGCCAGGCCGGATCCACGGAAAGGCGCACCGTCTCTCCCAGGGAAAGGATTCCCGAGCGGACACGTCCCCGATGGGAGATCCACCCCGGATAGGGGCGATAGGCCGATTCCACCTCCAAAACCCCGGAAGGAGCCGCAATCTCACCCCGATCCCCCACCTGTCCGCCTCCCTCCGGATAGAAGGGGGTCTCGGCGGTCACCAGTTCGACCGTTTCCCCTTCCGACACCTCCCGGACGGCTTCTCCGTCACGGACAAGGAAGAGAATCTCTCCGGAGCTTTCCAGACGGTCGTATCCGACAAAAGCGGCCGGCTTCGAAAGAGCCGTGGGGGGAACCGGAAAGGTGGTTTTCTGGCCGACCCAGGATCGGCGCCCCTGTTCCTTCTGCTCCAACATCCGGGCCTCGAAGCCCTCAACGTCGACCTGAAAGCCCTCCGGGCTCACCCAGTCCGAAACGACGTCGACAGGGATCCCGTGAGTATCGTACAGCCAAAACAGCGTCTCTCCCGACAGGGTGGCCTGCCCGTTCTTTTTGGCCTCCGCCATCGACTCCCGGACCAGAGGCAGACCGTATTCGAGGGTCCGGATAAAACGTTCCTCCTCTTCCGCCAGAACCGCAGCGACCCGCTCGGTTCCTCCCAAGAGCTCGGGGTAAGGGCCTCGCATCATCTCCACGAACCGCTCTCCCAGCTTCGGGAGAAAGGGATTGGCAAGGGAGAGGTCGAGGCCGAACTGCACGGCCCGGCGGATGAAGCGGCGCAGGACGTATCCCCGGCCTTCGTTGGAGGGAACGAGACCTTCCCAGATCAGGAAATAGCTGGCCCGGATATGGTCAGCAATGACCCGGTAGGCAAAATCTCTGGGGCCCTTTCCTTTCCCGTAAGGGATTCTGGAAAGGGAGCCGATCGTCTCCATAAGGGGCATGAAAAGATCGGTCTCGAAGTTGCTCTCCACACCCTGGAGGACCGAAGAGAGGCGTTCGAGCCCCATTCCCGTGTCGATCGAGGGACGGGGAAGCGGTGAGAGAACGCCGGCCTCGTTTCTGTCGTACTGCATGAAGACGAGGTTCCAGATCTCGAGATAGCGGTCGCAGTCGCACCCTACGGCGCAGGTGGGACGGCCGCAGGAAAAGGCGGGCCCCTGGTCGACGAGGATTTCCGAGCAGGGCCCGCAGGGACCGGTGTTTCCCATCTGCCAGAAATTGTCCTTTTCTCCCAGGCGGACGATCCGGGAAGGAGAGATCCCGGCCACGCTTTTCCAAAGAGCCTCCGCCTCGTCGTCCTCGTTATAGACCGTTACCCAGAGGACATCGGGGGAGAGACCGACCCGTTTGGTCAGGAACTCCCAGGCATAGGCGATCGCCTCTTTCTTGAAGTAGTCTCCGAAGGAAAAGTTCCCCATCATCTCGAAAAAGGTGTGGTGGCGACGGGTAAAACCCACCCGGTCGAGATCGTTGTGTTTGCCGCCGGCCCGGACGCAGCGCTGGATGGAGACGCAGCGAGGAGAAGGGGGCGCCTCGGAGCCGAGGAAGGCGTCCTTGAAGGGGACCATTCCGGCGTTCGTGAAAAGGAGGGTGGCATCCCCCGAAGGAATCAGGGAGGAGGAGGGAACCCGCCGGTGGCCGGCTCCTCCGAAAAAGGAAAAGAAGTGATCCCGTATGCGCGGGGAGTCCATGATCCTACTCGCCTCCCCGACGGTTCGCCCGGGAGCTCGGAGCCGCCGGTTCCTCCTCCGGCGGCTTGCTCCGGGTCGGAATTCCGGCCTTCTCGCGAATCGCCTGGTCGAGAGTCTTTAAAAGCTCTGGATGTGACTTCAGGTGGGACTTGACGCTTTCCTTCCCCTGCCCGATCTTTTCCGAACCCCAGGAATACCAGGACCCGCTTTTTTCTAGGATATTGTACTCGACGCCCAGATCGATCAGCTCTCCCGTGATCGAGACCCCCTCGTTGAAGGAGATGTCGAATTCCGCCTGACGGAAGGGCGGGGCCATCTTGTTTTTCACGATCTTGACCCGGACCCGGTTCCCCAGAACCTGGTCCCCCTCCTTGATCGACTCGATCCGGCGAATGTCCAGGCGCTGGGAGGCATAGAATTTAAGGGCGTTGCCACCGGTGGTCGTCTCGGGGTTGCCGAACATGACCCCGATCTTCATCCGGATCTGATTGATGAAGATGACGACGGTGGAGGACTTGGAGATGGAGGAGGTCAGCTTTCGAAGGGCCTGGCTCATGAGACGGGCCTGGAGCCCCATATGGGAGTCCCCCATATCTCCCTCGAGCTCCGCCTTCGGGACCAGCGCGGCCACGGAATCGATCACGATCAGGTCGAGGCTCCCGGAACGGACCAGAGTCTCCGCGATTTCAAGAGCCTGCTCCCCCGAGTCGGGCTGGGCGATCAAAAGGTCTTCCGTCCTGACGCCAAGCTTGCGGGCATACGAAAGGTCCAGGGCGTGCTCGGCATCGATGAAGGCCGCCATTCCGTTCTTCTTGTGGACCTCGCTGATGGCGTGGAGCGCCAGGGTCGTCTTGCCGGAGGACTCGGGACCATAGATCTCGACGATACGTCCCTTGGGATATCCCCCGATTCCCAGGGCGATGTCGAGCGCCAGGGAGCCGGAGGAGACGACCGGGGTCTCGATGATGGGAGCATCCTTTCCCATCCGCATGATGGATCCCTTGCCGAATTGCTTTTCGATCTGAGACAGGGCCAGGTCGAGGGAACGTTGCTTGCTTGCATCCTTGTCAGACAATGGTATCTCCCTTGAGTGAAGGTGTGGCCGTCCGCCTACCGGCCGGGAAACAGGGCAAAAACGACATAAAGGAGCGCCGCGGCCATAAGACCGGCGCCCGCATCGTCCAGCATCACCCCGAAGCCTCCCGGGGCCCTTTCGAACCAGCGAATGGGCGGAGGTTTCAGAATATCAAAGAAGCGAAAAAAGACAAAAGCCAACCCGCCCCCCAGAAGCGTATGCGGGGCGACCAGCAGGGTGACACCCTGGCCGAACCACTCATCGATCACCACGCAGGACGGATCGGAGAGTCCGGTCTCCTCGACGGCCTTCCAGGAGGCCACCGTACCCAGAACTCCGAGAATCGCGAGCCCCCCCGCAAGCCCCGCCCAAGAAAGTGGGGGAAGCACCTCCCAGAGCGCCACGCACCCGAAACTCGCGTAAGTTCCCGGAGCCCCGGGGATCAATCCGATCCCGCCGGTCGTGTATATCCACCGCCAGCGGGAAGAGCTGCGAGCCAAGGAGCGTCAGGACCGAATGGGGGATCCCATCGACCGTACATGGCGATCGAGGGCTTCGTAGAAGGCGTCCCCCAGGAAAAAGCGGATCGTTCCCTCCATGGACTCGTACAGGAGCGGCCCGAGATTGCTTTCATGACAGGGCAGATGTGAGAGGAAAGGTGTCGTCTGGACTCCCAGGATGGTCCGGTTCCCCTCCTGATAGACGGCCAGGGGGTACTGGACGCAGTCCGCGGGCTTCAAGGCCATCCATGAGATCCCGGCATCGAGAGCGTAGGCATGGATGGAGCAATGCTCCTCCCCATCCGGACCATGTGCCAGGAAGAGGCAGGAATCATGGTCATCCCCGCGGACGATGAGGTTGCACCGGTAGTCGGCCTCCATCGGAAACATGCGGGCCATGGCGTTCACTTCGTCGACGTCGAGCTCGCAGCCGTCGGGGCACTGCTCGGGACAATCGGCCTCGAAGGTCCCGCGGGTCCTATAGATCGCCTGACGGTCGGGATCCATGTAAGGCAAGATGCCTTCCATATGGGCTTCGATCCGGCTTTTTTCCCCGGGAGCCAGGATGTTCGAACGGTAACAGCAGGTCGAATGGCATTTCTGAAGCACAACGTCGCAGGTATAGGTGGTCGTCCAGAATTTCGGATCGACCCACACACCTGAGATTTCGACCATTTCGGGGCGGGTTCCTGGGAAAGGGATAAACTGGGTCACTGCCATCGGGGCCTGAATCCTAGCGCTAGATCTTCGATTGATCGGGGAATCGAGACCGGATGCCCCTCTTCCCCTTC
>JAKBXW010000131.1 GCA_021840555.1 Nitrospirota bacterium
TCTCCACATCCTTAAACTTGGAGACCCCCCAGGAAATTCCGGTCACGCTTTCATCAACCCCTCCTTTTGGGTCGCATTCGTCCTCCGCCTATACCTGCACGCCCCCCAACTGCCCCTTAGGCGCAACCTTCGATCCGACCACCGTCTTTTTCTACGCCTCCTTTACCGGAACCAATCCTCCCTCCCTCCAGTCGATCGCCCCGCAGGCTAAGAGTGCGGCCTCCCAAGTCTCCTTTCCCCCCACGGCGCCACTCAATTACCCGTGCGTCGACACCCTGGGGGGTATCGTCTACACCCCTACATCCAACGGCTTTCTCTATGCCTCCCCCACAAATTCCTCGGGCGGGCTCTCCGGGCCCACGACCGTTCTCTCCCCCAGCTCCCTTCCCGTCTCCCTCGACATGCTCTCCTGCGCCGTCGTCTCGAATCCCTGACTCTTTTCACCCCGGACAAGCGCTTCCCTGACCTCCGGCCAAGGCCGACACAGAGCCGTGACGGCCCTGGATTTCCATTCACGGAAGGTCTTTCTCTCTTGCGGTAACAACATTCTTTCCGCCATCCGAGCGACTTTCTCCCGATAATCGACGGTCATCAGAAGGGCCCGTTCGGATGCGGTCCAGGGGGGCTCCCGTTGCTCCTTTAAGAATCGGAGAAGCCGATCCCACCGGAGAAGCCTTCGGCGCTCACTCCGGCTCCATGGAAGGCTCCGGGCCAACGCCTCCGTTTCCGTCCCGATTCCACGATAAAAAACCCACACCCTAAAAAGAGGGTCACGCCCTGAGTGAAGGACCACCTCGTTCAGAAGTGACGGAAGTCTCTCTTCGATCCTCTCCTTGGGAATTGTCGCAAAACCTCCCGCCCGGACCAGCACCTCTCCCGAAAATCCCGGAGCCATGACCTCCGAAAGCTTCCGGAGCCACCCTCCGGAAAAGAGGGCGAGAAGCTCCGTGCGACGCCTCTCTCCCGCAACAGCAGACAGAGATTCCAGGGACCGCTGCGCAAGCTCCAGAGTCTCCGGGTCGACGGAAAACCCAAGTGTCGCGACAAAGCGCACCAGTCGAAGGACCCGGACCGGATCCTCCGAAAAAGGATCCCGAACCAGGCAGGGGCGGGCCAGGCGTCCGGCCTCAAGGTCCGCCACGCCTCCAAAAGGGTCGAGCAGAAGGGGGGCCCGCTCCTCCTGACGGACTCCCCCGGAAAGACGCATCGCCAGGGCGTTGACCGAGAAATCCCGCCTCGAGAGCTCCTCTTCGATCGAGCCGGAAAAGACAGTGATCTGGACGGTCGTTCCCTTTTTTCCGGCTTTCGGGGAGAGAACGAAGGCCTGAACCTTCCTACCCACCCAGACCCCCTCCGGAAAAAGGACGCCGATTTGATCCCGGGAGGCCCGGACGGCGAGGTCCACGTCACGGAGAGGCCGCCCGAGAAGGAGATCCCGGAGGGCGCCTCCGACCACCCAGGCCGGGAGGTTCTCCTCGTTAAGGCGGGCGAACACCGGTCCGATCCTGCGCGACAAACGCCGGAAAAGACTGGCGTGGAAGTCTTCCCCGCTTTCGTTTCGGGACGGGCCACGACGGGTCACCGGAATCTCCTGACAAAAACGATTCTCATTGTCGTCATGTCAGCTCCGGCGGTTTTGATGACGGTCCCTCCCCCAGCCTCACGGGGGATCCCACAGCCAAACCCATTATGCATCGCCATTTTTTATCATTATTTTCTTTTGCGTGGTATCTGGCATCAAAAGTGCTCTCCCGGTCCGTCTGTTTTTCAAGAGCAGACCGGACAATCCAGAATCCAGACCACTATCGCAAGGAGTCTTTCTTTGACAGATTGTTCCTCTTCCCGATCGATGCTCGTCGTCCTCCTGGCCGCGACGCTCGCCATCTCCGGGTTGTTTCCTCCAGCCCTGGCCCGCGCCGACGACTCCGTCGTCATCACCCCTTCGGCCGGAATCGAGAACGGAGGGCTGGCCTTCGGAGCCAATCTCCGGTATTTCTTCCTGCCGAACCTGGCTGGCGAGATCGACGGGGGATACGGTGACTCCCTGTGCCAGAACTGCCGCCTCTCGGAAACCACCCTCACCGCCAACCTGGTCTACGAGATCCATCCTATGGAGATCCTGTCCTTCTTCGTCGTGGCCGGAGGAGGGGTCGGATTCATCGCCCTTTCCTCTCCCGACAGCGGACGGGCCGTTCTGGACCTCTTCGATACGGGACTCGGCACGACGCTCACCCTGACAAAAAACATCGGCCTGACCCTCGAGGACCGATGGTTCCTGCCTCTGTCAGGACAACTCCCCGGAGTCTCAGGGGGAAGCCTCGTCGCCGACCGGATTTTCCTGGGAGTCTCCACTTCCTTCTGATTCTTCCCTCTTTCACACTTTATCCGCGAGCGCCACGATGCCGAGAACTTCTCTCTCCGGACGCCCCCGGCGTCCCTCTTTTTTCCCTGGGATTCTGACCGGATCTCTTCTGCTTCTCCTCGGAGGATGCAAGGGCACGACCCTCACATTCCCCCAGACACCGGAAGGGCTGACCGGCCCCTCCCTCCTCACCGCCTCCGGAACGGCCTTCGACGGCCCCATCGTCGGGGGGACGGTCGCGGTGGGCCAGTACCAGTCCGACGGCTCCCTCCTTCCGCTGGGAACCGTCACCACCGACCGAAACGGAAACTTCTCCATCACCAGTCTGTTCGACCCATCCGGAGGGCCGGTCAGCTTTACCCTGACCGGCGGGTCGACCATCGACATCGCAAGCGGCGCCACCGTCACCCTCAGCACAGGCGAGGCCCTCACCACCCTTCTCCCGGCGGCGGACATCACCCGGGCGACCGTCGTTCTGACCCCCTTCTCGTCGCTCGAGGCGACGGAAGCCCAGACTCTCATCACCCAGGGAAGCTCTCCGGCTTCGGCCCTGACCCGGGCCCGAAGCGACTGGAACCAGTTCCTGGGCTTCGACCCGGCCGAGGTTCCGCCATCCAACCTTCTGACAGGTCCCGCCAGCGCGAATGCCTCCGGCATCTACGGGCTTCTTCTGGCGGGACTTTCCCAGCTGACCGACCACATCGGCTCAACCAAAAGCCTTGCCCCTGGCACGGCCAATCCCATGGGACTTCTTTCCCTTCTCGAAGAAGACGAGGGGGACGGAGTCTTCAACGGGCTCACCCCCGGCAACCCCATCCCCCTCACCTATTACGGCTACACCCTCTCCTCCGAAACCCTCCGCCAGGACCTCACGGCCGAGGCGCTGATCTTTCTGTGGACCGGGCAGAACCAGTCCGGGCTGACCCCTGCCCTGACCGACGGGATTTTAAACGGGATCGCCCTGAACACCGGATCGCTCTTTCCCCCTTCGCCCTCTCCCCAGCTTCCGGACCCCGGCACGCCCCAGGTCACCATCACAAACCCCGTCTCCGGCCTCTACTACAACGGAACGATCGGGATCTCCGCCTCGGCCACGGACAGCCTGGGCATCGCCCAGATGGTCATGACGGGCCAGAACGTGGACCTTCCCGGCGGATCCGTCTCGG
Organism: Nitrospirota bacterium; assembly: GCA_021840555.1. GTDB lineage: Bacteria > Nitrospirota > Leptospirillia > Leptospirillales > Leptospirillaceae > UBA4572. Next base: position 3,529 of record JAKBXW010000131.1, read on the forward strand.
GGAACCCCATCATCACCTCACTCGACACCACGAAGAGCCCCTCGGGGCCTGCGAGCCTCTCCGCCACCGCCACCGACTATGCCGGGAACACCCGGACCGCGACCGTCGCCTTCATCATCGACAACACCCCGCCGGTTCTCTCCAATCTCTCTCCCGCCAACGGTTCGGTCTACGCCCCCGGCTGTACCGGCTCCACCCTGCTCGTCACCGTCACCGGAACCCTGACCGATACCTTGTCGGGGCCTTCAACCGTCCAAGTCCAAGAAACATCCCCCGAAAACATTGAGATAGGAACAACATATACCTCAGTAAATAGTACAACAGGAAATTTCAGCTTCACGTTTAGCGTTCCAGCAAATGGATGCTCTAGTAATCCCTTTGCTTTCAGCATAAATGGTTTTGATAATGTACAAAATGAAACTACCCTCAACTACACCCTTTCCGTCACCAACTGAAGGCAAACCGGGCCAAGCACAAAAAGGGCCGACCGGAACATTCTCCGGCCGGCCCTTCCGCCTGGTCGCAAAGAT
>JAKBXW010000132.1 GCA_021840555.1 Nitrospirota bacterium
TCAAACATAGCAACTCGGCCCTGGGGGGCTATTATCGTCGGATGTGTGCCAAGCTGGGAAAGAAGAGCGGGATCGTGGCCACGGCCCACAAGCTGGCCCGAATCGTCTATGCCCTCCTGACCAAGGGCCAGGCCTACGTGGATGCGGGGCAGGCGGCCTTCGAGGAGTCCCAGAAGAAGCGGGCGCGCAAAAGCATCGAGAGACGGGCCAAGGAGCTGGGTTTTACCCTCGTCCCGACCCCGGCGGTCTGACCGGACACCATAAAGAGGCGTCAATCAAGGAAGAGGCGTTTTGTAAGACTCCGAACAGGGGGGGTGTGTCTTGGGACGAGGGAAAAAAGGAACAAAAAGGGCCTTTCCCCCCATTTTTCAGTCAAGCAATCGACGAGCCTCTCCCGAGGCGGGAAATCTGCCCTTCCTCCTCGGTCAAACAAGGGGTTTTTTGTTGGGGAATTTTTTGAAATTATAAAAAAATTATCATTTAAATACGATATCTTAATCCATGTTTCTTGAGAGAGGGATGCTGAAAGTAGAAGACGGAGAACGCGGAGAGAAGCGCGTCCCTCATCTCGTAACGTCGGGCAGGATGAGAGGAGCTCCGGGCATCGGGCAGAGACGAAGCCAGATCGCTCAGGGCGACGACGACCTCTTCAAAGGACGAATAGCGTCCCTTGGATCGTTTTCGCTTCCGGGGGCCCGATGACGAGCCAGGGGTCTGCGTGGAGGATGCCATGCCCCCCCTGTATCAGAAACAACGGCCTGTGTTCAGTATTTTAAGTTGCCTTCAGTGAAGGCTATTTCATTATAAATTGAAAATCGCCCACTAACAGGGATCTTTGAAAAAAAAGTTTCGAAAAACCTCTCTGGACGCTAAATGTTGAATTGCTGCCGGATCGAAACGGGGCTTGATAAATTTGTAACGTGGGATTATATTCACTTTGATCCCTTTATGAAACCGTTGTCACGCCTCTGTCGCCTTACGATTTTTGGGAATGATCCCATGGTCGAAGAAGACATCTCCTCGCTCCTCTTAATCCGGAATGGAGAGGAAAGGGGACATCGGGTCGGGGTCAAAATAAGTTGGAGATTTTTTTAGGTTTTTTTGGGTTTTGGGGGAAAGGGTCCTTTTCCCCGCAAAAATCATGGTCGTTTAACGAAAGGAAAGACGTGATGAGAAGAGCATTTATGCTGTTCGTCTCGTTCTTTGCCCTGGCGTCGGTGGCAGTCTTCTTCCAGCCGAAATCCGCCCACGCCTATCCGGGCTTTGCGAGAAAGTACAACTTTCCCTGCGCCTTCTGCCACATCCAGTGGCCGAGACTCGGCGACACCGGTCACTTCTTCAAGGACCGCGGATTCATGATGAGCACCACCGGGAAGGCCAACGGCCTCGACATGATGTTCGAGAAGCCTGGCAACCAGAACTACTTCCCGATCGGGTTCCATATGTCCATGGCGTATTACGGGTCCCAGGTCAATGGAGTTGCGAACGGAAATGCAGTGGGTAACCAAACAACACTTGGAACAACAACATCAAATGGAGTAACAACAGCAAATAACAGTTCCATGTCCGGCCGAAACGCTAACAGCGGAGGTTGGGCGAGTGGACCGGGTTCGAACACTATCTGGGACATTGAGTCCGGGGGGTTGATCAATAACTGGATCTCCTTCTGGGTTCAGCCCGGAGGCGGAGGATCACCTGGTCCGAACTTTGGAATCGTGAAGCTCTGGGTTCGTTTTGACGACCTGTTCAACACGACTTGGGCCAACCTCTATGTTGGAAAGACCAGTTTGGACGTTCCGGTGTCGAACCAGCGGGCAATGGCTATTGGAACAGGTGCTCCTTTCACCATGTATGACTTCCAGCCGGGAACTCCAGAAGTTGCCAATAACGGAGGAGTTGCGTCAACTTGGACCTTTGCAAGTAGTCTTGGTCTCTATAACGATGCCGATGGGATGGATTTTTTAAATGATCAGACATCCATTCGGTATTTCGGATATCACATCGGAAGCCCATCCGCTTGTATGACCCAGAAGGCATTCTCGATTGATCCCTGTGAAACCAGGGTCAGCGTAAGCTTCATCCCAAATTCGTCGCTTTATGGCCAAACCTACTTTAACGCCCAGTCTCCGAATGGTAACCCTATGGGAACTAATGATGGGTTTAGCTATTTCCTTCATTTAACACAATCCTTTGGTGGATGGGGTAGAACCAACGGGGAACGGATCGGGTTTTTCGCGTTGGTGGGCGAAGGCAGCGAAGCCCCCAGTTCAGGGGCCGGTGGAAGCACCCCCTACACAACCTATTCACGTTTGGGTGTGGATGTCATGACCAACCCAATCCCCAATGGTGGTCTGAACATCGATGGTGCATGGGAAATTGTCAACGATCCGACTGGATTGATCACAGCAAATTCTGCCCTAATGCCGGGAGTTGGACAGGCAACTTCTGGAGTTGAATATATGACTTGGTGGATTTCCGCTAATTGGCAACCCACCTTCGGTGGTTTCTTCTCTCAAAGTGGAACAAACTCCAATCTAATCGAGCTGATATATAATCAGCTTAACATGATGCAACAGCCAACATTTGCTAACCAAACTGCAGCATTGCCAGGAAACTACGACAATGTTTTGGCTTTTACCCTTCTTGATCGCTACTGGCTATGGGGTTCAGACAGGGCAGATATTTCCCTGTTTGCTCAATACCAGTATATGATCAATTATGGTGTTTCTGGAGCTCTGAATGCCCTTTCAGCAGGATCAGGAGGAACCATTGCAGGTGTCAATGCCGGAGGAAGCTATTTCGGCAATGTCGAAGCCAACAACTTCTCGGTGGGCATCGACTTCGCCTACTAGAAGCTGACGGGTTCTGGATTCAGAGAGGGGAGGGACGAAAGTCTCTCCCCTTTTTTTTGTCATGAACCCCGCTCGACTACAGAGAACGGCGGAGGGATCCGAAATATGGAAAGAGGCGAATGCTAATCCTGCTAATCTTGCTAAAAGAGAGGCTTTTCTCATCCCGATGTTTGCAGAATTAGCAGGATTAGCATTCGCATTCGAAGTTTTTGCGCCCTCATGCCTTGACAGAAACCCATCGGTTCTTCGGAAAAGGAGGACCGGAATCAGAAAGGAAACGGGATCTTTTCCCGTTCCAGGTCCTTTCCCGCCGCGATGTGCTCCCGCTCTTTCCGAATCCTTTCCTGAAGTTCCGGGTTGGCGAGAGCGATGTTGTTCCGGACGGCCAGGCGAATCGCCTGGTCCTGGAACTCTTTCGGGCCGGAGACGACAAGACCCTTCCCGTATTTCTGTCGGGACAGCTGGAGCGCCGCCAGGACGCTGGCATCGGATGGGTCCACGACCCTGATCTTCGGTCCGGAATCGATAAACCCCGTTTTCCCCTGGGCATTGCTGTACCGCACTTCCCGACCGACGACCTCCGGAAGATAATCCCGGATGTCCCGGGGTTCCGGATTCATTTCCCGGACCGGTTCGTCCGGACGGATTTCGGCGGGGATCTCTCGATTCTTTCCGGAGTGGCGATATCGGTCGGCCGCCTGATTCCCCTGGGTTTTTCGGACCCATTCCTCGAAGTCCGGAAAAAAGCATGAAGGGGACTCAGTCGAGAACTGTTTCCGGAGGGTCTTGATCCTGTCCTGGATCTCGGCCCGTTCTCCCGCCTGCTTCGCGGCCAGAACCGACCGCAGGGCGTTCAGCGCCGCTCCCCGTCCTTTCCAACTCCCCGCGAAGATTTTCTTTCTCTCTTCCCGTTGGCGTTCGTACAAGGCTTTTCTCTCCCGCTCGATCTGCCGGTTCAGCGCGTCTTTGGCCTCCTTGCGGCTGGCCACGTGGAGACACCGGGCTTTGGCATAATCGCCGAAGCCCAGATCCTTGGCCGTCTCGTGGACGGGTTCCGGAGCCGGAGCCGCTTTCTTCTCGATGGCCGGTCCCGGGGGCTCGAAGGCCCCCCACCGTTTTT
>JAKBXW010000037.1 GCA_021840555.1 Nitrospirota bacterium
ATGATACTGCACCCGCGAGGGTGTGGGAAAGTCGGTCGCTGCCGGACTCCTTTCTTCTCTCTCTTCCTCTTTTCTTCTCTCCCCCCCATCGCCCCCAACGAGCCTCCCGCTCCCAGGGGGTTTTTTTAGGATTCTGGAATCTCTGCCTGAAGGGGCCCGCGTGAAGCGACTCCCTCTCCTCCTTATTTCAACATTTCTCCTTCTGGCTTCCTGCAGCCCTCATTTTCATACGGTCTCGACCCAGGATTCCAAAGGTCTTGTCCTGGCCATTCCCGATGATCCTGCCACCCTGGACTGGAACAAGGCAACCGACGGAAACTCCTTTGAAATCATCACGAATCTCATGCAGGGGTTGACCCGGTTTGACCGCCACCAGAATGTCGTCGGGGCGGATGCCGATATTTGGTCGGTCGACCCTTCCGGCCGTCATTTTCTTTTCCATATCCGTTCATCGGCCCGCTGGAGCGACGGGCGCCCCGTCACGGCCGACAACTATCGGGACTCCTTTCTGCGGCTTCTTGATCCAAGGACGGCCTCCCCCTATGCCTATTATCTCTTCGATATCGAAAACGCCCAATGCTATGACGAGGGCCGATGTCCGGCGTCCTCTGTCGGAGTCCATGCGCTCTCTTCCCACAGGCTCCGGATCGATCTTTCCCATTCCATGCGGATCTTCCCATCGCTTTTGACCAACGCCATCACAGATCCCGTTCGACTCGACCTGATCCGGGAGCACCCCGACCACTGGACCGATCCCCGCTATTTTGTCGGAAACGGGCTCTTCACCCTTTCGGCCTGGCATCACGATGCCTACCTTATTCTCCGACGGACCCGCCCCGTTCCTCCCTCCTCGCATCTTGTCTCCTCCCTGACCTTCCTTGTCATTCCGGAGCCGGTTACCCAGCTGACCCTCTTTGAACAGCATCACCTCGACATCGAGGGCATCCCTTCGTTTTACATCAAAAAGTTTCTCAAGAGTCCCGAACTCCACCGGATCCCACAGCTGTCGACCATTTATTACAGCATGAACATACGGAGACATCCGTTCGACAACATTCATGTCCGGAGAGCCTTCGCCATGTCGGTCGACAGACGGAGGCTTGAACGGATCTTTCTTTCGGCTCTTCCGTCCCTCTCTTCCTTTATTCCCCGGGGACTCTCCGGATACGATCCCGGAGCGGCCTACGGTCTCGATGTGGCCCGGGCCAGGCGGGAACTGGCTCTTGGCGGTTTTCCCGGCGGGAAGGGCTTCCCCCGTGTCACCCTCGTCTTTCCGGAAGGCACCCAAAGCCGGATCCTGGCGACCTTCATGCAGCAGACCTTCAAGGATGTCCTTGGCGTGACGATCGAACTCCGCTCCATGGAGTGGAAGGCGTTTTTGGCGGGGCTCGACGCGCACACCCCCGCCATCTACCAGTCCGGCTGGATCGCCGACTATCCCGATGCCTTGACCTTTCTCTCCCTGATGGAGAGCGGATCCGGGAACAACCGGACAGGGTGGGCCGATCCCGCGTTTGACAAACTTGTCGAGCAGGCCCAGGAGGCCGAAGAGCCTCTCAAGGGCAAACTCTATGACGAAGCGCAGCGTCTGATGCTGCGAAAGGCCGTTGTGGTCATCCCTCTCTCCCAGGGGATTTCGAATATCCTTGTTCCTCCGACGGTGGTCGGATATTGGCACAATGCCATGGGGATGGATTCCCTCGGGTCGGTGGAAAAAATATCCAAAAGAGCCGTAAAATCCCCGGCGTGAGACGTGGGGATATAAGGCGCAGGTGTGTTAGAATGAACTCATGAAAAAGATCTTCAAGTGCCGGCTGTATCCGACAAAAGCGCAGAAGCGGGTCCTCGAGAAGACTCTGGACTCCTGCCGGATCCTCTCCAACCATTTTCTCCACCAGCGGATCCGGGCTTACCGATACTACGGGAACTTCCTGTCCGCGTTCGAGTTGGTCCACTCCCAGGTGCTCCAGGACGTGGCCCGAAGGGTGGAGAAGGCGTTCCAGGGCTTTTTCCTCCGGATCCAGCGGGGCCAGACCCCCGGATTCCCCCGCTTAAAGGGCAGGGACCGCTGCGATTCCTTCACCTTCATCCATTCCGGGTTTTCTCTCCAAGGCCACATCCTCCGGATCTTCGGCGTCGGCAAGATCCCCGTCGGGGAAAAGATCAAGACCTGCACGATCCGGAGAAATTCCTGCGGAGAGCGGTTCGTCTGCTTCTCCTGCGACCAGCTCTCCCCACGGGTTCTTCCGTCCCGCCCCCTCTCCGTCGGCATCGATCTCGGCCTGACCGGCTTCCTCGCCACCTCGCGCGGCGATGTCGTCCCGACCCCCAAATACGGGAAGATCTTCGCCAAAAGGCTCGAACAGGCCCAGCGCGGACTCTCCCGACAGCAAAAAGGCACCAAAGAAAGAGAACGAAAAAAGAAGATCCATCAAAAGGTCGTCGACCAGAGAACCGACTTCTTCCACAAGACGGCCAACAGGCTTGTCGGCGAATTCGGCTTCATCGCAGCCTCGGATCTCCGTCCTTCAGAGATGACCTCCTTCCGGTCCGTCAACCGGACCCTGTACGACACGGCGTGGGCCGGGTTTCTTTCCATCCTCTCGGACAAAGGGGCGGAAGCTGGCCGAGTGTTCCGGAAAGTGAACCCCGCCTGCACCTCCCAGACCTGTTCCCAGTGCGGCCACCGCCAGAAGATGCCCCTGCATCTTCGCGTCTTCCTGTGCCCTCATTGCGGTCTCAGTCTCCCCCGGGATGTGGACGCCGCCATCAACATCGAAAGACCCGGGCTGGAGTCTTTGGCGCATTCCGCCTAGAAGCCCCGGCCGGAAGGTCCGGGGAACAGTCACCGAAGTCTTCTCCGATGTGATATTCTCGTAGGATATGATTCCTTAGGTAGTAACGGTTTTCTCCGGTTTTTATTTTGGTTTCGATCGGTTCTGAACTCTATCGAACGGAGTGTGTGTGGCATCCCTCAAGTCGCTTCCGGCATCCGAACGTTTCGAGGAGGAGGTCCGCCAGTTCTGCCTGACGGGATTGTCCGCCGGGACACTGGGTCAGGATCATTCCGAATGGATCGATCCTTTCGTGGCCGCGGGGGTCGTGGTCTATTTCTACGAGCGGAATATTTATACTCCGGTAGGCCAAAAGGAGATCGACGGGTTCCTGGCCACGGACCGCGGATTTTTCGTGGTGGAGTGCAAGAATGTCTCGGGACAGGTGAGCGGGACCCTGAACGCCTCCTGGCAGGTGGGCAGGGAGACCATCCTGGTCTCGGGCTCGAGCCACGCCAACCCGATCACCCAGATCAAGAATCGCATCGGCCCGTTGGCCTCCTTCCTGCGGGACAGGAAGGTCCCCTTCTATTTGACCGGCCTCATCGTTTTTCCTGACGACGCCGATCTGTCCCGGCTCACCGAGAGCGGGACGCTCTCCGTTCATGAACCTCCGAACCGGGATCACAGCTACGTCGTGACCTGCCTGTCAAGGATTCCGGGGATTCTGGCCCAGATGGCTCCCGGGACCGTCACCCCCTCCGATGCGGCGAAAGTGGCCAAACTTCTGGGGCTGGTCGTTTCCGACTTCGACTCTCCGGAGAGGCTTCTCAGGTTCCCTGTGGGAGGATTCGACGATCTTTCGATGGCCCAGAACGAGCGGATTCTCGACCGCAAGCGACATCAGGCCCAGCAGGCATGCATCGAACTACCGGAAGAGGAGAGGGACGCATGCGGCCGGCGGCTTGAGGAGGCCCATATGAGCCTCCTGTCCTCTCTCCGGCTCCATAACGGGCGAGGGGGAGCGGAGACGCGTAGCCTCCTTCTCCCTCTTCTGGCCGGATTTCTTCTGCTGCTTCTCATGGCGGGGACGGTGACATGGTATTACCAGAACCGGAAAGAGGTTCTCCTGATCCAGAAAAAGAATGAGGAGCAACTTCTTCCGGAGCTCATCGGAAAGGATCCGGAGCTCACCCCCTACGCCCTGCTGCTTCTTTTCTACAGCCAGCACCCGTCGATCCCGCCCGACAAGGATCTCCTCTCGCTCGCCTTCCCTCTCAGGACCCGTGAAAAGGCCAAGGTGGAGCCGGAGTTCCGGAAAAAGTTCCGCGCGAGAATCAATGAAGACATGAAGCTGGTTTCTACCATCTCGCGATTCAAGGTCTCGATATCGGCGACCCTCGTCCGGTACGACACGGGACGAAATGCCTTCTACCTGACAGGGATATTGCCCGTCAGGCTTCCCGGAGACCGCGAAAACGGAAGCAATCTCTTTCCGAGCGGCGAGATCGGAGTCGCCACGCGGCTCTCCTGTCCTTTTTGCGACTCCCAGGTTCTTCTCAGGGATTGGCCACTCAAGGCCAGCATTTCGCCCAGGGGGATCTTTTTTTCCTTTCCCTATCCTCCCGGCGACGTTTCCGGAATCATCGCCCAGGCTCCCTGTGCGGGTTGCGGCATTCCCGTCCACGTCAATGTCTGGATGACTCCCGAGGCTGTCGATGCCGGACGGACCTCCTCCGGAAAGCCCTTCGTCTCCATGATGGGATCGGTGAAGGTGCTCTCCATCGTCCTGGACACCGACGGACGGGAGCTTTACCGGAAAAATCCCCCCTCCATCTGACGGAACCTGTGATGCGGTCAGCCGTCGGTCTTTGTCGGGACCAGCTCCGAAAGACGGCGGTCGATCTCGCTCAGAATGATGGGAGGAATCCCGGATTTGCGGTCGAGATAGCGGCCGAGCATGTCCTTCTCCGGAACCACGTGAAAATAGTCGACCGCATTCTTGATCTGGGGCGAAAACAGCTGAAGTTGTCCGGGTTCGCCCCGGGAAAGGGAGAGAGAGTAGACGAGTTTGAGCGAGTCCTTGAGATACTGGATCAGCGGAATGAAGTCGGTGTCCCCCGAAATGAGAACCGCCGCGTCGTAATGGGCCATCTTTGAAATCATGTCGATCGTGATTCCGATGTCGACGCCTTTTTCCCCTTCCACCGTCCCCTGGTAGAGAAACGTTCCCTCCTTGTCACGCACAAGCTCCTTGACCTTGTAGGGCCGGAGAACGAGTTGTCCGACATACTTGAACTCGAGAAAGGAGGTCCGTTTCTGGATGTCGTCGAAAACCTCCTCCTTGGCCCTGGACAGAAGCTCCCGCTGATGCTGGTGCCACCGCTGGGCGAGTGATTCGACCAGCGCGGGGGTCAGGTCGGGATAGACCTCCCGGTATTCGTCGATGATGTCCCGGACGGCCCGATCATAGCGATGGAGGGGTGTCGTGGCCTGGGTGTTGTACCAGTATACCCGGAGAAGACGGTGGGGAATTCGGGTCTGGTCGGAGAGGACATCGACGGCCTGGCGGAAAAAGTTCTCCCAGAGGAAGTGCTTTTCGTCGAGGCGGTATTCTGGAAGATTGTGGCCGGCGGCCTTGAAGCGAAATTTCTGGAGATCTTTCTTGAAATTCTGGCCGTCGATGAAGATGACCGTTTTCAGGATGTCCATGGATGCATTCTCCGGTGGAAAATCCGATTCGCGTCGGGTGGCGGCAATGGGAAGGAAGGTCTCATTGAGGAGAGAAGGATCGGAAATGAAAGAGCCCCTAAACGGGGCTCCCAATAAACTAAGTAAGCGGACATTTCGTCCGGTTCAAAGTGTAACAAGGGCATTCCGGTGGTGTCAAGAAAAAAAATGGCGCTTGAATGTCCTTCCCCCTGGCAGAGGATGCGGGGGACTGGCCGAATGGAGAGGTCATGTCCGGAGGCGTCAGGAGGACTGGACTGATTTGTGGGTTTTTTCTATGCGTATCCGCTCGACGAGCCAGTCGGTCAGTTCCCGTGCGGAGAGGTCGTTTGGACCGTTTTTGTGGAAACTCTCGTGGGCGAGGATTCCTCTCCGGTCTCCGTCTGCGGTCCGGGAGAGAAAGGGAGAAAGGGGACATCGGTCGATTTCCGAGAGACCGGGTCCGGCAGGAAGGGTGTGCATCCAGCGGTGATAGGAGAGAGCTCCCAGATAGGTCGTGATGAGACCGGGTGAAAGGGAAGGGTGGAGGCTTCGGCTCCATTCGAGGATGTGGTCGGCCGGCATTGGATGGGCAAGGGCATATCCCTGACCGAAGGAGCCACCGAGGATCCTTGTCGCCTCGACCATCGCCTGATCCTCGAGTCCCTCGACGATGACGATCCGTTCGAAATCCTGTCCCATCCTGATGATGGTTCCGATCATGCTGAGAGTGTGGAGGGGGGCGACATAGATTCTCTTGAGAAGCCCCTGGTCGACCTTGATGTTGTCAAAGGGAAGGGTGGCCAGACGCTGGAGACTGCTGAATCCCGAGCCGAGATCGTCCATGGCGAGCTTGACCCCCAGGCGCAGCAACCTTTCTATGGCTTCGTCCTGGGTCTTCGGGTCTATTTCCCGGTTCTCGAGAAGTTCGAGGGTCAGGCGTTTGGGGTCGACCCCGTGGCGGTGAAGGGCCTCTTCCACCCACTTCGGACAGTCCGGGTCGCGAAGCGTTCCCGGAGGGAGGTTGATCGAAATGTCCAGATGAAGGTTCTGGGACTCCCATCGGGGGATCCAGGCCAGAGCCTCGTCCAGTCCCGCCCGAAAGAGTCGATCAAGCTCGGTGTCTCCCAGGGACGGGAGAAAATAACCCGGGGCGACGACCTCTCCCGATGGCCTGACCAGGCGCGCCAGGGCTTCCACCTTGACGGGGAGCCCCGTGGCGAGGTCGAAGACGGGCTGCATGTACATCGAGAGTCCCCCGGAGAAAAGTTCGTGTCGGAAGTCGGCGGCCTGATCCTCGGGGATGACGCTGGCAGGGGCCCGGCACAGCTCCCAGATTTTTTCCCATCGCTGGGAAAGGCCCCTCGCGAACTGGACGCTCCACGGTGTATCGAACTGGTTGGGGTAGGTTCCGTAGAGCGAAAGGACGGCCACGGCCGTTCCGTCCGGATTCCGGATCGGAATCGAAATGGCCGACCGGATGCCGAGGGGGATAGCGATGTCCCGCCAGTGGGCGACCCGTGGATCCTTCTGGTAGTTCGATATTTTTTGGGGGGAAAGACTTCTCCATGAGTAGGCGATGAGTCCCATCCCCCGGGGAGAGTCGGGGTCGACGACGGCCTCGAACTGAGGGTTGCGCATGATGGTGGCCCCCTCCTGGCCCTTCGGCCCGGCACTGTCCTCGACAACGAAGGTGCCTTTGCTGTTGACGCGCATCAGGAAGACGCAGGCAATGGAGGGGAGGGCTCCCAGGAGGGCCACCTCAGCCCTTCGAGTATCGGCCCAGAGGGCTCCCTGGGGTGGCAGAGGGGCGGAGAGGACGGAAAAATACTCTCCCGAGACCTCGATTCCGGCGCGAAGCTCCTCCTGGAGATCGTCCTGAAGACGGATCTCGTTGGCGAGAAGGAGCCGATAGCGGTCGCGGGCTGTCAGAAAGGTCTGGTTGAGATGGTCGGCCAGGAGTCGGCGGTAAAGGGCCATGGATTGGGTGAGCATGGCCCCGTTGACACCGATCAGGGCATGGACCCGACCTGTTTTTTTTGCCGATTCAACGATCATCTCCCGGGTCGTGTCGGCGGAGAGAAGAACGCGGAGATGGTTGGCCTGGAGGGAGGCGATTTTTTGCAGCTCTCCCTCGTCCTGCTCTTTCAGGAGGTTTTTTTGTTCCGTGTCTTGTTCGATCTGGGCAAAGAAGGCCTCCACGAACTCGACGATCACCGCCTCGATGTGGGTCTGATGCCGTCGAAGAAGCTCTTTGGTGTCCGCCCCGTAAGCGTCGAAGGAGGATTCGGGTGCCGTTATTGCTGGAAGGGAGGTCCCGAAAGACCACCACTGGGAACGGGACCCCTTTGCCGATTTTGCCTGATAGAGGGCAGCATCGGCCTGCCGGATGAGTGTTTCCCCGTCATCGCCGTTTGAGGGAAAGAGGGCGATGCCCATACTGATGTTGACCTGGATTTCTTCCTCCTCCCCGACGGGCCCGACGGGAAAAGGCGTTTCGATGGCCTGATGGATTCTGTTGAGGATGTGGGACAACTGGCTCGTCGTTTTTTCGAGGGAGAGATCCTCGACGACGAGGCCGAACTCGTCTCCGCCGATACGGGCCACGAAATCGCTTCCCCGAAGCTGTCGACGAAGCCTCTTTGCGAGCTCTCCCAGAATCGCGTCGCCTTTCTGGGCTCCGAGGCGATCGTTGATCGGGCGGAAATCGTCGACGTCGAGTGCGCAGACCGCAAAGACAGTCCCCTTTCTCTTGGCTCGCGCGAGGGCTCCGCTGAGTGCGTTCTCAAGTCCGTGGCGGTTCGGGAGGCCGGTCATGGGATCTTCGGCGAGCTGTCGCTCCATCTTTTCGCGGGATTCGTGGAAATCTGTCATGTCGAGCAGGACCAGCATGGCCCCGTCCCGACGGTCCTCCATGCGGGCGGGATTTCCCGAGGTTTCGGCCCAGAGGGTCGTGCCGTCCTTCCGCCGGAGCCGCAGGCTCGCCCGAATCTGTTTGCCGAGGAGGATGTTATGGATCAGGTGGAGGAAGTCCCGGGAGGTTTCGGGTAGATCGAGGAGCAGGGAGAAGGGGAGCCCCGAAATATCCCCCGGAGTGTATCCGGTGAGGCGCCAGAATGCCGGATTTCCCTTCCGGATGCGCGCGTCCTGGTCGAGGAGCAGAATTCCGGCGGCGTTGTTTTCGAAAAGGAAGGAGTCGTCGGACTGCAAGAGGGAACCAGACGCCGGGTGAGCCGAAAGATGGATGAAGCAATGGTCCTCGAGCTTCATGCAGGCGTATTCGGCCTCGACCGGGATCAGGGATGCGTCCCTTCGGCGGAAAAGAGCGGGCATTCTTCCTTCGGGAAAATCCGTCCCGCCTTTTCGGGGAGAATGGATTCGCCTGTCCCATTTGGAGGCATGTTTTCCCAGGAGGTCGGCGCGGGGAGTTTCCAGAAGATGGCAGAAAGAATCGCTGGCCTCGAGGAGTGTTCCCTTATGATCGAGGACGCAGACCGGGTCAGTCAAGGCCTGGAGAATGACATCTCCGTGGAGGCGAAGGAGTGCGGCTCGTTCCGCGGATTGCTCCCGACTGCGGTCAGCTTTCCCTGAGGCCATGGTTTCTCCGCTCCCTTGAAGAGCCTTGAATAACGGTCCCTTGAGAGATGGCATTGTCCGGTAGCAAAGATGCAGTCTACATGAAATCCATTCAGGAGGGAATATGGATCCTGTGACAAAAATCACAAATTCCGGTTCCATGCAGGGGAGAGTTTGCGACTCAAGCCCATAAAAGTTAAAAAAATAAATGCTTTAAGATTGCATTGAAGATAGTCTGACCCTTGCTTGACGAATGGATTTCGTGGGATACATTGAATAGGTTTATAGCTTTTTAGAATATGGCATCCCGTTCCCCAGAAAGCCCCCGGAAGACGAGTCGCCTTAAGCTGGAGGGAGGTCTCATGAAAAAGGAAATTCCGTCGAAGTACCAGGAGGTCAACCGACTCCTGCAGGAGATTCAGGAGCTCCTTCCTGAAATCGAATTCCGGTATTCTCCCAAAACGGGCCTTCTGGAATCGGTCCACTTCGCTTTTACGGAAGATCGTTCTCTCGATCTCAATTTCTTCGATTCCCTGCCGCGCTCCTATCCGACACCGAATCTCCTGAGACGCTCCACCGCTCCTGCCCGGAGGACATTCCTGGCCGGAGCTCCGGAACCTCACCCCATCGAAGGCTATTCCGGGGAGATCCCCTACCCGAGGCCCCGAGGATCTTCCGGAATTTCATCCAGAAAGCCCTGAGAGAGTTCAGAGCATCATTCGGACGGAGAGACAGCGGCCCATGCCGGGGCGCTCCTTGCTTCTCCGGTTCGATCCCCCTAAAATAGTTCTTTGAAAACTCAAGTTTTTTCGTCGCTCCAGCCATGACGTTTCAGAAGTACTCTCCCTTGGCTTGTCAGGGTCGACCTGACTCCGATTGGCCGGGCCGTGAAGGAAAGAGAGGTTTACTGTGGCGTACCCCGAGGATCCGACCTGGCTCCTTTACCGATGGCGTTTCCCAAAGTGGCTGCTCCTTATGCTTCCCTCCTTTCTCTTCGCCTCCTGCTCCAGCCTCTCCACTCCTCCGGGGGGGCTGGGAGTCCCCCACCTCGAAAGCCGCTCATCGGATAGGCGCCCTCTCTGGATCGACTCTCCCGGTATCTGGCAAAAAAAGCATCCGGAACGCGTTTATTTTGTGGGCTCGACCTCCAAGGAGCCCGATCAGGAGTCGGGACGGACGGATGCCTATGAGAATGCGATGCGTTCCATCGCCGAGCGGCTCGGGGAGAAGGCCAGGTCCCTCTATCGGGAGGAGAGCCTCAGGAAGATGGGGGTGGGGAGCGGGGGAATGGACATGAGCGTCGAGAGGCGCGTCTCCTCTCTTGTCATGACCCAGGCACAGGCCAGAATCTCGGGGGTGAGGGTCGACGATTATTTCTGGCGGAAGTACTGGGAAAAGGATCGTGCGGAGCAGCCTCCCTATTCCTTCTATAAATATCACGTTCTCGTGTCGATCCGGAAGGATCTCTACGAGCACCTTCTGCGAAAGTCCCTGGAGGGAGCGCGCGATAGCGCCCGGGACCCCCGGACCAAGGCTCTTTTCGACAAGATGATTCGACAGGAAGCCGCGACGCCCGCCGAATGAGATTTTCATTCGGGCCCTATGGCGGGGCCTGCGGGCTCAATTCCGAGGAGTGACTTTTGGCTCGCTGGATTTTTTCACGTGCGTTCATGATGCTTTGTCTTTTTTTGCCCACGGCCGTTACGGCTCAGGCCGATGGAAAGTGGTACGTGACAGGACGTGCCTCTGATGTTCCCCAAAGCCGCTATCTCACCGCCCTCGGATACGGGTCGACGCTTGCCCGGGCCCAAAAGGATGCCGCTAGAAACCTCGCGGACCAGATCGATTCGGACATTCGGTCGAAATACGAGCAGCGGACCTCCCGACAGAACATGTCGGTCTCCCGGTCGACGCGGGATGCCCTGTCCGTCCGCACCCACGCCAAGCTATATGGCCTGAAAAACATCCGTGGAAAATTTCTTTCCTCCCAGGGATCCTATGTCGCCCTCGTCGCAGTAAAGAAATCCGATCTTCTCCGGTACATTCGCGGACGGATCGATTCTGACCGGAAAAAGATCGCCTCTCTCCACTCCGATCTGGAAAATACTTCAAACCCCATGAGACAGATCCACGATCTCTCTGGAATCGTGCGGGCAAAGGAGGAGGCCGCTTTTTTCGATCGCGAGGCGGCGTCGGTCTCTGGCGGACGACCGTCCGGGCGATTTGATGCACAACGGGAAATCAACCGGATCGAATCCCTTCTCTCGCGCGACATGACCGTCTCCGTGGAGGTGAAAAACGATTGCGGTCGGGTCGATCCTTTTGCCCGGCACGTCCGGGAGGCGATCGAACAGCGCGTGACCCGGATGGGCCTCCTTGTCGTTCCATCGGGGGGACGGATCCGAATATCCGGCCATGTCTCGGCTTCTCCGTTGCCCCCCGGATTTTCCCGGAGATATCGATATTACGTTCTCCGGTATGCGTTTTCCCTTTCCTCTCCGGATGGAACCGTCTGGGGGTCGGTGGTCCACCAGCGCAAGGTTGCCGGGCTAGATCCGGCCCAGGCCGAATTGATGGCCTCCCGGACAGTTTCGGACAAGGGCGTCGATCCATTGCTGGAGGGACTCAAGAGCCGTCTTTTCCTCGAGAAGGGGGATCCGCGCTTTGTTTCGTTTCCCAGCCAGGCAAAGGGGCTAACGCAAGAAACGAAGACGCCCGCTTCTCCGGAAAGATTTTGCCAGGACTTCGGACAGTAGGGCCCCGGTTTCAAAACGGCTGAAAATGGATGGTTCCGTGTATCTTTTCAATCTTTAACAGGGTAAGGATCAGCATTGGCGTTAGATTCGGGCGGACGGGTGCCGGCAAAAGCGGATCCGCTCCCGACAGGAATCCTCCCGGTATGCGGGAGGCCAACAAGGAAAGGAGAATCGATGAAACAGAAATTGTTGTGGGCGGCCGCAGGAGCCCTGGCGGCATCGTCGCTTGCGCTCGCGGGTTGCGCATCCATATCGAACATGCCCAAAGGGCCGGAGGGGTACAGGGTCGTGGCCCGCTCGGACTCGAGCGTTCCCTCCTGGATCAACGGCATCGGACGGTGGAACCAGAAGAAAAGCCATCGCAGTGCAAAGTGGTTTGCCGCGAGCTCTCCGCTGGAGAACTCCCTTCAGGGAGCCAAGCATGACGCCTACATCCGGGCTCAGCGAAAGGCTTCGGACAGAATCGGCGACCAGAACTGGAGCCTTGTCGGAAATTCCGTAAAGAGGGAGCTCAACGCCGACACCCAGACCATGATGCGCATCAAGGACGACACGAAGACGCAGATCCGGCAGACATCCCAGGGGTGGCTCGTGGGAGGGGAGGAGTACCAGTACTACTGGCTCGAGTACCAGCCAAAGCATCCCAATCGCGTCTCTCCCGACAAGCGGACCCTCTACCGGGCCTGGGCTCTTGTTCGCTACAGCCAGCCGAACTGGGAATGCTCCCGGCGGAACTCCCTCAAGCTTCTTCCGATGATCGCGAACAATCTTGGGGGCGAACTGAAGTACAAGAAGTTCGACGCCAACCGCTTTTCCCAGGTCATCAAGGAGATCTCCGACAAGAATCTTTCCCTGATCCCCGAGAACGTCTGCACGGGGGGTTAGCCTCCTGCGGGGCGGAAGGGACCTTCCTATCCCGCCCCGCTTTTTTCAGCCCGATCCCTTTTTTCCAGCTCCGCCGCATGAATTCCTGTCAGAATCGACCCCATCCACTGAAAAATGTTGTTCCGGGAAATCTGATCCCGCAGAATCTTGTTCCGTCCCGTCCGGATCGAGAGAGGTTCCCCCAGGGCGCGATGAATGATCGCGGCGGCAGTGGAGGGATCGAATGGATCGATCAGGACCGCTTCCCGAAGTCCCTGCGCGGCGCCGGTGTAACGGCTCAGGAAGAGAATTCCCCCCTCGTCCTTCTGGGCCGCCAGGTATTCCTTGGCGACGAGGTTCATGCCGTCGTTGGTCGATGTCACCAGCGCTCCTGCGGCCATCCGGTAAAGGGGAGCCAGAATCCGGTGCTCGACGGTTTGTTCGATGGAAACGACCGGGAACCAGTCGCCCCTCCTCCAACGTTCGTTGGCTGTCATGACCGCGTCGCGGACTTTCTTCTGATAGCCCTGATAGGTGGAATGGCCGGAGCGGGTCAGGGGGGCGATCTGGAGGAGACGGATCTTTCCGATCCACTCCGGGAAGTTCCGGAAAAGTGACTCCAGAATCTGGAGCCGTTTCAGGAATCCCTTGGTATAGTCCATCCGGTCGACGGAGATGAGAAGCCTCTCCTCCGGCCCGATTCCATGCTCCCGGAGAAAGCCGCGGGCATCGGACTGTCCTTTCGGGTCGAGTGAGAGGGATTCGAAACGGATGGGATCGACTCCGATCGGATAGTCTCCCACATGGATCCTGCGGCCGTCCTTGACGACGAGTCGGGGAGAAACGGTCACGCGCGTGTTGCCGGAGAAATCCCGGGCGACGGACTCCAGGAATCGCTCACGGTAGAGAGCCGTCTGGAAGCCGAGAAAATCGTAATCGAGGAGTCCCTCGAGAAGATCCCTGCGTTCGGGTAGATTCGCCAAAAATTCCGGCCGGGGCCAGGGAATGTGCCAGAAGAATGCGATGGGGGGGATGACGGCTGTTGCCTTTGACCGGAGCTCCTTGGCGACCTGGGTTAGCTGGTAGTCGTGGATCCACAGGACGCCGACTTCGTGGTTTCGCGTGATCCGCAAAATATGGTCGGCGAAGAGCCGGTTGACCATCTCGTATCCGGTGAAGTCCCCCGGCCGGGCGCCGACTCTACCGGGCTCTTCATGAAAGAGCGGCCATAGGAGGTCGTTCGAAAAACGCTGGTACTCCTCATTCCGCGAAGAGTCTTCAATGGAGATCCTGAAAAGGTTGTAGGTGGCCGGATAACCGGGGAGGGTAATCTCGAGAGATGATGGTCCGGGGGAGCTTTTGAGGGAAACCCAGTCTCCTCCAGTCTGAAGGAGGAGGCGGTGAAGAGACTGGCTGACGCCTCCGGCCGGGTAGCGGAGCTTCAATGCTTCGCCCTCCGGGGAAGAATCCTTGGGAATGGTCTGGACGATGACCGGTTCCCTGTGGGTCGCAACCAGGAGCTTTCCGGTTCCGAAGAGGCTTCGGAAGCGTTCTGAGACGGAAATCGCGTTCCATGTTCGGGGAGGGTTCCTTGAGAACCCCGGGGTTTCCTTGCTGGGATTGGATGGGGTCAATATTCATTCTCCATGGTTTTCGAAAGGTTAGAGGTCGGCGTCCGGAAGGGAGCGCGTCTGGAGCGTCTCCGTCAGTCGGCGGAGGAGGGGGGCCAATCCCTTGATGGCTCCGAGCGATGGAATGAGCAGGCAAAGCCCCATGATCAGGAACGACCAGTGGATTCCATATCGTGTCGAAATCTCGGGGAAAAAGGCCATCCCCGCCATTATGCCCGCAAGAAATCCGACGCTCATGACGGTCAGGACCCGCGCGAGAAGGTGTGACGGGGTCATGCGCTGGATCAGCGTCTGGGAGAGTGGATTGACCAGGGAGACGGCGGCCCCCCAAAGGACAAAAAGGAGCAGATCAAGGGGCAGTGAGGCGACCGTTCCGATCGCGAGCGTGAGAAGTCCGGCCAGGGAAAATCCACCAGCGACAAGGGCCATGGAGTTGCGGGGGGTGTAAACGGTCAGAAAGAGGGAGGAAAGAAGCATGCCGACGCCAAAGGCGGAGACCAGATCCCCGAAACCTTCGGCGCCGCGGTTTAAAACCTGTTTCGAGAGAACAAGAAGAAGAATGTTGAGCGGTCCTGTCACGAATCCATAGAGGGCCATCAAGAAAAAGGGTGCCAACAGACTTCTTTGAGGGGAGAAGACGAAGGAGAATCCTTCCCGGATCTCCATGGCCATTCCGGTCCGCGAAATTCCCGCATCCGAGGCCCGGGGCTCCCGAAAGTCGATGAAAAGAAGAAAGACGGCGGAGGCGAGGAATGTGATCCCGTTGATGAGCATCTCGCCCGAAGGGCTCCAGAGGACTGCCAGAAGACCTCCAAGGATGGGGCCGATGAGCAGCCCGATCTGTCCTGTCGTCTGCATCAGGGCGTTGGCGGAAAGAAGTCGCTCCCTTTCGGCGATGAGGGGAATGGCGCTGTAGAGAGCCGGCCCAAAGACTCCGCTCATGGTCGATATCATGAAGACGAGAATATAAAGGATGGGAAGGGTCAGGAGGTGCAGGGCGAAGAGCAATGGGATGACCATGACCAGGAGTCCCCGGGCGATGTCGACGCCGATCATGATCCATTTTTTTGAATAGCGGTCGAGCAGGACGCCATTCAGCCAGCCGAAAAGGAGTGGGGGGAGGGTCTGAAGAACCCCGACCACGACCATATCGGCCACGCGGTGAGTAAATAGATAGACAAACCAGAAGAGGGCGACCCGGTTGAGATTTTCTCCGATCTGGGAGACGACCTGTCCCCCCAGGAGCAATGAAAAATTTTTGTCCCCGAGAAGAATGCGGGAATGTGACGGGGTGTTCGTTCGGGCGAAGGTCATCCTTGGCTGTCTCCTTGTTTGAAGATTGAACATTTAATAATTTCGCAAGATCTGTGCCCGGGAAGATATCTGATTTTTCCTGAAAATAACGAAAATCAGATGGACCCGCAGGGGACAAAAACGGAATCCGGGGTGTATCGAAAGGAAACGAAAAAAATTTTGTGACCCATTCGTCCGGCCGGGCCATCGCGATCGACGGCAAGACGATCCGCTCCTCTTCGGTCGGTCTCATGGCGGCGCTCGTCCACAAGGACGGCACCGTTGTTGCCCAGAAACGCCTGGACGGTCCCAAGGGCCACGAGATCCCGGCCGCCCATACGCTTCTGGAGCCTCTCGACCTTTCAGGCAAGGTGGTCACCGCCGACGCCCTCCATACCCAGAATGCCCTGGCCTCCCGGATCCGGGAGAAGGGAGGCGATGATGTCTTCACGGTCAAGGACAACCGGAAGACCCTCAAAAACGAGATCTCTGGCCTCGACGACGAGGCTTTTTCCCCCTCCCCATAAGATCACCTTCTCCGGACATGGCCGGATCGAGACCCAGACGATTCGGGTTTCCTCCCTTCTTAAGGAATATTCCGATTTTCCCCACCTTGAGCAGGTCTTCCGGATCGATCGGGTCACCCGGTTCAAGAAAAACGGAAAAACCCGCAAGGAAACGGCCCTGGGGGTGACCAGCCTTTCTTCCGCTCAGGCCTCCCCAAAGGAGCTCCTGGACTTCGTCCGGGGCCACTGGGAGATCGAGAATCGGCTCCACTGGGTCCGGGACACCGTCTTCCGGGAAGACACCGGCACGACCCGAACCGGAAACGGAGCCCATGTCATGGCCACTCTCCGGGATATGAGCATCAGTCAGCTGAGAGTCGCCGGCCCGAAGTCCATTGCCCCGGTCCTCGATTCCTTTTCCAACAAGTCTTCCCGGATCTTCCGCTTTCTCGGCCTCTGACCCGGAACGTCGTTTCTCCCAACGTCTTCCTCCACACCCGTCGGACAGAAGATCTGCGCCTTTTTGCCGGATCGTTCGTTCTGTTTGCCCGCCATTGCCCATTCGGCAAGAGACAATCCGTCAAAAAATTCTCTTCGTGGGCCTTCTTTCCCAGGCGCTCTCGGGTCGGAGCCTTCCTTGAGTCCTGGCTTTGACGGGGGCCTTTGGGGATGGGAGGGGATGTTGACAAACTTTGGGGGAAGGCGTATAAAATGGACCCTTGTTGAGCGGAACCCGGAGGCGAACCGAAAGGGGAGCGGAGGGGGGGCTTGACAGG
>JAKBXW010000133.1 GCA_021840555.1 Nitrospirota bacterium
ACGAGTCCTTTCTCTCCCGGATGGAGTCGTCCGCTCCCTCCCTTTCAGGCGCCGGCTTTCCTTCGAAAAATCGGTCCTGAAAAGACCCCTTTCAGTGCCTCGAGGACCAGGGTCGCCGTCCCAACCACACTGACGTCTGTCGATCCCCCCTATTATTCCCTTTTCTCTCCCCTTCAGACTGCTTCACTGGTCCCGCCTTCGTTTCCCATAAAACACGTAATAAGTTATTTTGTCTCTGTTTTAGGGATAAGGGAACAGAGCCAGAACATCGCTTTTGAATGCTTGAATTGTATTTTTTTATAAGCTAAGATGATTACGGATTGATAATTAAATCATTAATAAAAATTAAAAGCATGGAGGAGTAATGAAAAAAATTACACAAAGAATCGCCTTGCTGACAATTGGTCTTGGGTTTCTCGGGGGATGCGTATCCATAAATTCGAGCGCTATTTCAGAGGTTTCAAATGCGTCTTCGGGACAAGCTGTCAAGGTGACAGTCTCGGGAGACCCTGGCATTTTGCATCTTATGGCCCCAAAAGATCTTACTCAAAAAGCGAATCAGGAACTTCTTTCTAAATGCTCAAGTGGTAAATTGACCGATGTTCAAACCCAGTTAAGTACAAGGGACTTTCTGGGAATTGTTCAGATTTACAAGGTAAGAGCATCAGCTGTTTGTCAATAAGTATTAGGGGTTTTTCTCGTTGTTTATCAGTCCGATGAATGAAAAGGGGTGATACACCCCTTTTCATTCGGCTATGTCGTCGATTCCAAAGAGCTCTTCACCCTTTGGTGCAGACGCCCGCTCAGCTTGCGAGACTGACGCGTGACCGATCGACAACGTTACCCAAAAAAGCCATGTCAGGTGCACTTTTTTTGCCCGCACTTTCTCGTCAAGACCCCCAAAATTGAAATCGTCCGGCTGATCGTTCTCCTTGCCCGGGCCCTCTCGCTTGAAACCTGCGCGGAAGGGGTCGAGACTGAGGAGGAGCGCGCCTTTCTGGAAGGGCTATCCGTCACCTGTTTTCAGGGATATCTGGCGAGCCCTCCCCTTCCCTACGAGTCCTTTCTCTCCCGGATGGAGTCGTCCGCTCCCTCCCTTTCAGGCGCCGGCTTTCCTTCGAAAAATCGGTCCTGAAAAGACCCCTTTCAGTGCCTCGAGGACCAGGGTCGCCGTCCCCACCACTCCCATGACCCCGAACAGGACGGGCAGGGGAAGGGGGGTCAGCAGGAACGGTGTGGATGAAAGAAGTCCGGCCAGCAGGACGTCCGTTCCCAGAATCAGAAGGAGTGTCCGGGAGGGAGGGGCGCTCGTCATGGGGCCGGGATGGCGGACGACGAGGACGTTTCCGATGCCGGTGAGAACGAGAGTCAGGAAGGAGAGGGTCTGGCATTGTTCCGGAGAAAGATGAAGGAGAGTCTGTCCTGTGAGGAAGACGGAAAAGGTCAGGAGGAGCCAGAGGGCCGCCAACAGAAAGCCCCGGGTCATCGTCCGGGGAACATCGATCGGATCGGGAGAGCCTGAAGGGGTGACACGGTCGCTCGCCAGGGCCATGGTGACGAAGTCGTTCGTGAAGATGAGAAGGAGAATCTGCAGGGATCCGATGACGGCGGTGTGGAGAAACAGGAGCCCCCCCGTGAGGAAGAAGGCGATCTCGATGGTCTTCACGATCTTGTTCAGAATGTAGCTCTGAAGCCTTCGGGTGACCCTCCGCCCCTCGAGGACGACCAAGGCGAGTCCGGAAAGTCCGGGGGAGAGAAGGACAAGGCCAGCAGATGCCCGGGCGATGTCGGTGGCGTGGGACACCGCGATCCCGACCTCCGCCTGTCTGAGGGCCGGCGCGTCGTTGACCCCGTCTCCGGTCATGCCGACGATATGGCCTTTCTCCTGAAGCTTCCGGACGAGAAGGAACTTGTCTTCCGGAAGGATTCCCGCGAAGAGATCGCAGTCGTCCGGAAAGGATAGGGTTCGCTCCGAACATGGGCGGCCGGACAGACCCAGGGCCTGGGCCACGGGGGCGGCGGCTTCCGGGGTGTCTCCGGTTGCGAGCCGGATCCGGACCCCCAGTGCCCGGAGACGGTCGATCGTGGCGCGGCTGTCCTTTCGGAGGGGATCCGAAAAAGACAGGACACCCAAAAGCGTGAATGGGCCGTTCTCGGGTCCGGAGAGGACGGCGACCGGCCTCTGTCCCCCGGGCGAGATCTCGGGAAGGGGGTCGGTCAGAAGGCCCAGGGAGGCGAGCAGGGGGGGAGATCCCTTGATGACCCGGATCTTCGAGGAATTTTTTTCAAGAATGGCCTCCGTCCGCTTGGTGGAGGGGTCGAATGGGGTGAAGGAGATCCGGCGGGTCCCGGGATCCGGAGAAAGATTCCGGCGGGTCCCCTCAGCCAGGATCGCCCGGTCGAGCGGATCGAGGGTCGCGTCGTCGGA
The DNA here is from genome assembly GCA_021840555.1 of Nitrospirota bacterium. GTDB lineage: Bacteria > Nitrospirota > Leptospirillia > Leptospirillales > Leptospirillaceae > UBA4572. Next base: position 2,429 of record JAKBXW010000133.1, read on the forward strand.
GGCCGCCATGGCGGCGGAGAGCAGGGCCTCTTCCGAGTGCCCGGCGGCGGGTCGGGCCTCAAGGAGGGTCAGCGTGTTTTCCGTCAGGGTTCCCGTCTTGTCGCAGACCAGCTCGTCCATGGCCGCTGCATCCGAAATCGCCGACAGCCGGGTGACGAGGACCTGGAGCTTTCCCAGGGTCGCCGCGGACAGGGCGTTGGCCAGTGTGAACATGGGGGGAAGGGCGATGGGGATGGCCGAAAGGAGGAGGATCAGAATAAAGGCGGCGATGCCGGAAAGCGAGAGTCCGATTTTGAGGGAGAGGGGAACCAGGACGAGGGCCAGAACGAGATCCATCACGAGGAGGGAGCGGACGATCTGGAGAACCGTCGCCTCGGCATGGCTTCTTGTCTCGGCGTCGTGGACGAGCTGGACGGTCCGGCCGTAGGCGCAGTTATTTCCAGTCTGCGTCACCATCCCCGATCCTTCCCCGCGCCGCACGACCGTTCCGGCGAAGAGGGCGTCTCCCGGAGATTTCTGGACCGCAAGGGATTCTCCGGTAAGGGAAGACTGGTCGAGCAGGGGGGTTCCGGTGCGGAGGATCATGTCGGCCGGGACAAAGTCGCCCATGCGGACATGGACCAGATCCCCCGGAACGATCCATCGGGCGGGCACCGTCGTCCAGACCCCGTCCCGGCGCACGCGGGCCATCACCTCCATCTGGTCCCTGAGCAGACGGAGGGCGGCTTTTCCTTTTTCTTCCTTCCGGAAGGCGAGTCCCCCGTTCAGGAGAAGGAGCGAAATGACGATCAGTCCTTCGAGCCTCTTTCCGGTGGCGATCTCGAGGGCGAAGGCCGACTCGAGCATCCAGGGAACGGGACCCCAGAACTTTCTGGCCAGAATCCACAGGGCGGAGGGTTCACGAAAAGGAACTGCGTTGGGCCCGATCCGGGCCAGTCTCTCCCGGGCAACGGTCTCGGAGAGGCCGTCTGGGGTGGAGTCAGTCCCGTCGGGTGCCGGAAAAGGGGTCTCCACGCGTCCCTCTAGAGGGAGACGACGATCAGGATCATGGCGGGGGTTTCGTTCGGGTTTTTCCAGTTGTGCGGCTGGTGTGGGTCGAAATAGACGGCGTCCATGGAATCGAGGTCGTATTTCATTCCGTTCTGTTCGAAAATGACCCTTCCCGAAACGACGATGCCGAACTCCTCCCCCTTGACGCCGACATAGGGTTGTTCTCCGACCTCCCCTCCGGGATCGAGGGTAATGAGGATGGGCTGCATCTTTTTGCCGGACAGTCCGCGGGCCAGGGGCTCCACGGTGGCATGGGAGGAGGTGCTGTAGACGCGTCGCCTGTTTCTGGCCTGCATGAGAAGGGGGTCCACCCCGTTTTCGGGCTCGTCGAAGAGGGAGGTCACGGGAAGGGAGAGGGCGGCGCAGATTTTTTCGAGCGTGGCGATCGAGGGGGAGACGAGGCCGGCCTCGATCTGGGAGAGGGCGCTGGCGGAGATTCCCGCATTTCGGGCCAGCATG
>JAKBXW010000038.1 GCA_021840555.1 Nitrospirota bacterium
AAAGGGCAAAAGAGCCGCAACTTCCGGAAGCAGAAGCTCCGGGTGGCGAGAGCCCATGAGCGGGTGGCCAACATGCGTCGGGATTTTCTCCACAAGACCTCGACGGCGACCGGCAAAACCCAAGCCGTCGTCTATGTCGAGGATCTGAAGATCCGGAACATGACCCGAAGCGCCCGAGGGACCCGGGAGACCCCCGGACGGAACGTCCGGCAGAAGTCCGGGCTGAACCGCTCCATCCTGTCTCAGGGATGGGGCACGTTCCTCTCTTTCCTTGAAGACAAGCTGACGGGACGGGGAGGCCGCCTGGTCCGGGTCGATCCCCGGAACACGAGCCGGACCTGCTCCGCCTGCGGCCATGTGTCGGCGGAGAACCGGCCGGATCAGGCCACCTTCCGGTGCGTCTCCTGCGGACACGCCAACCACGCCGACGTCAATGCGGCCAAGAACATACTCAGGGCGGGGCACGCCCGTCGCGCCTGTTCGCCGGGGCAACCCGGCGAGTTCGTCGCCTGACCCTTCAGGCCGGCGAATCCATCCCCGTGTCCGACCGGGGAGATGGCAGGAAGGAATCCCCTTCCTTACCGCTTTCGCGGCGAGCGAAGCGAGAGGGAGGGGAGGATGTCAATTCCTGTATTTCTAAAACCACGAGACTTCTTTCGGACTCCCTTGGGATATTCGCCCGCGCATTCCCCCTCCTGACCTGCGGCCCAGGGGGGGCAAGCGGGCGCATGTCCAATCTCGTGCCAGATGCGGGAGCGTTCGGATTCCAGCCGTTCTAGCTCCTGGAAATACAATGTTTTCATGGGCATCCTCCATCTCTGCAATGTGCGAACATTAAAGTCATACAAGTAAGGATTCCATATCTGAAGATTTTCAAAATTCTGACGTGCATCCTATTTCAGAAAAACTCTTGACAGAAAAGACCCTTCCCCCGTAGTATGGAATACGCACCAAAGAAAGAGAGGCGTTTATGCAAACTGCAAAAACGTTCCTTGTCGAGTGCGAAATTTGTGACAGGGTGTCATCAGTGACCTCCAGTCGGGAAGCGGGTCTTTACATCTGCGCTTCATGCTGGCAAGACTTCAAGGATCTGGCGCTCCACTCCTCAAAGGAACAAAATCCCCAATCCGGCCACCCCGAACGTTTCTAGTTCCCGGTGGACCCGGATCCTTCCGGGATCTCATTTCCTCCCCCCTGATTCTGATTCAGAGTAGACTGCGGAATCTGAACCTCTTCAAAAAAACGCTCTTTCTTCCCCTTCCTGTCCTCCACGACAATGTCGAATCGCGTCAATAGCGGAAGCGCATGGGTTTGAACGGAGTTCCATCTGTCTGTCCAGAGCATTCCGTCGAAATACCGGATTCTGAGAGACCAGACGTCGCCCAGAAGTTTTTCCGGGATGACCGCCTGTGTTCCATAGGACAGAAGATTCGTGTTCTGTTCATGAACGAGGGTGAAAAGCCGGGTCCCCGAACTTCTAAAAAGAATGTACTGGACTCCCTCGAGATGGGAGACGGGAGAGGTCTGGGAAAGCCGCGTCTGGGCCAGAGTCGTGAACATGAGCGAGTCGGTGTCGCGTCCGTGAAGATGGTTCGGAAAACCGACGAACAAGGTCAGGGGATCATTCTGGTTCAAATAGGCTCCAAGGAGTTCCTCGCGCAGGAGATACCGGACGATCTCCATCTTTCGCTCGAACCGGCTCCCCGACTCGACTTCACCGATGGTCCGCTCCGTCTGGTGGATCGCCACGAACAGGAGGCCCAGGATCACCGCGAGGATCCCGAAGGCCACAAGGACCTCCAGAAGGGTAAATCCCGCGTCCGGGAGACGGGCGGGTCTCCTTTTGGCCAGGGATTCGTCAGGGGATGTTTGAGACATAGGTCACCAGTGAAAAGGAGCGGGCTTCCCCATTCTTCCCGTGGCTGACCGTCAGTCGGACCTGTCTGACGATCGGAATGGGAGAGGGAGAGACTTCCTCGACCCATCGGTACTCCCGGTAAGGGGCCTTGAACCGCCCCGTCAGGATGCCTGGCGGAGCGAATCCGCGAGCCACGATCTCGGCCATCTTCATGTTCGCGAGGTCCACCATCCGGAGCCGGAGCCGCACTTCGTCATTGGTTCTGACCGTTTGGGACCGCGCGGCCAGAAGCGTGAGCACCGCCACGGAGAAAATGAAGAGGGCGACCATGACCTCGATCAGGGTGAATCCCCCCTCCGATCTCCCCGCCATCCGAACCCTACTGGTCATCCGCGCCCTCAAGTGATGGGATCTCTCCTCCGGGAGCTCCGTAATAAGCGGGCGGCGTCCTGTCCCGATACTCCCCCGCGACAATCCGGATCCGTCCCGTAATGGGACGGATCACGATAGTCATGCGATGATCCAGGCGATCTCTCAGGGAAATCGTCGTGGACTCCACCGCCCCGCTCGGAAAAAACTGGGTGAATGTTTTTCCGTCCCTCACCTTGCCCTGGTGGAGGACCCTGATCCGTGTGATGCGGATCCCCTTCGGGAGAAGAAACGGCCGGTCCCCCGGACCCTTGAGGGAGACCAGGTCTCCGGAGGGAGCCAGCTCGCTTGCCGATATCCGATCCCGGTCCAGGTCGTAGTCGAGACGGACCATCCTCTGCGTTGAAATGGCTTTCCACTGGAGCCCCCGAATCTCCCGTACGATCTTTCGTGTCGTGCGTCCGAGGTCGTCCGACTTTCTGAGGGTCAGCTTCGGAGCGATGAGAAGAGCCACAAGGGAGACGAGGAAGAGGACCACCATGATCTCGAGGAGCGTGAATCCTGCGGCAGGAGAAGGTCTTCCGTGCATCATGGATCCCTCACGGTGGTGTCTGCGACGATCAGAATCGAAGCGTCGAAAAGAAGTGTCGAAAAAAAAGGAGAACCCCTTTCGGGGCTCTCCCTGAATTATTGTATCTAAGAGTATGTATAATGACTTTTGATCCTCGCTGTGCTTTTCAACCTTAAGGTACTGTCTTTACCTCGATGATGATAAAAGACGCCGCAGGAACATCAGTCTTACACTCTCCTTCGGCCTAATCCTTGGTTACGTTGGCCGCCTGGGGTCGGTTGGGGCCCTGGGTGATCTCGAACTCCACAGCCTGTCCTTCATCGAGGGTCTTGAAGCCCTGAGTCTGGATGGCAGAGTAATGCACGAAGATGTCTTCTCCGTTTTCCTGGGAGATGAACCCGTACCCCTTGTTGGCGTTGAACCACTTGACTTTACCTTTTGCCATTCGAATACCTCCGGTTGAAACTATTATTGTTTCCTGACATGGGGACATGGCCGACAAGCGATCACCCGGAAGAAGCCTCCCATCGGAACCCTCTTCAGGACATCACATTGGGCATTCCTTATGAAACCCCACGTTCGGGATTTTAACGCGAGCATTCACTCTTGTCAAGAGAATCCGGAAGGACCAAAAGCTTAGCCGACAAGTTGCGTATCCGGGCCCTTCCGGCCTTCCAAGATCAACGGGAGGGAATCATGATGTGATCCCCGACGCGCAGGATGCGTGAGGAACGGAGGTGATTTTTCGCGAGAATTTCCCGAACGGAGGTCCGGTAATGATGGGCGAGAAGATAGAGCGAATCCCCCCTCCGGATCCGATGGTCGATCCAGCCGGAGGAGACGTGCCGCAAACGCTTGCGGGAGGCAAGCCGAGTCGAGCGGGCCTTTCCTGTCTCCGGAATGACCAGTTTTTGTCGCAGCCGGAGATGGCGCGACTTCAGGTTGTTGACCGCTATCAGCTCCCGAAGGGGAACATGGAAGCGGTGCGCGATGGACCAGAGGGAGTCTCCCGATTCGACGCGGTAGACGGGAACATCCGGATTGATCCCACTCTCTGGGACAGAGGCAAGGCGCTTCGAGAATCCTTCCGAAGCCTCCACGGGGACGTTGACCGTCACCGACGGAAGCCGGGGGGGGGTTGCCCACCGGATGAACTGCGGATTGTAGGCGAGAAATTCGGAAACGGTCATGTTCATGGCCCGGGCCAGCGCACGAATCTCCACGGACCGGTGGATCTCCTTCTGGCGCACGACGATCGCCGGATGGTAGGCGAGATCGGTGAATCCATACTTCTCCGGATTCTTCGCGATCGTCATGGCGGCGATCATTTTTGGAACATAGTTTCTGGTCTCGGATGAAAAGGCCCGGGTTCTTCTGAGCTTCCAGTAGTCCTTCGTCCCGGCCCGGGAGACGGCATTGGCCACCCGGCCCTCCCCCGCATTGTATGCGGCCAGGGCAAGCTCCCAGGAGTCGAACTCGTCATGAAGATCCTTCAGATACTGGGCCGCGGAACGTGTCGCCAGAATCGGATCCCTCCGCTGGTCGATCCACCAGTTGACCTTGAGCCCGTACTTGATCCCCGTTCCCCGCATGAACTGCCAGAGGCCGGCCGCCCCCGTCCGCGAATAGGCCCGGGCGCTGAAACCGCTTTCGATCAGGGAGACATAGGCCAGATCCTCCGGAAGTCCCATCTCCCGGAACGTCTGCTGGATGTAGGGGAGATACTCGTGGGAACGTTCGAGCCATTTCTTGAAGCGGCGATGGTCGGCATATTGAAAGTAGTCGATATAGAGCTGAATGCTCGGATCGTCCGGAATCGAGGAAAAGAGCACGGGAGAAGCCGGTTTTTCCGGAAGAGGCTGGGCGGCCGGGGGAGGAGAAGGAGGGGCCGGTTTTGGCGAAACGGACGGGGCCGGAGCCTTTGAATGGATGAAGGGAAAGGTCCGGGCCAGCATGGACTGCGCTGGCTTTTTCACCTGTCCTGCAGGAGAGCTTGTTGCCGGGGGCGCCCCTTGCGTTGCGCAGGCCGAAAGGGCAGCCAATGCAAAGATGGCCCCCCCGAAAACAAGGGTCCGCTTGAACGATTCCATCATCCCTCCTCGATGAAAACCGGAAAGACCGGCCTATGACTTCGAACAGACTCCCGATCCCGGGGATTAATAGAATCCGTTCAGGGGCATCCTGTCGAAACCCCCACTCTAACCTCCATCCTTCCGGTAATCCGGAAGGTCAGGGATGCATTGATTCGGCTCACCGCGGCTCTCCCGGCTCAACTGAGACCGATCCGGAAAATTCCGAGCCGAAGTTTACACGAATAACAACCATATTTCAAATGTTATATCGGTTTTTTTAAAGGCTAAGGACAATCGGGGAAAACAGGAGGAATATCCCGACCGGAAATCTGCCCTTTCGGTTTGGAGGGATTCCCATTATAATTGAGGGAGCCAGCGCATCTCCTAACGTGTCGACCCACCTTCCGTCGAGGAAATAATGCTTGTCCACGCCCGTTACAGAAAGGCCTTCGGTCTCTCTTCCCCGACTCCCGTCCGTCCCAGCGGGAGCGCTCTCCGTTGACCACCCGCGATTACCAGGAGATCCCTCCGCTCCGGGACACGCTGGAAGTGATGCCCCTTTTTCATGGACTTCCCGAACCGCTCCTCGACCAGATCGGCTCCTTCTCAAGAATCCGGACCTACCGCTCCTCCCACCGGATCATTCAGGCCAACGATCTGGGCTCCGAACTCTTTCTGGTTCTCTCGGGATCGGTGAAGGTCTCCATCGAGGACAGGGAGGGGCGCGAAATCATCCTGGCCGTCGTCTATCCCCCGGACTTTTTCGGCGAGGTCTCCCTGTGGGATAATGGGACGAGAACCGCAAACGTTTCGGCACTTGAGCCCACACGGGTGGTCGCCATCGAGAAAGAGCCCTTTCTCCGGCTGATCCGGGATTATCCGGAAATCACCCTGCGGCTTCTCTCCGCCCTGTCGGCCCGTCTTCGGGAAACCGACGGAAAGCTCATGCACATGGCCTACGGAGACGCCTACGAAAAAGTGTCGCGGACTCTCTTCGAGCTTTTCGAAAAGGAGGGGGGAAGCGAGGGCGGGATCCCCTTCGTCCACGACCGCTTCACCCGCCAGGAGCTGGCCTCCCTTTCGGGGGTCAGCCGCGAGACGGTATCCCGCTCTCTCGGAGCGTTCGTCCAGGCCGGGATTCTCAGAATCGAGAACAACAGGATCTATATCCTGAATATCGAACGATTGAAGAAGGAAGGCCGAATTCCCTAACGGTCCCGATTCCACGGGACAAGGAGACAGTCATGGGAGCAACATCGACAGGGTCCTGGAACGCGATGGACTATATTGTGATCGGGGGCGTGCTGCTGGCCTTCGTGGTGGGCGGTGCGGCCATGATCCGGGCCATTCGCGCGGCAAACCGGATCAATCCGAAATAGGGGACGCCGGGTCAGGCTCCTTTTGGCCTCCCCTAACCCGGAGGATTGTGCCAGGAAGGGGCGTCGAGAGCTTCCCTGTACAGGCGGGCATAGTCCCTGGCCCGGCTTTTCCAGCTCGAATCGACTCCCATCGCCCGTTTCCTCATCGCCTCCATTTCCGCTCCATCGAGGCGAAGGGCCCTGGCCCTCATGAGGGCGTCCCCGAGACCTTTTCCCGACAGCTCCTCCATCCATAGGCCCGTCTTCTGATCCTCGACCGTGTCCCGAAGTCCTCCGGTCGGATTGACCACGGGGAGCGTCCCGTATCGCATCGCATACATCTGGGTGAGGCCGCAGGGTTCGTAGACCGAGGGAACGACCAGGAAATCGCTCGCCCCCACGATGCGGTGGGCCAGGGCTTCGTCGAAGCCGATCCGGAGATGGATCCTGTCCGGGAAGGACTCCCGGAGCCTCCGCCACCGGTCTTCGATTTTAGGGTCTCCCGACCCAAGAACGACCCAGTCTCCCGGAAGCTCTCCGGACGCCCCCAGATTACCCAGCGTCTCCGCCAGGAGTCCCAGCCCTTTCTGATGGGCCATCCGCGAGACGACCCCGAAAAGGGGCGTGGAGGGACCGGACAGGAACCCCCATTCATGCCGCAATTTCTGTTTCAGTATTTCTTTGGCTTCCAGATCCTTTCGAGAAAAATGAACGGGCAGGAAGGGGTCGGTGGCGGGATTCCACTCCTGGTCGTCGATGCCGTTCAAAAGTCCGACAAAGTGGTCCTGACGGTGGCGCAGGGCTCCCGAGAGGCCGCATCCGCCCGGCTCCGAGAGCACTTCTTCCCGGTAGCCCGGACTGACGGTGGTGATCCGGTCGGCGAACTGGATGCCTCCCTTGAGAAGGGAGAGACGGCCATGGTATTCCAGACCGTCGAAATTGTTGTAGGACGGAGGGAGTCCGGTCCAGTGCCACTGGTCGAGCGGGTAGACGCCCTGGAAGGCCATGTTGTGGATCGAGAGGATCGTCCGGATCGGCCTGGTCTGGGTTCGCGGACGGATCACATGCGGCAGGAGCGGAACCGAGAGGGCCGCCTGCCAGTCGTTGGCGTGGATAATGTCAGGGGAGAAGCCCAAAACGGCGGGCAGATGGAGAAGGGCGTGGTTCCAGAGAGAGAACCGCTCGAGATTGTCGGGATACTCCGTGCCCCCCTCCCCGTAGAGGGCCGGGCGGTCGAAGAGGCCTTCCGGATCGATCGCGTAAACCGGGACATCTCCCTTGGCGAGACGCCCTTCGAAAACCCTGATCGTCAGGGGACCGGCAGGAGTCCGGGAGACGAAGGTCCTGACCAAGGTAAATCCGCTCTTTTTTTCGACGCCCCGGAAAGCGACCGTTCCGATCCGGATGTCGATCTCCCCTCCACCTCCCGAGGAAAGAGCCTGGGGGAGCGCGGAGGAGACATCGGCCAGGCCTCCGGTCTTGACGACGGGCATGACCTCCGAGGTGAGAAAAAAAATCGAGAGGGGCTTCTTCATGGGAGGAGGACTCCCCCTGCCGGATGTGGGAGCGTCACGACATTTTTCCGGAAATCTCCTTCCGGGGGAAGGAGAGAGAAATGTTCGGGACAAAAGGTCGTTGGGTGGTCCGGAGCTTTCGGATCATCGGCCAAAGTCCCGCCTGTCGAGGATGGAGCGGAACAGAGCGTCCTTCTGGAGGGTCCCGTAGAGGGCGAGAAGGGAATCCTTCGAAAGAATCAGGCGGTTGGAATCGTAGCGCATTCCTTCGAAGTTCCTGTTCCGGATGGATTTCAGCATCTCCCGGGCGATCTCGCGGGTCTCGCGGTGGAGCGCGTCGAGTTCCCGAAATACGGGAACGTCGCCGTATGCCGCCCGACCCTCCTCCAGGTACCAGCCCTCTCCCGGGAGGCAGGAAAAGGCGCCCTCCTCCCCGGGAGTCAGCGCGGCTTCGAAGGCCTTCTGGCCCAGGGAGAGGATATGCTCGATCCAGGCGAGGTGGGCGACCTGCATGGAGAGAATCGAGAGCTCGTTTGCCGGGGTGGGAGACAGCAGCTTTTCGGAGCCGTCGCTCGCCATCCACTCCCGGCGCCATTCGAGAAATCGGTCCGCCGGCATGGGCCGGCCGATCGCGTATCCCTGGGCATGATCGCATCCGAGCTTGATGAGAAGGGGCGCATACTCCATCTCCTCCATCCCTTCGGCGACAACGCTGCGGCCGAAGATCCGGGACAGGCTCACGATGCTTTCGATGATCGCCAGGTTTTCCCGGTTGCTCCGCATGCCGATCACGAATCCCTGGTCGATCTTCAGGGTGTCGACCGGAAGATGCTTCAGATAGGCCAGGGAGGAGTACCCGGTTCCGAAGTCGTCGATGGCCAGGCGAACCCCCATGGCATGGATGTCGGAAAGGATCTCCGGAAGGGTCGGGAAGTTCTCGGCAGTCGAGGTCTCGATGATTTCGAGCTCCAGGAGTCTGGGCGGAACGGACGGATGCTCCCCCAGGATCTTCGAAAGCCGGGAGACGAAGTCGGCCTTCCGGAGCTGGAGAAGGTCGACGTTGACGCACATCGACAGGGTGATCCCCTGCCCCAGCCATTCGGAGAGTCGGGCAATCGACTCCCTCAGAACCCACTCTCCCATCGACACGATCAGCTCCGTTCCCATGATCTGGGGCAGGAAGGCGGCCGGCGACAGAAGGCCCCGGTCGGGATGGTTCCATCGGACCAGGGCCTCGACTCCCGTCAGGCCGTGGGTCCGGATGTTGACGATGGGCTGGTAATGAAGGATCAGCTCCCCATTTTTGAGGGCCCGGGCGAATTCGGAGCGGAGCCCCTTCCGGATCGCGACGCTTTCCTCCATGGAGGGATCGTAGACGTGAAGGGCCGGCTCTCCGGCCTCCCGGGAGAGCTGCAGGGCGCGACCGGCCTTCCGGACGAGCTCCCCGGAGCCGGTCCCGTCCGCGGGAAAACGGCTGATTCCGATCGCGAGGTCGAGGTCGATTTCGTTTCCGTCGATGACGTGGATGCGGCACAGGGCGGCGCGTATCTTCCCCACGACCTCCTTCATGCGCTCCTCGTCCGGAAGGTCCTCGAGGATCAGGGCGAATTCGTCCCCGCCCATGCGGGCGACCGTATCGACTTTCCGAACCGCCTGCTGGAGCTTCCGGCCCACGTCGACGAGCAACTGGTCTCCGACGGCATGGCCGAAGGTGTCGTTCACCCCCCGGAAGTCGGAGAGATCGATGAGAAGGACGGCGAACTGCCGGCCGTTCTTCGTGGAAAAGCCGATGGAGCGGTCCAGCTTGTCGTGAAAAAACTTCCGGTTATAGAGTCCCGTCAGGGAATCGTGGGTCGCCAGGTACTGAAGCCTCGAGTCGAGCTCCTTCCTCTTGATGGCGTAGAACAGGGCGCGCGTCAGGAGATGGCCGTTGATGGTTCCCTTGACCAGGAAGTCCTGGGCTCCGATCTGGAGGGCGGAAACGGCCATCTCCTCGTCCTCGAGCGAGGAGAGGACGACGATGGGGAGATCGGGAAAGATCCTGTGGATTTTCTCCAGGGTCTCGAGCCCGTTGACGTCCGGAAGGCCCAGGTCGAGAAGGAGGGCGTCGACCTCCCTGCTCTTCATCATCTCGCGGGCGGTGGAGATGCGGTTCGTCGACAAAAGCTCGATCCGGCGCTCTCCAGTCGAATGAAGCATCTCCTCCACCAGGAGAATGTCGCCTGGATTGTCCTCGATGAAAAGAACCTTGAGAGTGCGTTCGATCACGGTGTCAGGACTCCGTTTCGCCGGGCGGGGGCAGCTGGACGATCGTCAGCCAGAAGTTCTCGATGGACTGGACCACCTTGATGAACTGGTCGAGATCCACCGGTTTCGTCACGTAGCAGTTCACATGGAGATCGTAGGTCCGGAGAATGTCCTGCTCCGCCTCCGAGGAGGTGATGACGACCACCGGGATGCGCCGGAGGCGGGGGTCGGCCTTGATGGTCGAGAGAACTTCCCGTCCGTCCATTCTGGGAAGATTGAGATCGAGAAGGATGATATCCGGCCGCGGGGCGTTTTCGTAGGGGGGTTCCCGCCGGAGGAAGGCCAGCGCCGAGATCCCGTCGCCCAGAACATTCAGGTTGTTCCTCACCTTGCTGTCCCTGAGGGCCTCCTTCGTCAGGCGGACATCTCCGGGATTGTCCTCGACCAGAAGAAACTCAACCGGCCTTCCCACCTCTTCGATGCGCGTCACTGTGGCGATCCTTTCAAGTCTGGAGGATGATTGTCGGCCGGTCCGTCGGCCGGCCTGTCCAAATGGCCCGAAGGATCTTCTTCCGGACAGGCCTTCAGGGTGAAAAAGAACGAGGATCCCTCCCCCGGGACGGAGCGGACTCCGATCTCGCCCCCATGGCGCTCGACGATCCGCTTGCAGAGCGCCAGACCGATTCCCGTTCCCGGGTATTCTTCCTTCGTGTGGAGCCTCTGGAAGATCGTGAAGATCCGTTCGTAGTAGCGGGGGTCGATCCCGATTCCGTTGTCGGAGACGGTGAAGCGCCAGAAGCTTCCCTCCCTCTCCGCGGAGATTTTGATCCTGGGGGTGCGGTCGGGGGCGCGGAACTTGATCGCGTTCCCCACCAGATTCTGGAAGAGCTGCATGATCTGGATCTGATCACCGCAAACCGGAGGGAGTTCGGCCCGCTCGACCGCGGCGGCGCTTTCCCGGACCGCCAGCCTCAGGTTCTCCAGGGCCTGGTCGAGGGCCACGGAGGACTCCGTGGCCACAAGGGGCTTCCCCCGGGTATCGACCCGGGAATAGGTGAGAAGGGCGTTGATGAGCGCCTGCATCCGGACCGCTCCGTCCACCGCGAACCGGATGAAGTCGTCGGCTTCCTCTGAGAGCTTTCCCTGGTAGCGCCTGGCCAGAAGCTGCGTGTAGCTGGTCACCATCCGGAGGGGTTCCTGCAGGTCGTGGGAGGCCACATAGGCGAACTGCTCGAGGTCCCTGTTGGAGCGGAGAAGGTCGTTCGTCTTCTGGAGAAGCTCGCGCTCGACAAGCTTTTCCGCCGTCCGGTCCCGGAATTCGAGGATGAATCCGCGCGCCGGATCATCCTCGAGCAGATTCACCGTCGCCCAGACCGAGAAGCGGGAGCCACTCCGGTGCTCCAGCAGAAGCTCTCCCTCCCAGTGGCCTTCCCGATGCGCGATGGCGGTGATATCCGTTTGCGACGGGTTGGAGGAGCCGGCTCCGGAGGCTAGAAAAGCATCGACCGATTTTCCCGCGAGATCCGCCGGCGACCATCCAATCACCTTTTCCGAAGTTTTGTTGGCGTGGCGCAGGATCCCCCGACCGTCGACGATCCAGACGACCTCGGCGTTGGTTTCGAAGACCCGGGACAGAACCTCCATCCGCTCGCGTTCGGCCATGAAATAGGAATCCATGACCAGCCCGGAATCGAACAGGGAGATCTTCGCGAGCGCCTCCCCCAGTCCGGGATTTTCCCGAAGGGGAGAATCGGGATCCTCGCGAAGGATACGGCCGGCCCATTCGAGGAAGAGGCCGAAGGAGGCCTGGACCCATTCCGGCTCGAGGCCGATCTCCTGGTGTGCGATCCCGACGGCCAGCCTGTTGAGAACATAGGCCATGTCGTACGGGCCCGAGACCAATTCCACGAAGTACTCCGAGTGCCGGGACCTGAGCCAGCTCTGGGAGTGGGCTTTTTCCAGGATCTTTGCGGTTTCGGGAAAGGATCCGATCCGTTCGTGAAGAAGCTTCACGAAGGCCGGGGTCCTCTCCTGGAAGAAGGGACGGAGGATGGAAAGGGCTCCTTCCTCCTCGGCGGTGAGTCCGAGGAAGAGTTTGCGTTTCTCGATCGCGGGGGGAGTCAGATCGAGACTTTCCGCCATGCGCCGGGCTCTCTCTGAGTGGGACGCCATGCTTGTCACAAGAGATCCGCCGAAATCATGAAAAATCGATCCTCCATGGTTTTTCATCTTAAAGAGTCGGAGGAAAAGTTACAAGTCCATCATAGTTTTTGTTTGATGCCTTACAATATTCAATAAGTTATTTTGATTCACTATTGTCCGGACTTATTCCGGATGCATCCGCCCCTTCCCCCGCATCCTCGGCCTCCGAAAAATCGGTGTCTGTTTCCGGCGGCCTGTAGGGGGGCGCGATCTCGAATCCCCATCCGTCTCCTCCGTCCAGGACCTTCAGAAGACGGGAAGGAGGGAGGACGCCATCTACCGGAATCAGCACAAGAGGCCTGGGATTGCCTCTCCTGGCTGACTTCGTGACGGGGCAATAAGAAAAGGATGCGTCCTCCTCCCCTCCAGACTTCCGGGCCAGGGGTTCGGAGGGTTCCATGCCGTCCGGTCCGGAACCAGCTTTTCCTGTCACATCAATAGTCATTAGTCATTTATTATATAAATGTCGTATTTTTGATATTTAACCTAAAAACAAGGGGTCGATTTTAATGTTTTGTAAAAATTTTTCAATATATTTTTTTCTGAAAATCAAGAATTTATAATATTAATTAAATTTATATAGATATTTATTATTAAATAAATATTATTTATTAAATATTTATTTAAAAGATTTTTAAAAACGCTTCAGTAAGAATTGGACAGCTCCTTCCGATGTTTGGTGGGGATGGGGCGGCCGTGTCGGAAGAGAAACGATCGGAGAGAGCGAAAAAAAGGAAGCGCCTAAATAAAGACTGGCAGCGTTTCTCGATTATGCTCTCATTACGGCTTAAGAACCGGGATCGCCGAGGGAACCCTACGGAGGAACATCTGGAAAAACGCGCTGTGATGGGAAGAACGGCCAAGATCCATATCGCGAACGACGATTTCGGGAGGCGGTCATTCACCAGGAAGGCCTGTTGTGGAGGCACCGACGCTAGAGGGGATCGCGGGAACGCTTCGACGGGGTCTCATCTCCCGGGAAGACCTCACCCTTCCGGCTGGAAGAAAGCGGCCCTTCCCGATCTTTCGCGTCTTCCGTCTTTCCTTTGGGATTCTCTTCCCCGCCTCCTCCAGGGCCGCGAAAACGCCCCCGGCCTCTCTCGAACACTCTTGTCTTCCAAGATATTCAGAGAGATTTCATGGGGCCTTTTTTTTCGGTCTCGTTCCCCTGTTTCAACAAATCGTGAAATGGAGTATGGTGAAAAGGAGGGACGTTCATCCTCTCCACTCCAACCGGCAAGGAGGTTTGCCCATGGCCAGGGAACTCGACGACGCGGAACTCGGCGCCTTGAACACCTACTGGAACGCCGCCAACTATCTCTCTCTCGGAATGCTCTATCTTCGGGACAACCCTCTCCTCAGAAAGCCCCTCGAACCCGCCCACATCAAGCCACGCCTTCTGGGCCACTGGGGCTCCGACCCGGGGCAGAACTTCGTCTGGGTCCACACGAACCGTCTCATCCGGAGATACGACCTGAACGCCCTCTACATCAGCGGTCCGGGCCACGGAGCTCCGGCCTCGCTCTCCAACGCCTATCTCGATGGAACCTATTCGGAGTTCTATCCCGACCGGAGCCAGGACGAGGAAGGACTTAAAACTTTCTTCCGTCTCTTTTCCCATCCGGGCGGCGTGGGAAGCCACTGCACCCCGGAGACTCCCGGCTCCATCAACGAAGGGGGCGAACTCGGATATTCCCTCTCCCACGCCTATGGCGCGGCCTTCGACAACCCGGATCTTCTTGTCGTGGCCGTGGTCGGCGACGGAGAGGCCGAGACGGGCCCCATGGCCACCTCCTGGCACTCGAACAAGTTTCTGAATCCGATCAGGGACGGCGCGGTCCTTCCCATCCTCCACCTGAACGGCTACAAGATCGCAAACCCAACGGTCCTCTCCCGGATCTCCGAAGAAGAGCTCAAAAATCTCTTCGAAGGATACGGTTACACCCCCCACATCGTCGCAGGCGACGATCCCCTGTCCATGCACCGGCTCATGGCCCGGACAATGGAACGTTGCCTCTCGGAAATCCGCCGGATCCAGGAGGGCTCCCGCAAATCCGGCGTCGCCACGCGCGGGCGCTGGCCCATGATCATCCTCCGGACCCCCAAGGGCTGGACCGCCCCCAGGGAGGTGGACGGCCACCATATCGAAGGGTTCTGGCGGGCCCACCAGGTTCCGGTTCTGGACGTGACAACCAATCCGGCCCACCTGAAGATTCTCGAGGGCTGGCTCCGAAGCTACCACCCGGAGACCCTCTTCGACGAAAAGGGGACCCTTCGGCCGGAGATCCGGGCCCTGGCCCCCAAAGGATCCCGGCGCATGAGCGCCAACCCCCATGCGAACGGAGGACTTCTCCGGGTTCCGCTTCGCCTTCCCGATTTCAGAGACTATGCGGCGGCCGTCCCCTCCCCCGGCACCCGGGAGGACCAGAACACCTTCATCCTGGGACAGTTCCTCCGGGACGTCATGAGAGAGAACCCGGACAACTTCCGGGTCTTCGGCCCCGACGAGACCGCCTCGAACCGTCTCCAGGCGCTCTACGAGGTCACCGGGAAGGCCTGGATGGGGGAGAGGCTCCCGGTCGACGCCGACGGCGGCTTTCTCTCGCCGGACGGCCACGTGATGGAGATGCTGAGCGAGCACACACTGGAGGGGTGGCTCGAGGGCTACCTCCTCACCGGACGGCATGGCCTCATCAACACCTACGAGGCCTTCGCCCACATCATCGACTCCATGGTGAACCAACACGCCAAGTGGCTCGAGAAGGCCCGCACCGAGGTTTCCTGGCGGGCCCCGGTCTCTTCCCTCAACATTCTCCTATCCTCAACCGTCTGGCGCCAGGACCACAACGGCTTCACCCACCAGGACCCGGGGTTTTTGGACGTCGTGACCAACAAGAGCGCCACGGTCTCCCGGATCTATCTCCCTCCGGACGCCAACTGCCTCCTGAGCGTGGCGGACCACTGCCTCCGGAGCACCGACTACGTCAACGTGATCGTGGCCGACAAGCAACCTCACCTGCAGTTTCTGACCATGGAGGAGGCGGTGGTCCACTGCACCAAGGGCATCGGCCTCTGGGAATGGGCCTCGAATGATGCCGGGGAGGAACCCGATGTGGTGATGGCCGCGGCGGGGGATATCGTGACTATCGAGGCCCTGGCGGCGACGGCCCTTCTCCGGGAGAAGTTCCCGGACCTCAGGATCCGCTTCGTGAACGTGGTCGACCTCTTCCGGCTGGTGCCCCAGTCGGAGCATCCCCACGGCCTCTCCGACCGGGACTTCGATTCGCTCTTCACGAAGGACCGGCCGATCATCTTCAACTTCCACGGCTATCCCTGGCTGATCCACAAGCTGGCCTACCGCCGGACCAACCACGCCAATCTCCACGTGCGGGGCTACAAGGAGCAGGGCTCCATCAACACGCCGCTCCAGCTCGCGATCAACAACCAGATCGACCGTTTCTCGCTCGCCATCGACGCGATCGACCGGGTCCCCCTCCTGCAGACCCGGGGAAGCCACGTCAAGGAGTGGCTCAAGGGGGAGATCATCCGCCATCTGGACTACGCCCGGAAAAACGGAACCGACCTTCCGGAGGCCGAGGGGTTCCGCTGGCCCTTCGCGAAGGAGCCGGGGCAATCCGGAACTCCCGCCAAGAAATGAAAAGAAGGGAGGGCCCGGCCGGCCTTCCGGACAACGATCCGGGCCTTCCCCTTTCTTCCTCCCTTCCCTCTCCCGATTCCCCTCCCCTTCCCTCCCCTCTCCCGCGCTCCTTCTACGACCGGGAGACGGAGACGGTGGCATTGGAGCTTCTGGGAAAGCAGCTGGTCCTCGTCCGGGAGGGCGTGGTCCGCGCGGGGCGAATCGTGGAGGTCGAGGCCTATCTGGGACCCGGGGACAAGGCCTGCCATTCGGCCCGGGGGCGCACGCCCCGGACGGCGGTGATGTTCGGCCCTCCGGGCCACGCCTACGTCTACATGATCTACGGGATGCACTTTTGCATGAACGTGGTGACGGAGGCGGAAGGACGGGCCTGCGCGGTTCTGATCCGGGCGCTCGAGCCCCTGGCGAACCTTCCGGAGAAGACCCGGGGACCCGGGCTTCTCTGCCGGGCGATGGGCATCGACCGCGCCCTGAATGGCCACGACCTGGTGGGGGAGCGCTTTTTCGTCGCGGAGGATCCGGCCTTTGCCGGTGGGACGGTGGTCTCCCGGCCCCGGATCGGGGTCGGGTACGCGGAAGAATGGACCGACCGGCCCCTGCGCTTCTATCTGGCCGGCAATCCCTTCGTCTCGAAGCCCTGACCGCCCGGACCTCCCCTTTGCGGAGGGGGTTCCGGAGCTCCCCGGAGGGAGTCCGGTCCCTCGCCCGGGGAGGCCTGCCGGAATGCGAACCGGGACTTCTCTTTCGGGACCCGCTTTTGCGTCCCTGAAGGATGACGTCGTTAGATC
>JAKBXW010000039.1 GCA_021840555.1 Nitrospirota bacterium
TCCATGTCCATGGGCATGGGCATGGGCATGATGAGGAAGATGATGGGGCGAATGGGGCCGGGTGGGTCCATGGGCGGAGAAGAAAAAGGCGGGGAGGAGGATGAATCCGCCTCTCCCATGCCCCGCATGATGGCGATGTGCGCCGAAATGCTGTCCTTCATGGAGCGGACGGCCGCGATGGCCGTCTTCGCCACTCCGGAACTCCAGGAGATGTTCCGCGAATGGCGCGAGGGCCTGGAAGGCGAGGCCCTTTCTTCTCTTGCGAAGGACGGGGCGACCGAAATCGAGACCTTGGCCGCGCGCCTCGGCACCACCCGGGAAAGCGCCATCCACCTTGCCGCAACTCTGGCCCTCAAGGGGAAGGTTCAATTGTCCCTCCGGCTTCCCGATGGGCACTGACCCGTTATGCACAGGAGAATCCTGATGGATCATGCCATTCAGAGCGCCGGATCTCCTCTCCAGACGGGCTCCGCGTGGATGGGCTCCCTTCTGGCCCCGCACCTCCCGGCCCTTCACCAGGGGTCTGGACTCCTTCTCCTCGCCCTGATGGCGGCGGCAGGATTTCTGGGAACGGCGGGATGCCCCTTCACGCTTCCCACCATGATGGGAGTGGTCGGGGCGGCCGGAACCGGGGAGTTCTCCCCGGACGCCCGGAAAAAAGGGCTGATCCTGGGAGCCCTCTTTTCCGGCGGCATGTTGTCCGGCATGATTCTTCTGGGGTCCTTGGCCGGTCGCGCCTCGGGGCTCCTCCAGGGCCCCGTCCGTGGACTCTGGACTCTCGTCATGGTGGGTCTGGCCCTTTTTCTGGGGATCTGGATCCTTCGGGGCGGGTCGCCCGCTCCGCCGCTCTTTCCGGCGCGTCCCGGGTCGTTTGGGTTTTTCGGACGAATCCGGCCCGGAATGTCCGGAGCATTCCTTTCCGGACTGCTCTACAGTGCGGGACCGCCTCTCGTCTCCCTCCTGTTCGTCTTCGGCTTGGGATTTGCTCCGTCGACCCCGATTTTCGGGGCTCTGCTCGGTTTTTCCTTCGGCCTCGGGAGAAGCCTTCCCTTCCTTCTGGCCGGATGGGTGGCCGATCCTCTCTCCCGGGCGGGGTGCCGGATCGGAGGGCGCCGCTGGCTCCGCTTTGCCGGAGCCTCGATTCTGTTTTTTGTCGGAGGATACTATCTCTGGCTGGCGAAACCATTTCTTGAGACCCTTTCCTGAACTCTGGCCTTTCCGGGGTCGGGCAAGAAGGAGGAACGATGGCCTGGACATATGGCATGGGAGTCGGCATGGCCTGGATGTGGATCTTTCCCGTCCTCTTTCTGGTGGGTCTGGCCCTTTTCTTCGCGGTGTTCGTGCGGGGAGTGGGACCTTCCTTCTGTGGACGTTCCCCCGAGAACGACGGTGGACCGAGGCCGGGAGTTCCCGAAGAATCCCCGAAGGAGATCCTGGACCGCCGGTACGCGAAGGGGGAGATTACCCGGGAGCAGTACCTTGAAATGAAGAAAGACCTGGAATGACGGACGTCCGTTGTCCGACCTCGGACGAGGCCGGGAGCCGTCCCGTTTATCTCGACTACGCCGCCACCACTCCGGTGGATCCGGAGGTCGCGGCGGCGATGCTCCCCTGGCTGGGAGAGCGATTCGGGAATCCCTCCTCCGCCCATTTTTATGGATGCGAGGCCCGAAAAAAAGTGGAGGAGTCCCGGGAGGAGGTGGCGGCCCTGATCGGGGCGGAGCCCGATGAAATCGTGTTCGCGGGGAGCGCGACCGAAGCCAACCATCTGGCGATCCTGGGATGCGTGCGGGCCTTGGTCCGGGACGGAAGGAGGGATCTGGCCGCCTCCGCGGTCGAACATCCTTCGGTGGCGGGACCGTTCTCGCTTCTCGCTCCGGAGGGATGGAACGTCAGCCTTCTTCCCGTCGATTCCTCTGGCCGGGTCAATCTTCAGGTGGCCGAACGCCTCATCGGACCGGAGACGGCGTTCGTCTCGGTCATGCTCGCCAACAACGAAACGGGAACGGTCCAGCCGGTGGTGGAAATCGCCGATCTTGCCCGTTCCCGGGGGGCCCGGCTCCATGTCGACGCCGCCCAGGCGATCGGGAAAATCCCCGTCGACGTGAACACCCTAGGGGCCGATCTCCTGACCCTGGCCGGCCACAAGTTCTATGCTCCCAAGGGGATCGGCGTCCTCTACGTGCGGAGGGGAATTCCCCTCCAGCCGCTCATGGTCGGCGGAGGACAGGAGCGGGGGCTCCGCCCCGGAACCGAGAACGTTCCGGCCATCATAGGATTGGGAGTGGCCGCGCGACTGGTCCGGAACAATCTTGGCCGGGAGGTGCGCCGGATGGAAAGACTTCGAGAACGCCTTTATCGCCGCCTGGCGGGCGCCATTCCGAAAATTGTTCTCAACGGGTCGTCCGACGACCGCCTTCCGAACACCCTGAACCTCTCCTTTCCGGGGGTGCGCGGAGGAGACCTTCTGGCGGAGGCTCCATGGGTCTGCGCCTCGACAGGAAACGCCTGCCATGGAGTAATTCCCCTTCCGAGCCCGGTCCTCCGGGCGATGGGTTTTCCGGACGAGCGGGCGCTGGGCGCCGTCCGTCTGAGCCTGGGGCGTTTCACCATTCCCGAGGAGATCGACCTTGCCTCCGATGTCCTGGTCGCCGCTTGGAACAAGCTGGTTTTCTGATGGACCCCGCCTCCTACGACCACTGGTACGACACCCCGAAAGGCCGGTGGACGGGCGAGACGGAATACCGCCTGATCTCCCGCGAACTCCGGGCGCTCCCCGGAGAGTCGCTCCTGGACGCCGGGTGCGGAACCGGATGGTTCTCCCGCCGTTTTTTCCGGGACGGACTCCGGGTGACCGGAGTGGACAGAAACATGGACTGGCTGGCCTTCGCCCGCGAAAAAAGTCCCGAAGGACACTCCTGGATCGGAGGAGATCTTCGGGCGCTCCCCTTCCGGGACCGTTGCTTCGACCGGGTGGTATCGGTAGCGGCCCTGTGTTTCGTGGGTGACGAGCGGAAGGCCGTCCGGGAGATCGTCTGGGTGACGAACCGGCGCTTCGCCATCGGCTGGCTGAACAGGAACAGTCTGCTGTTTGCCCGGAAAGGGAGAAACGGGGGATCCGGAGCGTGGCGGGGAGCCCGGTGGCACCGGCCGGAAGAAATCCTCGCCTTTTTTGATGGCTTGCCGGTCGAGGCCCTCGAATTCCACTCCTGCGTCTTCCTGCCTTCCGGATCCTTCGGCGCCAGAACGGCGGAGGCGATCCTTCCCGTCTCCTGGCGCCGGGGCTCCCTGATCGTCGTCTCGGGGGAGCGGCGGGATTCCTGAACAACCCGGAACCCCGGGAAAATACCCCGCAAAGATCCCTGGTTAGCCTCCAGATCTCGGAGCGGCAGGGCGTTTTTTCCGGAAAAGTTTGTCGGGTAATGGAAATGGTGAGGGAGTGAAGGATTATGCCAAATCGACCCTGATGAAAGTCTTGTGACCAATTTGTGACCAAAGCAGGAGGCATGATGAAATTCAGTCCGTTCTGGAGGCACATTCCGTAGCTTCTGTTTCCACGTCTTGAACTCATGTTTGAGGAAGCGCTGACGGAGGTGCACAAGAAGGTCGTCGAAATCCTTGAAGTGGTCCGCATTGAGGAGGTCATTCGCCATGACCGGAGTTGGAAAGGACGGCCTGCCTACGACTGGGTGCCCTTCGCCCGGTTTTTCGTGGCCAAGGCCATCCTGAACGTTGCATCGACCCGCGACATGATCGCCGGGTCGAGGTCGACAGCAATCTGCGCCGGATTCTGGGCTGGAAGACCGGAACGAGATTGCCCGACGAATCGGCATTCTCCCGGGTCAACGCGACGCTGGCCCATCTGAACATCCCCCTCCGTGCCCAGGAAGCCTTGGCGAATGCCCAGGTGAAGGACCGGGGAATCTGCCACACGGCCCACGATTCTTCAGCCATCAAGGCGCGGGAGAAGGCCCTGAACACCAGGAGGAGGACGGGATCCTCTGGACCATTACGGCGGACAAGAACAGGGCGGTGCTCCGCCCGACCGGATCGACGAAAAGGAGTGGACGCCCTTTTCCGGTGTATTCGGGGAGTCTGTCGAGGTGGCGGAAACCGTGCATGCGATGACCGAGACGTCCAAGGCCTTTCGTCTTTTGGTGAAGCGGGTGCGGGACCGGGCCACTCCGATCGGCGCGCTTATGGTCTTCTACCGGTATTGGGTTGTGGCGACCAATTTCGGATCGGAATGGAGCGTCTCTCGAGTCCTCGAATGGCACCAGATGAGGGAGAGTTCGAAAATTCGGCTATGTGCAAAACAAGGTTGTATTCAACCATTCTTTCGCGCACCTTTTCTCCCGATGTTATTTTCTGGCAAGGTTCCTTTGGAAAGCCCGTCTTGACCTCCTTGATCATTCCCCTTATCTTCACTTATCCGACCAGATTCCTTAAGATGTTGCATTCTCTTGGCTTCATCGAGAAGATCAATTGTTGGCTTCCAGTAATGAGCACAAAGAACTCTAAAATAGTTTCTTTCGGGATTAATGGGAAAGTTTTCGATGTCTTTTACTCCCTCAAGAAAATCGATTGTTTCCTGATAGGACGAGATCGAAATTTTATATTCGTTCCGTGCTTCTGTTGGTATCACAATAGGTGGAAATCCGGAACGTAAAACAGGAAGATTCGCCAAAAGACGTGCCATTCGTCCATTACCATCAAAGAAAGGATGAATCGTCACAAAATCAAGATGAAGATCAGCATAAATCTTTGCGGCGGACTCCATGTCCTGCGGTTGGATATAGGCCGCATTGAAGCGGTTGAGCCACTGACGCATCAGGCAAGGGATGTTTTCCGGAACGGGGAATTGCCTCCAATGCTGCCTCCCATCGCTCCCGATGTAATTCGTGAAATTGGGTTCGTTCTTCCACCTTCCGACCGTCTGGAAGATATCCATAACCGCCTCCGTCAGCACCACTCGATGAAGGGCAAAAATATCTTTTTCATTCAATGTGTCTGAATCGAGGAAGCGATAGACGAGCTCAACACCTTTTGCGTGCCCGTAAACTTCCTGGTGGTCTCGCAATGGCTTTCCAGAGACCGTCAGCCCTTCTTCCAAAACAAAGGCCGTGTCGCCAAGAGTAAGAGAGTTACCTTCGATCGCGGTGGACGAATGTGTCCATAAATTGCGAATCTGAGACAGAAGGATGGATTGAATATCTGGATCGAAACCCTCATAAAAGAGACTCATTTTCCCCTCTTAAAAATAGACCACATCAATAATTACCTTCGTGATTATTCTAGCACTTCATTGAGGATTCCTGGAGTCCTGCACCTTACTGCGTATTCCGATGAAAATTGCCAGGGATTCTGATTCAAAGTTGCCACTTATTCCGGTCAAAGTTGCCACCCCCTGAGCCCCCTGATTTCCCTCCTTGTCGACGATCAGATCAGGAGGCTGCCGAAGGGGCTGCCTTGGTTCTCTGTTTTCTCATGGATTCCCCTTTCATTTCAACCGTATAGGCTCCGTGGACCAGTCGATCCAGGATGGCATCGGCCAGAGTGGGGTCTCCAATCCTGTCGTGCCACTCGGCAAGAGGGATCTGGGAGGTGACGATCGTCGAGCGGACATTGTGTCGGTCCTCCATGATCTCGAACAGATCCTGCCGTTGTTCCGAAGTCAGGGGCGAAAGAGCAAAATCTTCCAGAACAAGAAGGTCCTGTTTGGCCAGATTCTTGAAGAACCCGAGCAGCTTTCCCGTACTCCGGGCAATGTCGAGCGCCTGGAAGAGCCGGGGGAAGCGCAGGAGGAGCACCCGATATCCCAGACGGCAGGCCTTGTTGCCGAGCGCCTCGGCCAGATAGCTTTTTCCGATACCAGTGGGACCGGTGAGAAGGACATTCTGGCGATTGGCGATCCACTGGCCGGTGAAGAGGGTCTGGACCAGGGGACGGGGAAGATTCCTTGCGGTCCGGAAGTCGAGGTCTTCGGGCGTGGCGTTTTGCCGGAGCCGGGCCGCCTTCAGACGACGTTCGGTCCGCTTGTTCTCCTGAACCGCGATCTCCCGGTCGACCAAAAGTCCCAGACGATCTTCAAAAGCAAGATCGCCAAGAAGTTCAGGGGTGCGTTCCTGGTCGGTGAGCGCCTCGAGGAAGCCGGTGAGTCTGAGGGTCAGCAGTTTTTCTTTGATCGGGTTGACCAGCATGGGGCCTCCTGTTTTGGGTAGAGGTCGCCCCCCTCTGTCGGGAGGGGACGACCGGGTCTGTGATTCCTTTCGTCGGATGGGACACATGTCATGAACAGAGCCGGGTCAGCCGACATCGGGAACCGCTTCCGGGACCGTGTCTCCCGATGTCGGAACGTAGTATTCTTTGCCCCGCACGTTCTCGTGAGGAGGGGAGTTCTCGCTCAGGGACTCAAGAGGAACGCACTTCTCCGTCCCGTGCTTCAGGATGCCTTCGACTGTCTGGTACGAAAAGCTCTGCATCCGGACCGCCCGCGCGCAGGCCGCGTTCAGACGGTCGTCCGGGTAGGCCTTCCTGAGCCCCAGAACGCCCTGGCAGCTCCGGTATGCCAGGGGCGGGTAGTTTCTCCGTCGGAACATTTCCTTGAACAGGCTCACCACGGCCGGGCCGATCCTGCCGGCTTTCTCCATGAACATCTCCCGGGACTGGTCCAGATATCCCTTGTGATGGGGCGGCATATGCGCCCCGAGAGTCGAGAACCGGTGGCGCGGGTTGAAGCTCCGGAGATGGCTCGCCACCCGCTCTTCCCGAAAGAAGATTTCGACCGTCTTTGCCGCAAGACGTACATCCACGGTCTGGCCAACCAGTCCGTAGGGCACGCTGTAGTAAAAACGATTCACCGCCACGTGATAGTCGAGATGGACCACCCCGGCCGTCCAGTTTTCCGTTTCGAACGGCGTCTGAGGCAGCGGGCCCAGGGCCGGACGGTCTTCCTCGACGAACACCGTTGTCCGGGAGTCGGAACGTCCCTGGAAGGGCTTTCGGTTGAAGATCTCAAGCTGCTCCAGAAGGGCGGCGTTCAGCTCCCCGATCGAGACGAATTTCCGGTGCCGAAGCGGCGCCATCAGCGCGCGCTGAGCGTTCAAGACTCCATTTTCTACTGCCCCTTTATCCCGAGGAGAATACGCGCGGGCCGGGGAGACCTCAAACCCATAATGCGCAGCCATTTCCCGAAAGGCCCGATTGAGTTGCGGTTCGATCCGGTGCATAGACACGACCGCCGTCCGGGTCCGGTCGGGAATGACCGAACACGGCACGCCTCCCAGATATTCGAAGGTCTTCCGGTGGGCGTCGATCCAGGAGGGGGTTTTCATGTCCGGGGTCACACAGGCAAAGGCGTAGGAGGAACGCCCCATGACGGCCACGAACAGGGAGGCGAAATACGGGGGCTGCCCCGGCGGCTCGATCCGGATCTTCGGTCCGGAATAGTCCACGTAGAGTTCTTCCCCCGGCGCATGGGGAACATGCAGCCGCAGATCCCCGTTCTTGAGATGCTTGCTGTAAAGCGCGCAGTACTGGCTGTAGCTCAATCCCTCCGGGACAGATTCCCGGTACTCTTCCCACAGAAGCCTACGGGTGACCCCGCTTTTCTTTCTCTGTTTCAGTTCCTTCTCGACCTCCTGCCAGTCCGGGAGGAGAGTTCCCGGACTCGCCGACGCCTTCTTGTCCGGAAAGAGTGCCGACCGAAGCCGTGCCAGGTCTCCCGTCTCTTCCCGAAGCGGCCAATACCCGATTCCGACCGCTACGGCCAGATCCAGATACTTCTGGACCGTCGGACGCGAAATGTTCACCAACTGCGCGATCTTCCGGACCGATGACACCTTCTCCTGATACCTCTGTCTCAAAACTTCCAGCACGTTGTACATGGGAATCCTTTCCCGGACCATGTCCGACTCCTTCCTGAGATGGGAAAACACAAGGAACGAGCCAGAGTATCCGTAAAAAATGATTGGATTCGACAGGAGGAATTTCAGAAGAGCTCAGGGGGTGGCAACTTTGACCGGAATAAGTGGCAACTTTGAATCAGAATCCCTGGCAACTTTGGATCAGATTATGCACCTTACGATGAAATCCAGTCCGTTTTGTGCAATTACTTGTTGAATCCAACCTCGTTTTGCTAATAGCCGAAAATTCTTCAAAGGGCTCAAGAACGATGTGGGGGTGGGATATATGCCCACCGGGGATATTCACGCAAACGCGCTCTTCTTCCGGATCGGAGTTCTGCCTATAACCTATTCGTCGGCTTCAGGAGGGATCTGCTTCCGGCCCCCTGCCGGACATGGACGCCTCGCACCGTCCGATGGAGACTCTTTTTCATGGCGGGGCGGATTGTCCGGCATGCCCGTTCTCTTTTCCTCAAACTGCTGATCGATGCGGACTCTCTGGGTTTTCTGTCTGGAGTCCGGGGGCAATGCCATGCGCTCTTCTGGTCGTCCTGACAGAAAAGGACGGACGAGGAAAACGGGAGACGATTCTGGCACAAGGAGCCGGAGAGATGCGACAGGCCCTGTTGTTGGGGAGATCCTTCCAATTGCTTTGACAGTCCTCGATTCAGGACGTCCGAAATCCGGCACATCCTCGATCGGGGTCCCTGTCGGACGCCAGAACAGGGGTGTGTCCCTGGATCAAAGGAGCCACCAATAGATTTGACCGGATTGAAAAAGGTCCGTTTTTTTAAAAACCCCCCCGAAAAACCAGCCGAGGAGTGTGAAATCGATCCCATATCGGAATATATGGTCCGGGCAGGATGTCAAGAGGTTTTTTTCCTCTTTTAAGTCCTTGTGGCTCAAAAATTCGGGCGGCTTCGAGAGCCAATTCCGTTACAGAACTCATTCTATTTCGCATTCATAAGAATACTGTTCATGATCCACGGCCAACCAGAGAGCCGAGAAACAAAATCACGTTGTTCCGAAAAGTCCGCCAGTCCTTTCTTGACTTGATCGACGACGGCGTCAAGCGTGTCGAAGACGCGGTTTGAACAGAACTTCTCCCGAAGCTCGTGCCAGAGAATCTCGGTTGGGTTGAGCTCCGGCGAGTAGGGCGGGAGACAGACCCGTTGAATATTGTCTGGCACGGCCAGTCCTTTGGCCCGATGGGGAGAGGCCCCATCGAGAACCATGACGACCTCCCGGTCCGGGTGGGCCTTTCCGACTTGGTCCAGGAATGTTCCCATGAGGTCGGTATTCATGGCCTCTGCCACCATCCAGTCCAGGGATCCTTCCTGGGGTCCGATCGCCGCATACACGTAGCGGAATTCTCGGACCAGCGCTTTCAGAACCAGGGGCCGGAAGGGCCGGGGGGCCCAACAACGGGACGGATCGCTCATCCGTCCAAACCGGGCCTCGTCCTGGAAGAGGAGCAAAAACGGGTTGTTGTTTCTTCCCGTCAGCTTTTCCGAGAGGATTTCCGGGAGTTTTTTTTAAAGTCCTCCTGCGCCTCGGGCTTCGCCTTGGGATGCCGGGTATCGGGAGTGACCTTGCGCCATCCATGGCGAGCCAGCATCCGGTAGACAGTCGACGGAGGAACCTTCTTGCCGACCCGTTCCTCGTAGGCCGCATGAATGGGAGGGATGACGATGACCCCGCCATTCTTGGCCTGTTCGAGCCAGGGAGCCAGAAAGGCTTTCTCCTCGTCCGGGCTCAGGAGCTCGCGATGACGTCCACCCCGACGATCCTTGTCGGAATAGGTCGTTCCTCCGTGTTCCCGGAACGTGCGTCGCATGACGCAGACTTGGTTTCTGCCGAGGCCCAGGATCCGGGCGGTGGCCTCCATCGAGGCTCCTGTCAGGGCCGGGATCAGAATCGCCTGTCCCTGACGGAGCTGTTGGAGAGTTTTGGCCGATTCTACAAGCCGGATCGCTTCCTGAATCTCCTGCTCTTCGTACGTTGACGTGCGGGCCATGGTTCCTCCTTGGAATGAGGGTCACGACCCAATTTTACACTAGTACTCTTTTGAACGCAAAATAGAATCACGTGGACTTTTTTCCTGGGATGGGATCCCGGCTCCCTGTTTTGGGATCGGCATAAATCTCCCCTCCGGATACCCCGTGACGGGGTTCTGCCTTTATTGTTCTCTTCCCAAAAGAACGCATCGTAAAGCTCCTGACAACTGGCCCATGCAAGAACACGATTCTCCTTTGGGAGGAATCGGTCGCGCCAATATTTCCGGTCTCTCGGAACGCATTCCGTGACCACGATGGATGATTCGCGCCTACCGTGCACCAAAAAACACAATATAAATGCGGCCTCTCTTGCGGCCCCTCTCGTCAGGGCTCTCGGCAGGTGGTGTCCGTTCCGGCCATCGTCAGACCTTTGCAACCGTACTGCGGGAGGGGAATCACTTTATGTTTTCCGAACGTGACAAGACCCCTTAGTTTTTCTTCATCGGGACCTTTGCCCAACTGGGGAAAAGAGCGTTCCCGGCTGTTTCGTTTCGGGGTCCGTCATGCGGCCACCGTGTAGGTTGTTCCTTTTGTCCAGATCGCCCATGCCATGCGAACCATCTTGTTGGCAAGGGCCACTGCAGCCTTGTTCGGGGTGTCCTTGCGTTTCCTGAGCGCCAGAACCCAGGACCGGAGCTTGCCGTCCTTCATCTTCCCGGATCCGGTCATCTCCGCGGCCCGGATGGCGGACTGAGCCCCCTCCACGAGAAGACTCCGAAGCCCCGTATCCCCATGCTTCGTAATTCTTCCCAGACGGATCTTGTCGCCGGACGTATGCTGGCTGGGAACGAGCCCCAGAAAAGCCGCCATGTCCCGTCCGTTCCTGAACCGTTTCGAGTTTCCGATGACCGCCACCAAGGAGGCGGACACCAGGGGACCGATGCCCGGAATCGTCTGAAGACGCCGGCTCGTCCCGTCCACTTGTGCAAGCGTCTTCATCATCGTTGCAAGGTGTTCGACCGTTTTCGAAAGATGACGGATCTCGCCCTGAAGCGTCCGGATCAGAGTGCGGGCGACAAGGGTCAGCGTATTTGTCTCGTCGTCCAGAACCTCCGAAAGGCGAGATTCGAGGACCGATATCCCCTGGGGAAGGGCAAAGCCCCTTTCCAGAAGAAACGCCCGGATCCGGGAGGACAGAGCCGTCCGTTCCTTGACCATTCCCTGGCGGGTGGCGATCAGCATCGACAGATCCTGCTGTTCGGGCGTCTTGACCGGAACCGAGGGGGGTTTGGGGCGAAGAGACGCTTCTCCGATGGCCTCCGCATCGTAGGGTAGCCGGGGACCCTTTCAGGTCCCAAGCCCCCTATGAACCCGGCGTGAAAGTTTCCCTTCACCGTGGCTCGAACACTCATAAGCCCTTGAGGGAGCCGGTCGCGCTTTCCAACCTTGGTGGCGCTGTTGAGGACAATGGGATGAAGTCTTCAGGCGCAGCTGCGCTCTTTCCTCTTCACAATTCAGCCATTCCCCATCTTTCCTCTCCGAATTTCTCCCGCTTCCGCTTGCGGCGGTCCTTGAAGTATATTTTCCAGATGGGATCGTAGGGGTTGGCTTCTTTACTGACCTTGACGTGTCTTACGATCTTCGTATCGCTGGCTTTGACCAACGATAACCCATTTCCCTTGTCGTCTTGGTCCGCAAACACCCAGATTCGTGTTCCGATGGTGTGAAAATAGCGTTCCCTGATCCATCGGGCGCCTTTTCTCGGATGTCGGCGTTTGGCCCATTGCCATAGCAGTTCGAAAATCTTGGCATCCACATGGGCAAATGTTTCCTTGGCCACGGCCCCGCGGTGGTAGTTGGACCACCCACGGATCAACGGATTCAGAAAGCCAGTCACGTCGATTTGCCGCGCCTGTTTGTGTCCTTTGACCCAATCCCGGATTTTCGTCAGAATCGCTTTCACATTCTTTTCCGACGGTTTGATCAGGAGCTTCCCGTGATACTTTCGGAAATTCCACCCGAGAAAATCGAACCCCTCGTCGATGTGGGCAATGAAGGTTTTCGTGGGAGACAAGGTCATTCCCCGTTCCGTCAGAAATTCCTGCACCCGTTCCTTGGCCCTTTCCAGAACTTCTTGCGAAGATCCGGTCAGCACCCGTCGGGTAGGGACAGCACATCACTGCGCCATCCCCCCCTAAGAACCGCCCGTGCGCCTTTCGACGCAGGCGGCTCAAGCCTTTCATAAGGCCCCTTTCTTCCGAAGGAACCCGGTAGCCTTTTCGAACAAGGCATGCGTGGCTTCCTTGACCGTCTCCACGAAGGAAACTCTCCCTTCTGCGGAGTTCTTGAGTCGCTCGCGCTTCTCGAAATATTCGGTCCAGCGTGGGTCGAAAGGATGCGCGTCCTTTCGGATCTTGATATGACGCCGGATCGGGATGTCCGACGCGTTGAACAGAACATGTGTCGGAGGGGTCCCTTTTCCCTCGGACGGGGTGGCGAAGACCCATTTTCGGGGTCCGATCCTCTGGAAGTAACGATCTTTGATCCAGGTGTCCCGCTTGTTGGGATGGCGGCGTCGTGCCCACGACCACAGCATGGTCCAGACGACATGATCGACCCTTCCGAAGCGATGTTTCGAGACAATATGGCGATGATACATCCCCCAGCCGCGTAGGATCGGGTTGAGAACGGAGATCACCGTCTCTTGGGGAAACGCCTTCGCCTTCTTCAGGAAGTCCCGGGTCTTGCGCAGAACACTTTGAACATTCTTCCGTGCGGGGGTGATCCTCAGCTTCTGCCCGTACTTCCGAACGCTTTGCCCCAGGAAATCGAAGCCCTCCGAGATATGGACGACACGGGTCTTGTCTTCCGACAATACCAAGCCCCGGTCCCGCATGAAGTTTTCCACCACGGGACGGACCTTCTGCTCCAGAAGCTCTTTCGAAACTCCCGTCACAACGCCATCATCGGCATACCGTATCAGGTTGACCTTGTCCTTGGCCCGGAAGTGCTTTTTGAGCTCTTCCTGTAGCCCGTCGAGGGCCATGTTCGCCAAGCAGGCGGAAATAATCCCACCTTGAGGAGTCCCGGCCTGAGTCGGAAAGCGTCTTCGACGATCGATGTAGCCGGCCTTGAGCCACTTCCGGAGAATCCCCTTGTCCATCGGGACGTGGGTCATCAACCAGTCGTGACTGATGGAGTCGAAACACCCCTTGATGTCGAATTCGAGAATCCAGTGTGGAGAACAACGCCTAGCCAGGGAGATAAAGCATTGCTTGATGGCGTCGGCGGCGGATCTCTTAGGTCGAAAACCATAGGAGTCCTTGTCCGCGGTGACCTCGGCTACGGGCATGAGCGCCATCAAGTGCAGCGCCTGCATGGCCCGGTCCTTCATGGTCGGAATCCCCAACGGACGAAGCGAGCCGTTGCGTTTTGGAATATAGACTCGCCGGAGAGGAAGGGGAGTGTATCCAGCCCCCGTCAACGACTTCACCGCCTTTTGTCTGTCACTCGGGGTCTTCCAGACAACACGGTCGACCCCCGGAGTGTTTTTCCCTTTGTTCGTCATCACTCGGTCCACGGCCAGAACCTTTGCCGCGTGCGAGTGGGTCAGCAGGCGCTGGAGGTTTTTGACCTCTCGCCACCTGCCTTCCTGACATGCCTTCGCGATGCGGAACTGAAGTCTTCTGACCCTTTCGGCATGCCGGTTCCGATCATTCGGGTTTCGGCGTGCAGGATCCAAAGGGGCGTCAACCTTTTGGGTCATCACTAGCTCTCCCTTGTTCGAAGCTCTCTGGTTCTTCTCGCGACGAAAGACCATCCGGAAGTCTGCCTGCTTTCGCATGCGATGATGTCGGCTTGCGCCTCAACCGCTATCGCCCCCATTACGGGGACGCCTTCGCTTCCTCCGGACTCCTCTGCCACCACGCGCATCAGCTCCCCTTTCGAGTTGCCTTCCCGGAGCCAAGCATTCCGGGGCACGTTGTGGTTTACCATGTTCCAGGTCGATGACACGAACGGGGTGGATCCCACCTTGTAGACCGGACACCTTTGTAGATTGCAACGACTTCTGACCCCATTTTGAAAAATAAAATTGACCCCCCTTCCTCCTGGTTAAAGTGAGGCTTTGATTTCTCCTTCCCCTTGCGGGATCAGCGGAGACGTGGACGGTTTTGAGGTCTTTCGCCGATGGATTTTGTCCCGGACACGATAGCTCGATCCCTGGATAGGGAAAATCCGGGCATGATGAACCAGCCGGTCAATAATGGCCGCCGCCACGACAGAGTCGGGAAAAATCTTCCCCCAGTCCTCGAACCCGTAGTTGCTGGTCAGAAGGATCGATCCTTTCTCGTAACGGATGGAGACCAGCTGAAAGAGCAGGTTGGCCTCTTCCCGGGTGATCGGCGTGTATCCGACCTCGTCGATGATCAGGATGTGGTACCGGGAATACGCCAGGAGGCTCGCCGGCAGGGTGCCGTTCCGGACCGACAGAGACAGATCCCGCAGGAGAGCGGGAAGGGTGAGGAACAGGACGCGCTTCTTGGCTTGGCAGGCCTTGATGCCGATCGCCACGGCCAGATGCGTTTTCCCGACGCCAGGCGGTCCAAGGAAAACAAGGTTCTCGGCCTTCTCCAGGAAGTCGAGCGTTCCCAAGCGGACCAAGGTTTTTTCCTCCAGGGAGGGCTGGAAAGAAAAGTCGAACTCCTCCAGGGTGCGGATGAAGGGGAACCGGGCCAGGGTCATTTTGGTGCGGACCGACCGATCGGTCTTTCCCCGGGTTTCTTCATCCAGAAGAAGAGCCAGGTATTCCTCGTACTGGAGCTGGTTCTTGGCCGCCTCCTCGGCCAGAGGGCGGTAAAGGTCGATCAGTCCCTTTAAACTTAGAGTCCGGAGTTGCTGGGTGATCCGCTGGTGGAGGTCAGTCATGGCAAACCTCCTCTCCGAGTCCCCGATAGCAGTCGAGAGAACGCGCAAGAGAGGCCCCCATCGGCAGCGCCATTCCTTCCGGCACCGGGAGAAGACACTCCGGCCGAAGGAGCGGACGGAGAAAGTTTTTATGGAACCCCTGACATGCCTGGGCTTCCCGAAGGACCCGCCGTCCCTCTTCGGGGTCGTACCGCTCCAGAAGCTCCACGATCTCGGAGACATGCCACGTGAAGTTCGGGCCGGTCGCTCCCTGAAGCCCCTCCAGAAAGGGCTCGGCCTCTTCCCCGAACCGTTCCCGGAACCGTCCCACCCATCGGGCCCGGAGCCCTTCCCGGCGCTTTTTCCGGCGGGGTTCGGCCTCCTGATGTTCCGGATGCGCCGGAAGGGGGTCCGGGGAACCGGTCCGAAGAGGATGGGTGAGGAGCGGGGTCTCCCCCTCTCCCCATACCGTCAGCCGGATTCCTGACTCCACGGTCACCCAGACACTCCGTCCACAGAAACGCATGGGAACGGGATAGGCGTGTCCGTCCCACCGAAGATATCCGTCGGAACTGACCTTCCGGATCTCGCCTTCGTAGAGGCGCCGGGGATCGACCGGGACCAGGGGCCGAAGAAGGGACTTCTCACGGTCGAACCGGTCCACCGGCTTCTCGTGAAGGGTCTGGTGACGACGCTGGTTGAAGGTCCGGGTAAAGGTCTGGACCAGACGCTCCAGGTCGGCCCAGTCCGAGACGTCCTTGCCCCGGAGTCCCCGTTCCTTGAGCGAGAAGAAGGTCCGCTCGACTTTTCCTTTGGTTCGGGTCCGGTAGGGTTGGCAGGCTTCCGGATCGATCCCGTACAGGCCGCAAAACATCAGGAAGGACTCATTGAACCGGATTCCTTTCTCCTTCCGGTTCTCCACCACCATCTGGCTCCCGTTGTCCATCAGAAGCGTCCGGCAGGTTCCTCCGAAAAAGGCAAAGGCCCGTTCCAGCGCTTTCATCACGTCCTCCTGGCGGATCGTGGCGGAACAGGAAAAATGGGTCAGCCGGCTGTAGCCCAGAACCACCGCATGGATATAGACCGTCCGGACCGTTCCGCCCAAATCGATCTCCCACTCGGTCCAGTCGTACTGCATCTGCTCTCCCGGTCCCGTTTCCACCCGAACTGTGCTCCGGGCTTTGTCCCGCTCCTCCGACCGAATCCGGGTCAAATGGTTGTACAAGGTTTTCAGGGATCCCCCATACCCTTCCGCCACAAGCTCCTCATAGATCCGGGTCCCGATGTACTGCTTCCGAACCATCTCGACGATCCGGCCTTCGTAGGGCCCAATCTTCCGGGCATACTCTCTTTTGTGAAAAACCGGAGGCTCCGCAGACCGGAGATACTTTTTCACGGTATTTCTTGAAATCTTCAAAGCCCGGGCAATCGCTTTAATCCCTTGCTTGTTTTCCCGCATCATCCGAATCTTCTGCCACAGATACATGCTGACCATCCCCTTTCCTCCTCCCATGGAATTTCTGAGAGGACTTTAACAAGTTTCTCTTCGAAGGGGGGTCAGTTTTATCTTTCAATAAAGGGAGGGCCTTGCAAAACCCCCAAAAAGTTCTTGGGAAACCCTGTTGAAAACTCGTTTATCGATCACATTTTGATGATGGATCGCCTTTCAGCCCCCCAGGAGGCTCTTTTGGATCGGAAAAGGATCCAGATTTCTGAAATCAGGCCGGTACTTGGGCGCAC
>JAKBXW010000040.1 GCA_021840555.1 Nitrospirota bacterium
CTTCACGATCCTTGTCGATTCGAACCCAAGCCGACCCGGGAATCCGGAAGGCGATCTTTTTCACGGCACTGTCCGGATCGGCGGTGATGGTCCACTCTCTTTCATCGAACATCCTCGCAGAGCGTCAGGACCCTCGCTGTCCGGTCAGGGGTTTCTCGCTTCCCACCCCCTTTATTCCGTCATCGTCGCCGTTCACCATCATCTCAAGCCCTCCGTCTGTTGTTGTTTTCGCCTTGCAGGTGAGATTTTGTATCACAGAAATTCAAACATTAAAGATGGCTTATCTGTTTTTTGTCCCTTGTGTCGAGGAATCCGTGAGGTTCAGCGGATTGGATTTTCTCCTTGGGATTTGATAGGTATATGGACGAACAGGTCTTCGGAGGAATTTCTCCGGCAAGATATGAGCCGCTTCCCACTGCGTTCGCTGCCGGACCGGATCCGGGGCGAATGTCGGCTCCTCGCTCGCCTTGATCTTGAGGTTTTGATCAGCCCTTGCTTGGCTTGGGCATCACAAAGGGGAGTAAATTGCCTTTACATCCAAATTCCCAGCACAACATGTACCGAATTCTGTCCCACCGCATCGCGGAGCAGACCGATTCCTCGTTTCTCCTGATCGGAAACGATTACCGTATCCAGTGGATTTCCCGTCCCGTGAGAAAGCTTTTGTTTGAAGGGGAAGGGACCGTCGTGGGGAAGCTCTGCGCCCGTGTTCTCAAAGACCGGGTGTGTTCGGCCCGTTGCCTCAAGGACGGGGAGATGATCTCTCCCGCACAGGACGGCGATCCGTTCGGGCCACTCTGTTTTGAGGACCGTCTGGATTCCTATGAGATCCGCAATACCATTCTCCGGGATTCGAAAGGATCCTCTATCGGTCTTCTGAAAATGATTGTTCCTCGGAATCCCGGCATTCTCGAGGATTCCGACGACAACGACACGGACCTCGACGCCAACCTTTTCGAGTCGGGCGGGACGTGTGCGGCCTTATTTCCCGCGACATTGTCGCGCATCGCCCGGACCACCATTCCCATTCTGCTTGTCGGAGAAACCGGGACAGGGAAGGAGGTTTTGGCCCACAGGATCCATCACATGAGTCCACGAAGGACGCAGCCCTTTGTGGTTCTCGACCTTTCCGTCGTTCCCGAAACGCTCGTCGACGATTCCCTTTTTGGCCATGCCCGTGGGTCTTTCACCGGGGCTACCGCCGACTATACCGGCAAGCTCCTTCAGGCCGACAAAGGAACTCTTTTCCTGGACGAACTCGAGAACATCCCTCTTGCGGTCCAGGCAAAACTTCTCCGCTTTCTTGAGACGGGAATCATCGAGCATATCGGCAAGAATCAGAAAACGCTCGTCGATGTCCGAATCCTGGCAGCCACCAATGTGGACCCCGTCACCCTTCTCAAGACCGGAAGGCTTCGGGAGGATCTTTATTATCGTCTTCGTGGAATGACGGTGGAGATCCCTCCCCTGAGGGACAGAAAAGAAGAGATTCCCCCGCTGATCCAGGCCTTTCGGATCGCCTGGGGAGAAAAGTATGACGAAACAGTCCCTGAATTCGATGCCTCGGCCATCGCCTGCTTTGCAAGCTATTCTTTTCCGGGAAACATTCGCGAGCTCAAGCATCTCGTCGATCTCTGCCTGGCCCTGTCTTCGGATCAGACCATTACGGAATTCAATCTCCCGGAACCTGTTCGAAAAATTCTTTCCCATGGAGCGCCGCTTCCGGACGAATCGGAAAAAAATCTTTCACTCGAGCCGGAGCCGGAATTCGAACCCATGAGGGCGACCCTTTCCTCTGTCGAGAGAAAAATGATCCAGAAGGCCCTTGCCGACAATCAGGGACGCATATCCGAAACTGCCAGGATCCTCTCGATGAGCCGAATCACTCTGTGGCGAAAAATGCAAAAATATGGTCTGGACAAGCGGCATCCGTTCTCTCCCTGACGCGATAATCCGGGGGGAATTTTTCCGGTCATGGCCGGCCGAATGCCAGGAAGATTCCAACGCGTGATGCAGGCCCGAACATAAAATTTCTGGGAAATAAGGGCGTGATTCAGCAGCGCGTCAAACCGTTCCCGGAAGGCGCGAGTAAGGATAGCGCGGCGACGGAGGCGGCTCGATTCCGTTCCGACCTCCCTTGCAGGGCAGTCCTAATCCGGTTCGTTGCTGCTCGATGTACTGGCGAATCATGGAAAAGGGCGAACAGCCACAACATTTTCCGGAAAATGTAGGAGGGCAACCGGAGCCCTCCACTCCAATTTCTTGGGTATATGAATGCGTTGGCGATTGAAAGGGGATGGTGCGAGAGGGGGGACTTGAACCCCCACGGGTTACCCCGCCAGATCCTAAGTCTGGTGCGTCTGCCATTTCGCCACTCTCGCGAAGAGAGCTTTTCATTCTAGGAGGTTTCGAATCCTTTGACAATTGCCGGATCGAATGGATATCGTTTCTTCCTTCGTCTGTTCGCTCTGGTCAATGCCCTTTTTGCCGGTATTCTTTTCGCCCTGACGCGCCCGCCCCTCTCGACTCCCCTGTTCGAATTTCCGCTGCTCGCCTCCCTTCATGCCGTGGTACTTGGCACCCTCGTTCCCCTTCTTCTTGCCCGTTTTTCGGATGATTCCCCATTTTTTCGTGTCTCGATCCTTTTCATTGCCGTCGGCGATCTGGTACTGGTCACCGGGTTTCTTCTTCATCCCCGCTCCCTGATTCCGCAGGAAGGCGGACTGATGGTCACCGCAGGGCTTCTGATCGGCGGCGTGACCCTGCTCCCCGGATCGTGGCGTTTTCTGTATTGGAGTTTCCTTTGCGTTGCGGCCGGTCTGGGGATCCTCCTCGGGGGCGTTCTGGCCCGTCCGGCCATCGACCCCATTCCCTTTTCAATGATCGCCGTCCACGGTCTTCTGGGGGCCGGACTGGGATTGTTTCCCCTATTCTGGCTCCGGACGGAGGGGGTCATTGTCCGAAAGTCTCCCGTCTATTTTCTCGCCGGGGGCATCATCCTGCTTATTCTCCTCGTTCTTCAGAACACCCTCGTGACGGGAACAATGGGAGTCCTCTCGGCGGGAGCCCTCCTGCTGTCCGGCGCGGGCGTCGACAGAAAAGGACTCCTTATTGCCCTGTTGTGCATCCTTGTTGTCGGCTTGCTGCGTTTGTCGGGGACGCTGCTTCCTGGAGAGGGATTTTCACTTCTGGGAATCCTTCTCCTGGGAGGTTGTTTGGCGGGATTTTTCAGACAGAGAGCGGGATGATTGGCGCTTCTCCGGGCATGCAGTCTTTTTGGGCTTGCTGACGGTCGCGAATCCAGCGCTTCAGGATGTTCCCGGTTGCGTCTGGGGTGCAGCGGCGGCCGGCGTCCCTTCCAGAAGGTCGAGACGGTTGTCCAGGATCCCGATCTTGAGCGCGCTGCCCGTTGTCAGCGAGGGAATCTGTCCTTCAAGATTCCTGAGGACGGGAAGGAGCATCGACTGAATCTTCCGGGTTAGTTCAGATACGGTGATTGTGGCCGGATCGACCTGATCGGTAATGAAGGCGGGGATTTCCGGATCGACTTCGATCGTTCCCCTGAAGGGGTGTTTCTCGAAAAATCGCGACAGGGTCTCGTACACGGTCCGATGGGAGATATCCATGATGTCCGAATCGGTGTAGGCAGGAAAGGGAACGATCAGGTCGAGCGAGCCAAGCGTCTCCCTGCTGAAAACGGGCAGGTATGCCAGCCGCCGATTCTTTTGGGAGAGGGTGTCGAGAATCAGGTCCGCCCGATTTCCCCGCCGTGCGATCTCCATATCGTCTCCGGAAAACAGGGATGTGGCCAGGATGAGGGTGCTTCTGGGAACGGCAAGGGGCCTTCCTCCCGCACTGATGACGCCTGCGTTCAGGTAGTCCGGAAGAAAATCCCAGGCCGACGGGTGCGCCTGTTCGATGTTGTCGAGGTAGAGGACGGCATCCGGACGTTCCTCGAGAATGGTGCGGATGCCTTCGGGAACCGGACTGGACTTTGAGGAACCAAGGGGGCGCTGGAGGAGCATGCTCGCAAAAAGACGATCTGCGTAAAGACCCATGTCCCGAACCACCAGTCGGCCCTTCCCGGAGTCGAGATGGTGGGCGATGGCCTGCGCTGCCTCCCTCTTTCCGGTACCCCTCGGTCCGGCAAAGAGAAAGGCGCCCATCACGGCGGCTCCCCCTTTTTTGATACTGAAGGCTGCGGAGTCGAGGATGGATCGTATTTCTTCCTGAAGCTCCGGCCGACCCGGGAACCCCGGAATGGGTTCCGGTTCCGGGGACGCCATCAGAAGGGTTCCCTTCTCCTCGTGTTCTTCTGTCTGCCCCGTTTCCTGTGGACTGTGCTCGGGGGCGTCGAATTCGGAAAAGTCGATTTTTTCGGCCGGAACCCCCTCGAGAATTCTGCCGAGGGCGAATTCCTCGAGTTCCGAGAAGAGAGAGCGTCCAAGTTCCGCAAGGTCCAAAAGAGACGAGAAACGGCGGGCGATGAAGGGGTCGATCTTGTTGATGTCCTCGGCTCCGGCGATAAGCCAGATGCTTTTGTCCTCGTTGATCTGGGAGAGTTCCATCACCTTCTGATTGTAGATTTCGCCATGGTAGCCGTAGTTGGACAGCTGAACCTTGGGGAACAATTCCTCGAGGGGATCCACGAAAATCAGCGAGGGACGATTTTTGCGGCTTTTCAGAAGCAGGTTCCTGAATTCCGTGCCGTCAAGCTTTTTGTCGTCCGGGATCGTCAGGAATGGGACTCCGATCTGTTGGGCCAGCTTTTCGGCGATCATCCGCCGGACCGCCCGGTTGCGGCCGACGATCAGAATCGATTCGTGGGACTTCTTCTGACGGTTTGAAAAGAGTTCGTTGGCCCGGTTCACGAGAATCGGACCCATGGTCTGATCTGTCAGCCGCGAGCGGATTACCTCCATGGGCCCGGCCGTCGGATCCTTCCAGTTCTGGGCCTTGCGCCGGATGGAAACGTCGATGTCAAGCTGCCGGAGAGATCGCCGAAGTTTCCGTGCGTAATCGCTGCTGTGGAGGACGACGTCCCGGATGTCTTCCGGTGCAAACCCTTCCATGATGGAGGAGAGCTTCCCCAAGTCGAACCCTTCGATCATCTCTGGGGTCAGCAAGGGAACGTTTCCCGGCAGAATCTCGTTTTTCTTGGATTCCTCGAGAAGAAACCGGGCCAG
The DNA here is from genome assembly GCA_021840555.1 of Nitrospirota bacterium. Classification (GTDB taxonomy): domain Bacteria; phylum Nitrospirota; class Leptospirillia; order Leptospirillales; family Leptospirillaceae; genus UBA4572. The sequence goes on from JAKBXW010000040.1 coordinate 5,187, forward strand.
GAGCGACTTTCTTGTCTCCGCGTCCGGAAGGGGAACGGAAAGGATCCAGTGGATGATGGGTGGCGAGGCGAACTGTTTTGGAATGTCCTCGGCCTTTTCGGCCGAGGCAATGAGAAGGTGCGTTCGATTTCGCGCGAGCCTGGTCAGGAAAATCTGGATGTTGTGAAGTCCCTGGGGATTGGACTGGGAGGCCGCCGCGAGAACTTTTCCGTAGTTTTCGATGTAGATGACGAGGGGAGTGAACGGCTTGATCTTGAAAAGAAAGCCCTTCCAGTAATTGTCCAGGACGGAGCCTTCGACCGAAAGAAGCGGTTCGAGCGAAAAATTGAAAAAAGGCCGCTTGTATTCGCCCGCAAGAGCCCGGGCGAAGATCGTGCGCTCGAACGGTGAAGTCCCGGTCAAAAGGATTCCGTTTGGAACGGAGCCGACCGTCTTCTGGGCCGAGGCGACCTGATAGAAAATTTGTGACAGCTCCCCTTTGATTCCTGGATTCCCTGCGATCTCCTTGAAGTCCTCTGACGGAACCAGAAGTCGCGTCTTGGAGGTTGAGGCTTCCTGGTCTTCGAGACCCATGCGAAAGAGCGCGACCAAGGAGAGGATCATGGCGCCCAAAAGCCAGCCGGCCCCGGTTCCCATGGCAATCATTGACCCGATGATTGCAGAAGACTTCAGAACCGCCCCCGAAATCAGGAAAAAACCTCCGTAAATGATCGATGAACTCCAGAAATAGATTGCCTTAGGAGCCATCCGGACCGGGTTTGGCTTGAAGACGATATCTCCATCGGCGTTTTCCGAATGGACCTGGGAGGGGATCAGGAGAAAGCAAAGGGCGGAAAGTAGTGTCACTCCTCCGAGAATCCATAGGGCAAGGGCCAGCGTCGGGGATGACGTTCGAAAGAGGAGACCGGATCCGATCGTAGTCAGCCCGATAAAGCTCCATGTGCCAACAAAGGATAGGGAAGGGGGAGGAATGCCTTTGGGGCCGCGTTTCTTTTTTCCGGTCTGCTGGGGTCGGCCGAGCGCCCTTCCGATCCCGGCCAGCACGGCGGCGTGCATCAGAAGAAAGAGGAGAATGACAAGCGCGGTCATCAGGGGGAACTGGGTGTCGATGGGATCTATTTCCCGCCGGAAGAACAGGGAGGCCGAAACCCAGCCAAGTCCGACAAGCATGATGATGATCGGTTGCAGCATCAGGGGGTCCTCCCCTCATCCGGAAGCGTCCCGTTCAAAAACTCCAGGATCTTTCCGGCAAGGGTCGCCGGAAGGGAGCATCTTCGGACGATTTCATCCGGTTTGGCGGCCTTGAGCGCGGCGATCGAGCCGAAAGCCTGAACCAGCTGTTTCTCCCGGGAAGGCCCGATGCCGGGGATTTCGAGGAGCCGGGATTGTGTTAGCGCTTCCTCGCGCACCTTCCTGTGGTAGGTGATCGCGAAGCGGTGGGCTTCGTCCCGGATCCTGAGAAGGAGGAGTGTGGCCGCCCTGTGGGGAGGAAGCAGGAGGGGTTCGGGGAACTCCTCGGCCACGATTCGCTCCAGATGCCCCGTTCTGGTTCTCTCCTTCGCCAGACCCATGACCTGATGGGGGAACGGGGATTTCCCCATGGTTCTCAAAGCCTCCAGGGAGGCCCTGAGCTGGGGGCGACCCCCGTCGATCAGAAGAAGATCGGGAAGGGGATGGTCGTCGAACTGGCGTTTCAGTACCTCGGCCAGCATCCTGAAATCGTCCTGCCCCTTCCCGTACCGGATCCTGAAGCGCCGGTAGAGGGACTTTTCTGGGACGCCCTCGACGAAGACCACAAGGGAGGCGACAGGGTAGGCGTCTCCCGTGTTCGAGATGTCGACGCAGCCGATGGAACGAGGCGTGGCTGGCAGAGAGAGAAGCTCCCGGAGCTCTTCGAGGGTCTTTTGTCGATCCTCCTGGCTCTTGACGCGTTCTCTGAGCGACTCCCGGGCATTGTCGATGGCAAGCTCCAGCACGATTTTCCTTTCTCCCCTTTTGGGATGGAGCACGGATACGCGTTCTCCCTTCTTTTCGGTCATCCATTCGAGGGACATGAGGGCATCCGGAGACAAGGCATGTGAGAGAAAGATTTCCTGCGGCAGAACCACGGTCTCGGGGGAGTAATGCTGCTCGAGAAACGCAAGGAGGAGCTCTTCCGGTTCCGCTCCGTCCGGGTTGCGGATATGTGTCTCCCGCCGCCCCGAAATTCTGCCGTTTCTGATCGAAAGGAGCTGGATCTGGACCCAGGGGCCATCACAGACCAGCGCGACGGCGTCAACGGGATGGCGGATTGAAAATTCGACAGTTTGACGTTCGAGAATCGTTTGGATGCTCTCGAGCTGTCGATGGACCTGGGCGGCCTTTTCAAATTCGAGGCCTCGGGCAAGTCGTGCCATCTCCGCATGAAGATGATCTTCAAGGTCCCGGTTTTTTCCTTCCAGAAAAAGCCGGACTCCCTCGGCCATTTTCCGGTACTCATCGGGGGAGACAAGTCCGGCGCAGGGGCCAAGACAGCGATGGATCTGGTATTCGATGCAGGGTCTTTCGATCGTTTTTCCGAGATCGAGCGTGCATGTCGCCAGAGGAAAGAGCTTCGCGATCGACCGGAGTGTTTCCCGGAGAGCCCCGGGATTCGCGTAGGGACCAAAATAGAGGTCTCCCCCCGGACGGACGCGACGGGTCACTGTGAGTCGGGGATAGGTTTCGGACCAGGAAAAACAGAGATAGGGGTAGGTTTTATCGTCACGGAAAAGAACATTGAACCGGGGGCGGTACTTTTTGATCAGGGTATTCTCGAGAATCAGGGCGTCGAGTTCGCTTCGGGTGACGAGTGTCTCGATGTTCCTGACCCGTTCGGTCATTTTCCGGATGCGCGGTGAAGCGGGGCGGGTTTTCTGAAAGTATGACCGGACCCGGTCCTTCAGACACTTTGATTTTCCGACATAAAGGACCTCCTCCTCCTCTCCTTTCATCAGGTAGACCCCAGGCATCTCCGGGAGCAGCCGGAGTTTTTCCTCAATCTGTGGGGGGAAGCTCTGCTCATTGTCCAAAGAGGCGACTCCCGGGAGTTCCGATATTGTTGTGGACTTGAGTGTCTCTTATAATAGAAAGATGGGATTCTGTTTCAGGCCGGTCCATAAATGTTCCCCTCTCACCATTTTAGCATGGAGCGGGAGGTCCGGCCGGATTGTTTCCGGTCAATCTGTCAGTTCCAAAAGGAGTTTCTCATGGAAGGAAATCATGAAAGGGATCATTCTCCATCCCCCGATCCGGATGATCATCCGGTGGAGGATATTCCGATGAAGCGGGAAGAATGGTTCGGCCTCCTCCGTTATTTTCTCGGAGGACTGGCCGTGGCTGTCTTCTTCTTTTTCATGATGTCCACCGGGCCCAAGGGAGTCCTGGCCGGAGGGGTCTCGCTTCTTGTCGGGCTTTTGGTCTGGGTGGTTTACCGCTTTGTCTTCAGGGAGGTGGATTAAAGGCGGATCATCGCCGTCTCATCCCCGTCTCAGGATGGAGCGGACGAACATCACCGGTTCGAAGGGAAGGAGGTCCGAGGCTTTTTCTCCGACCCCGATGAAGCGGACGGGAAGATGGTGCTTCTGGGCCAGGGCGACCACGACCCCTCCCTTTGACGTTCCGTCGAGTTTGGTCAGAATCAGGCCGCTCACGGGAGTGATCTTCCGGAATTCCTCGAGCTGCGAGAGGGCATTCTGTCCGATGGTCGCGTCCAGGACCAGAAGGATTTCCACCGGAGTCCCGGGATCTTCCTTCCGGATGACCGATCCGATTTTCTGGAGCTCGGCCATCAGGTTGTGCTTGTTCTGAAGCCTGCCCGCCGTATCGATGATCGCGACATCGAGCTTTCGCGCCCTTGCGGCCTTGACAGTGTCGAAGGCCACCGATGCGGGATCGGCCCCGGGTTTCTGGTAGACAACGGGAATGTCGAGCTGCTCTCCCCATTTTCTGAGTTGTTCGATGGCGGCGGCGCGGAAGGTATCGGCCGCGCCGAGGATGACCGACCGTCCCTGCTCCCGAAAATGGGAGGCCAGTTTTCCGGTTGTCGTTGTTTTCCCGACCCCGTTCACCCCTACCATGAGAATGACGAGGGGCCCCGTTTGGGGGGGAGATTCCCAGAGGGGGGGAGTTTGGGGGAATTCTGCCGCCATTTTTTGCTCGAGGTGGGAGAGGCTCTCGTCGGGAGTCGCCTCCGGATGCTTTTTTTGCCAGTCCTCAAGATCCGCCACAAGGGTCCGGGCAACGACCGGCCCCACGTCGGATGTGATCAGGAGCTCCTCGAGCTCCTGGTAAAAGGCGGGATCCTTCCGGCTGAAAAGGGTGTCGACCGCCGAAGCAATCCGCGTGCGGGTCTTTGCCAGACCTTCCTTGATCTTTTCAAACAAGCCCATCAATTCTGAGACCCTCCCTTCAGCAGTGTCTCCGGAATTTTTCCGGATATGGACGACGATCCTCCGGCATCGGTTTCTTTTTTCCGGATGGCGCGTGCCATCCTTTCCTCGGCCCTCTTCATGTCACGAGCCTCCTGCTCACCTTTCTCGTGGTCGTATCCCTGAAGATGGCAAAGACCGTGGATCAGGAGGTTTGAAAGCTCGTCGTCAAAGGAGATTCCCAGTTTTGCCGCCTGTGCATAGGCCCGTGGAAGGGCGATGACGATCTCTCCGAAAAACCGGGATCGGGCCGGGGTTCCCGGGAGGACGGGGCCCGGTTCGAAGGAGAGAACGTCCGTCGTACGGTTCTTGCCGCGATAGGTGGCGTTAAGGGCCCGCATCCTCCGGTCGTTGACAAGGACGATCGTCAGGTCGGCCGAAGATTTCCGAATCGACTGGAGCCCCCAGAGAGCGTGTCGTTCGAGCCGGTCCCGGTCAGGGGTGAGCCTTTTCTGAAGATCGAGAAGGACAACGGCCATGGGGGTTCCTAGCCGCGGGAGCGGGGCCGAGATTTCGAATGCGGTCTTTCCGGCTTGTCAGGGGCTGAAGCGTCCTCTTTCCGGGGGGCTTCGTAGCGTTCGTAGGCCTTGATGATTTCCTGAACCAGTCGGTGGCGGACCACATCGACGTCCGAAAAAAAAGTGAAGGAGATTCCGTCAATTCCCTTCAGAACCTCCTGGGCTTCGAGAAGTCCGCTATAGCGGTCCTGGGGAAGATCGATCTGGGTCGTGTCCCCCGTGATGACGGCTTTGGAATTGAATCCGATCCGCGTGAGAAACATCTTCATCTGTTCGACTGTGGCGTTCTGGGCCTCGTCGAGAATGACGAAGGAATCGTTGAGCGTTCGTCCCCGCATGAAGGCCAAAGGCGCGACCTCGATCTCCCGCCGATCCATCATCCGATTGACCTTTTCAACGTCGATCATGTCGAAGAGGGCATCGTACAGGGGGCGGAGGTAGGGGTTGATCTTTTCCGCGATGTCCCCCGGGAGGAATCCAAGCCTCTCTCCCGCCTCGACAGCCGGACGTACCAGAATGATTCTCCGGAAGGCCCCTTTCAAAAGATGATGGACCGCCAGGGCGACGGCAAGGTAGGTTTTGCCTGTCCCGGCCGGACCGATTCCGAAGACGATATCCTTTTTCTTCATGGCCCGGATGTATTCGAGCTGGTGGAGGGATTTGGGGAAAATCACCCGCTTCTTGCTGTTGATTGGCACATATTCGGAGAGCAGATCCTTGAGGGAAAGATGCGGGGAGCTTCGTGAAACGGAAATGGCCTGCCGGATTTCCTCTTCGCGGATGGTGTATCCCGCGGCCATGAGCGAGGTCAGGTCGTTGATGACCCGGGATCCCTGCCCGACATCTTCCTCTTCTCCCATCATCGTCAGAACAGGTCCGTTGACCGAGATCCGGAGCCGAAAGGCCTCCTCGAACAGATGGATGTGACGATTCATTTCTCCCAGGAATCCGGCGGTGTCCAGATTCGGTGGAAGGTCCAGGTTCTGACGAATCGCCATCAGTCCTTCCGGATATCCGGGGTGAATATCATCGGGGTGAGCACGTTATTGTCAGCCATCTGGAGCTCTGCCGACTTTTTCAGGGCTTCCTGGCTTGACGGCTCCTTGAGGACCAGGACAGGGATGGGTGCGATATGCATGAGGGAGGTCGAGACGGAACCGACCATGAGGCGACCCAGGAGGCTTCTGGCATGGGAGACGAGAAGGATGAGGTCATATCCTCCCGAAACTGCCAGAGAGGAAAGGGTATGATCCGCCCTTCCGGTGTAAACACCGGCCGAAACGACTCCGGATGCAGGATTCAGGGATCGGGCAATCTGAACGAGACGGTCCATGGCTTCCCGGGCGACCGGCTCAAGAGAAACCCCGGGAAGGGGAAAGTCGGAAGGAATCTCATGAAAGGCCTCCAGGACAAAGGCAACATGGATTTCCTCAAGGTCTGTTCCGCCGATCTCCCGGATTTTTTCAAGAAGCCCCGGGGAAGGGAAGGAAAGATCGGAGGGAAAGAGAATGCGCCGAAAGGAGCAGGACATGAATGGGAGACTCCCAGTGATCGTCGGTGGCTCCGGTCGACTCCGGACTGCCGCCACCTCAGAATATCATAGATTGCGCCGGGTGATCCAACCTGTCGGAAGGAAAATCTCAGTGGATCGGGGGGGAGGGGGCGGACAATCGTCCGCCCCAGAGGTCCTTCAGTGCAGGGAGAGGTCGAGCGGAGACGGGCCTCCGGCCAGGGTTGCGGCGACCGGAGATGCTGTTTTTGCGGATTCTTCATGAACAGGCTGTTTCGCGACCCAGTCCGCAGAACCGTTCACGCAGTCCATATCCCCTCCGCAGCCGAGGCTCCGTTCGTACATGACCGCTTCCCAGGCTTGCTTGTCGGTGATCTGGCCCGCACTGACGAATCCGACCATCGCAGGCTGGAGGGGTGAGCCGTTGGTGACGACCCAGACCATTTCTCCCGCCGTCCGGACCTGATCAAACTTGTGATTTGTGAAGTTCCGGGGAGCCGGGTCCATTCCTGCTGCTCCCGGGCCGTCTCCCTTGCCCGTGGCTCCGTGGCAGGTATAGCAGGTGCCGGCCCCGTTGAAGACTTCCTTTCCCTTGGCGATGATGTCAGCCGTCACGGGAAAGGGTGGTTTCATGGCCTTGGCCGCCGCGATCTGGTCCGCCGGGACCCTGGGTTTCAGAATGTCGAGCTCTCCTGCCTGGGCAGGCAAGGAAAACAATGCGGCTATGGTGACTCCCAGACTTGCCTGGATCCATCGTCCTCGCTGCATCATGTTGCTCCTTTCATGATGGGCCGGTTCGGTTGATTTGCCGGCTATCTGCATTCTTCCCGCGTTGACCTCGCAATCAAACAAGAACCCCCCTCTGGGGCAACTGTTTCCCGCCCAATCAGGAATGAGTCAGAGATGTTGCGAGATTGTTACAAAAATACACCCGGGGAACGGTTTGTCAATGCAGTCGGCGACCGGTTCCGGTGGAGGGAATGTGAGAAATCGGAAAGGAGGGGGACCGGAGTCCCCCTTTGGGAAGAGCGCGTTACTTGAGGACGAGATTGCTTCCCCGGCCGGCGGCGGGATCGGCGTCGGGGGTATTCATGAGGACGGTGATGGCGCCTCTGAGGGCGGCGTTCAGCTGATGGTCGACGATGGCGTTGTTGGTCGGCCGGTCCTTCGGAGAAACGATGTCCAGGATATCCCCTTCCGTCGCCGCGACCCCGTAGGTCTGCAGACCGTACAGAACGTTCCGGGGATTTCCGTTGATGTAGACCCGCTCCCAGATCCCGGCAATGGGATGGAGGGCCACCGGAAGATTCACGTTCGCGTTGACAAAATAGATTCGGACCCGTTCGCCCGGCTTGGCGACCAGGGCCTGGCGGGCATTTGGATCGTGTACGGGATCATAGTGGAAGACCTTTCCGTTCACCAGGGAATTGGTCCAGTTCTTGTTAAGAAGCATGGCCTGATAGTCGTCGGGGTGCTGGAAGAGCTGCCCCTGGACAAGGACATATTCGCGGTCCGGTTTGGGAAATTTTCGGGAGTACCCCCCTTTCGGGTCGACGATGATGACGCCGTACATGCCGCGTGCAATGTGCTCGATCATGGGACTGGCGCCGCAGTGATACATGAAGACGCCAGGCACCTTTGCCACGAATTTCCAGTGCTCCTTCGTTCCCGGCTTGATGGGGGCGAACTCCTTCAGCACGTCCACCTGGGCGGCATGGAAATCCATCGCGTGGGAGTTCTTGTTTGTGGAGGGGTTGATCAGGGTGAAGTCGACGGTGTCTCCCTGGCGCACCCGGACGACCGGTCCCGGAATGGTTCCGTTGAAGGTCCAGGCCGGATACATCGTCCCCTTGTTGTCGATCGGAATGTTCACTTCCTTGGCGGTCATCACGACCTTGACCGTCCTGGCCTGGGCGACCCCGGTGACCATTCCTCCGAGTGCAATCCCCGCGACCAGGGATGCGAGCGTTTTTTGGATGCGTCTCATAAGTTCCTCGCTTGTGTTAACGTTGTCCCTTGAACACCGGCTCCGGTGTTTTCCGCTAAGAGTCCATTCATCAATCAAAATTTCCGCTTGTTCTTCTACCCCCTTTCCATCGCTTTCAAGATCATTGAGCGTTGTATGTGCAGTGGCAGAGGGTCCGGAGATACTGGACCATGTCCTTGATTTCCGCAGGGGAGAGCGTGTCTCCCCAGGGGGGCATGAGGACCGACTTGTCGATCGCGAGTCCCCCCTCCCGGTCGGCCTTGGCCAGGTCCTCGTCCGAGCGCTGGGACATGTAGGATGCGTCGGTATGGTTTCGTGGCTGGACAGACATGTCCCGGATGTTGACCCCCCGGCCATTTCCCTGAATGCCGTGGCACTGGGCGCAATAGGTCCGGTAGTTGTCCTTGGCCGAGGCGGCCAGGGATGTTCCGGCCATTGCCGGGAACAGGGTCCAGAAGACGAGACATCCCAGAAGAAAGAACGATTTTTTATTCATGGGATTTTCCTTTCGAAAGCGCCTGTAGATAGTGGACGAGCTGGACGATCCGGGTGTCGCTCACATGTTTGTTTGGCATCCAGATTTTCGGATCCCAGGACTGGGGGGATCGGATGTAGCTCGCCATGAAGGCGGGCTTCAGTCGCGATCCGGCGGTATAGAGTTCCGGCCCCGAAAGCCCTCCGAAATCGGGCCTGATCCGGTGGCAGGCCATGCATCCGAGGAACTTGTCGAAGACCAGGGATCCCATGGATTTGGAAATGGTTCCTGGCGGAACGTTCTCCTTCGCGATCAGGTCGTCGTGAGCCCGAAGGGTCATCAGGGCCTCGGCCGCGAGGTTTGCATCGGCAGCGTTAAGGGCAGGATGCGGCGTCAGGGTCGATTCGTCGACCATGTCCCGATTGGGCCCGGGCTTGACGTGGTTGGCGTAAAACTCTCCCGCCGGCCGTATCCGGACCGGGTGCTGAAGCCAGGAGGTCAGCCAGGCCTTCCGGAACTTGTTGCCGGCATAAAAGAGGTCGGGCGCTTTCCTGGCCCAAAGGGCATGGATCGTGGTAGGTGCCGGCCCGGTCAGGTTGTGGCAGGAAGCGCAGCGCCTTTCGAGGAGCGCCATTCCGGCGCTCTCTCCTGCCCGGACAGGGGAGGCCGTCATTGTCACAATGGTGGCGATAAGAACCGGGAAGAGCCTGAGGAGAAGATTATTCGGGGACATTCGCACTCTCCTGTTCGATTGGGGATTCTTTACTGGACAGGGGTTCCCCTGAACCGCGGGTTCTGAAACATCCCGTAGCCTTTTTTCATGGAGACTGTGTAGAAGAAATCCGGGTCATACGTCTTGTCCTTGTCCTTCCAGACGTACCAGTCTTCCCTGGGAATGCCGTCGTATTCGATGACGGTCATGGGACCTCCCATTTCCTTGCCCCCGTTGGTCATGTGCTTGTCGATATGGTCGTGCATGACGAAGCGGCCGGGGTTGTTCATCCGGACGATGGCGTCATAGCGTTCGCCGGGTCCCACCAGAATGGTGTCGACGAAGTAGGGATGGGGAAGGGGGTAGCCGTCCTTGCGCACGATCAGCATGTCGTGGCCGTGAAGGTGGATTTCGTGAAAGGCGTCCCCCGCTCCGATGAAGTGGAAGCGAACGATGTCGCCCTTCTTGACCCGGACCGGCATATCGAGCGGGAAGGATTTGGCGTTGACCGACCAGTAGTCCGCCACGTCTCTCGGTCCGCCACCGCGTCCATAGTGGTGGGCGAACGGGGACTCCCAGGAGCTGTACATCAGGATGAAGTCCTTGGTGACCTTCTTTTCCAGGCTGGACGGGCGCTTAGGGTCGATAATGATGGGCCCCCACATGCCGCGCATCGCCACATGCTCGTTGACGTTCACGTGGCAGTGATACCAGAGGGTGCCGCTCCGCTCCGCGACCCAGCGATAGGTGAAGGTGTCTCCGGGCTGGATGGCTTCCTGTGTGACACCAGGAACCCCGTCCATCTTCCAGTTGCCATGGGTCTGGTTGATCCCGTGCCAGTGAATGGTATGGGGCAGGGAGGTGTTGTTGGTCACGTGGACGATGACATTGTCTCCTTCCCGGACGTGAATGAGTGGTCCCGGAACCTGTCCGTCGAAGGCGAAGGTGTTGAAGGTGAGGTCGGGGGCGACCCGAATCGTGACCTCCTCGATCGTCAGCTTGAATTCGCGCGTGGCCGCAAATAGTGGCGGAGGGATCAGGACCAGAACAAGGAAAACTGCGGAAATGAATGCCATGGGAACGGAAGGGCTTCGGAAGATGCGGGAGAGCATGGTTCTCCTCCTTGTCACGGCGTTGGGGATTCGTCTGAAGGGTTGCCCCCCCTGATCCGGCCGCCCGATGAGGACCGGAATCGAACCCCTGTGACAAAGAGATTAACGGAACGGAAATAAAGTAAATATGATTACAATCATAATGCTTATATGATCCATATCATAATGAATAGGGCCTCTGAGAAGACAGGAGAGGCGAATGAAGGTGTGAAGGGAGGGCAGAAAAAGAAATCGGGAGGGAAAAAAGGCAGTATGGAGCGATGTCGGGACCGGCGGGAGCCCTCAGGACTCCTCCGGGAGACCGGCCCTTTCATAATGGGAGAGGACGACCGCCGAAGATCGGA
>JAKBXW010000041.1 GCA_021840555.1 Nitrospirota bacterium
GTCGTCCTGACGCAGGAAGGTTCGGGTCGCACCGGGTCTCCTCCTGAAGATGGGCCACCGGACAGCCTCCGCACGGAAGAGGATTTCCATTGTCGGAAGCCTGATTTTCCCGGGTCGTCCTTACACCACAGAAGACTCTCATTCTTCCTCCCTTCCGCCCCTCCTGATCACGGTGACCAGAGGAGCGATCCCCATGAGATCGCGACCGTCGAGAATCCGGATTCGTTCCAGGATCCGGATTCCCCGCTCCGTTTCGCCCAGACGGGCATACAGATAGCCGACCGCCTTCATCGCAAAGAGATAGAACCGCGGTCCCGCCTCGTATTCCGAAAAAGGCGCATCCTCCGGAGAAACGTCCTCGAATCTTGCGGGAAGACCGAGCCGGCCGGCCATGATCGCCGCCGCCCGCTCCGCGTAGGGGATCGCCTCGGCAAGACGCCCCTTGTAGAAAAGAAACTTGTAGCATCCGATCACCACCGGCAGGTGCTCTCCATGGAGCCGGTCGGCCTCGCGAAGATATTCCCAGGCCCGGTCGGTCTCGAGCCAGGAGCGGGCCGCCTTCCCGAGAAGCGCCTGCGCCTCTTCGGGCGCCGGAGGGAAAAGGCCGGCCGAGAGCTCCTCCCAGCGGCTTTCGGAAACCCCTGACAATTCCACGGCCCTAGTGTCCGGCCCCTTTTTTGGAACACCCCCCTTCGGGGGCGGCAGGCCCGCCCTCCACGTTGAAGGAGGTCCCGCACCCGCAGGAGCTGACGGCGTTCGGGTTTTTGAACACGAGCTGGGTGTTCATCATGTTGTCCTCGAAGTCGATCTCGGAACCGTCGACGAAGGGAAGGCACTCATCGGGAATGTGCAGGGCGAATCCCGGACCGGCGAAGACCTTGTCCGTCGGGAGAGCGCTCTCCGCCAGCTCCATGTCGTAGGAAAGTCCCGAACACCCTCCCGGCTTCACGATCAGCCGGATTCCGGACCGCTCAGTGCCCCCGTTGAAGCGGATCATGCGGCGGAGGAAGACCCCCGCCTTCTCAGTCACTGTCACACCCACGCGTCATCTCCTTTTTTCTCTGTCTTTCTTTGTCACCAGGGGCTCATTCCCCGTGGAGCTTCACCTTCCGGGCCATGAGCGTCTCCCGATCCTCCACGCAGGCCGGATCGGGAATACAGGTGTCTTCGATCGGACAGACAGCCGTGCATTGCGCTTCGTCGAAAAAACCCACACACTCGGTACAGAGGTCCGGATCGATCTGAAAGAGACCGTCGTCCGTTCCGCTGATCGCCGCGTTGGGGCATTCGGGCTCGCAGGCCGAGCACCCCGTGCAGTTGTCGAGAACGATCGTATAGGCCATGGCGTCCCCCTATCCGATCACGGTGAGCGGGATCGATCCCGGAGCCGTCAGGGCCCCGGAGCGGATTTTTGTCTGTCCGCCGGCCTCCTTGGGCTTGATACGTCCGGCCCGGACACCCTCCGTGTACTCTCCGAAGTACTTGAGAAGGGACGGCTTGATCGACTGGTAGGCGTAGGCGTCGACCGCCGCGATTCCGGCATCCTCAAGCGTCTTCTTCGGACACCCCCCGACCTTGGCCACCATGACCGCCACGCAATCGGAAAGCGCCTCCGTGATCCGGGTGAGGGAGTCGTCCTCCCCGTAGCCCCCCTCGCAGTAGAGGTCGACCCGCCGGTGGCCGATGAACTTGGCCTCCGCCGCGGTCACTTCGTAGACCTGGAACTCGCGGGCATGGCCGAAGTGCTGGTTGATCAGCCCCTCCCCCTGGGTCGCCACCGCCACGAGAATCGGCGGCGCCTGGGCAAGGCCGCTCGCCGCGCCGAGCCCGGCGAGCATCTCCTTGATCTTCCGCTCCTTTTCCCGGGTCTCCTCGACCTTGTCCCGATAGGCTTCCCGGGCCGTCATGTCGTAGGCGACATCCTTGATTTCGATCGCCTCGATCTTCTCGTTTGTGAACTCGGCGGAGCGGTCCTCGCCCAGGAGTCCCACCGCGTCGGCCCGGCACTGGCGGCAGTGGCGCATCATGTTCATCTCGCCCTCGCAGGAGTCCTGGAGGTGCTTGAGCTCTTCCGCCGTCGGTCCCCGCTGACCCGTGAGGCCGTAGTAGGTCCCGTGCTCGGGTTCGGAGATGAGCGGCATGATGTTGTGGAGGAAAGCCCCGCGCTTCTTCACCTCGCGGTTGACCGCCTTCAGGTGCTCGTCGTTGACGCCCGGGATCATGACCGAATTCACCTTGACCAGAATCTTTCGGGCGGTGAGCATCTCGAGACCCAGAAGCTGCCGCTCCGAGAGGATCTTCGCGGCGTCTCTCCCTTTCCAGCGTTTCTTGTTGTAGTAGATCCAGGGATAGATGCGCTCGCCGACCTCGGGGTCGACCATGTTGATGGTCACGGTGACGTGGTCCACGTTGTAGTCCGCGATGCGGTCGACCATGTCCGGAAGGGCGAGACCGTTGGTGGAGAGGCAGAGCTTGATGTCCGGCGCCGCCTTCGAGATGAGCTCGAAGGTCTTGAAGGTCTTGTCCGGATTGGCCAGCGAATCGCCGGCCCCGGCGATCCCCACCACGGTCATCTGGTGGATTTCGGAAGCCACGGCCAACACCTTCTTCGCCGCGAGTTCGGGTGTCAGGCGCTCGGAAACCACCCCGGGACGGGACTCGTTGGAACAGTCGTACTTGCGGTTGCAGTAGTTGCACTGGATGTTGCAGGCCGGAGCCACCGCCACATGCATCCGGGCGTAGAAGTGATGGGCCTCCTCGCTGTAGCAGGGGTGGTTCTTGACCTTGTTCCACACCTCGGGATCCATGTCGGCGGGACCCGCCGAGCTTCCGCATGTCGATGTCTCCGAGCAGCCGGCGGCTTCGGTTTCCGGCTCCTGAATGATCTTCAGAAAATTCTGGTCCTTTGCATCCATCTGGTACCCCCTTGTCCCCCGCAGGGACGCATGCGTTGTCCGGTTCGTTTCCGTCTATCCAAACGTCGCCACCTCTTTATATTTTTCGATCATTTCCGTCCCCTGGCGGATCAGTTTTTCGGCCTCCTCCAGGAGCTTCTCGCGGGACGCGAAGCCGAAGCGGTGCACGTCCCTGAGATTCTTGTTCACGACGACCAGCCGGCCGGCGATCAGAACCATCCGGCCGAAGCCCTCGTGCGACATCTTCATCATCGGGGAGACCATCACCCCGGTCCTCTTCTCGATGGAGAGGGCCACGGTGTTGTAGAAGATCTCCAGGCGCCAGAGCACGTCAGGGTCGGGGTCCCCGATGATGGGGATCGCCCGTCTCGCCTCGGCGTCGAGAATGAAGGGTTTCAGAACCTGCTCGTCGGTGAGCTTGTCCCAGGCCCCGAACCCGTCGTGGGAGCGGAACTGGAGGGCAAGGTCCCTGAAAAAGGAATCGGTTTTTTCCACTGCCGTCTCGCCTGTCGTCATCTCTCCCCCCGCGCTGTGATATGGTTCGGATTCATCTGTACGTCCTCATGATCAACCCTGCCGTCCCGATTTCCCTCAGTCTTCGGAAAAGTCCGCGACCTTTTCCCCCTGCTCCCGGAGGATCTTTCGCATCCAGGGAGGCGGCGTCCCGTTCAGCAGGATCCGGAGCCTCTCGAGGAGATCGGTGATCTTTTCCGGTTTTTCCACCTTGACCGGGTGGATCTTCTGGGCCACGACCCGGGCGGCCCCCGATCCGCCGATGGCGGCGACATAGAGAATGGCGCACCCCTTCAGGGCCTCGATCTTCGGAACCAGCTTGTCCTCGTTTCCGTCCTCGGCCAGATTCGACTCGAAGGAGGCGACCCCGGCGGGACGCCAGGAGTCGGCGTCGAGATCGTAGAACACGATGTTCTTGGCCCATCCGAAATGGGCGTCGACCGTTTCGAGATCCTGGGTGGCAAAGGCAATCTTCACGGTTTCCTCCCCGTAAGGGTGTTTTTGATCGGCTCGCCATCGAAGCGGACGGGGACGAATTCTTCGGCCGGATTGCCGGAGAGCGTCGATTCCACGGAGCGGAGCTCCTCCGGATACCAGGTTTCCGGGGTGTTTTCCGGATCCCGGGACCAGATCATGTTGGCGAGCCGGAACAGCGTCTCCATGGCCCCCCGGTAGCCGACCTGGAGCCGGTGGGCCGCCCCGAGCCGGTCGAAGATCGGGAAGCCCGTCCGGAAGAGCGGGATTCCGAGACGCTCCGCTCCCTGGCGCCCGTGGGCATGGGTCACGAGGAGCCGGGCTCCGCGCTCTCCGGCCCGCCGTTCGAGGAGTCCCAGATCCCCGATCTCCGCCTTCCCCCCGCCCATGCGGAGGTTCAGGGGGGAGTCGGTCGTCGTGACGGCGGCGACGATCTCGGCCCCGTTCTCCTCGAGAAAGTGGACCACATCGTAAAGGTGGTCCGGCTCGAGGCCCGCGGCGATCCGGAGTCCTCCCACATAGAAGTGGGCGTCCAGCATGGCATCCGAGAGGCGATTCCTCTCCCGCCGGATCTTCCGGGGATAATCCCTCCCCGAAATGTGCCGAAGCGTCACGAGAAAGCGGTCGAAGGCGGACAGGCCCATGAGACGGGTCACCACCACGAAGGGAACCCCGCATTTTTTCAGGAGAGCCTCCCCCGCCGCCCGGAGAGATTCCCCCAGGACGATCGTTTGGGCGGAGGCCCCCATTCGCCGGATCTCCGGGAGGGTGGTCCCGCCCATGGAGACCGGCTCGAAGGTCTCCGGGACGATCCCGTCGAGCGACCGGGAAAGGTCCGGAAGAAAGATCGGGTCGAGGCCGAAGGACTCCAGGACCTCCCGGAGATAGTCGAGGTCGGCCACCGTCAGGTGGGATCCGGCCAGGACGTTGACCTGTCCGGGCACCGTCGCCTGCCCTGGCTCCGCGAGCTCCTCGATGGTCCGGACCATCGCGTCCCGGAATCCGTCCTCGTGGGAGCCCACAAAATCCGGGGTCGAAACGGCGACGATCGGGATCCCGGCGTGCTCCGGATGCTTCTTCCGGAAGAGGGCGACCTCCCCCACGATGTCCTCCCCCTTCGTCTCGGTGAGGCCGGTGGAGCAGAGGCCGATCACCCCCGGCGTTCCCTTCTCGAGAATCTTCATGATCGCCGCCTGGATGTTGTCGCCCCCTCCCAGGATGGTCGTCACCTCGCTCATGGCGGTCGTCTGGAGGGGAATCGACTCCTTGAAGTGACGCCCCAGAAGGACCAGCGCGAAGGAGGTGCATCCCTGGGAGCCGTGGAATACCGGAAGACTCCGGTCGATCCCCAGGAAGAAAAGGGCCCCGCCCAGGGGAGCGCTCATCTTGAGCGGATTCACCGAGACGAATTCCCCCTGAAGGGGCTTTTTCTCCTGTTGTGGTTCGATCGACCTTTCCATCGTCCGCTCCTCTAGACCAGGGGGGTGATCCGGCACCCGGGATCCCACGGAGACGGCTCGCGCAGGGTGCGGAAGATCGGATTGGTGATGGTCCGGTGAAGCTCCGAAACGAGAGTCACCATCCCCTTGTAGCCGGCGAAGGCGAAGCGGCGCTCCTGGTTGACGTCCAGGAAGGGGACCTTGGCCTTGAGCGCGACGAACTGGGATCGCCCGCCGGCCATCAGGATGTCCGCCTCGGCGTCTTTCAGCATCCGGTACATCTCCCGGGGGGTCATCGTGTCGATCATGTGGGCGTCCTCCCCCATGAGCTCCGTGATCCGCTCCTTGTCCTCCTTCGTCGACTTCTTCACGCTGGTTCCCACCACCACGAGCCCCGCCTCCATGAGGGCGGAGACGACCGACCAGCTCTTGACACCGCCCGTGATGAGAAGGGCCCTTTTGCCGGAAAGAGCGGGCCTGAAGCGCGCGATGGCCTCCCAGGCCTCCGCCTCCTCGGAGGCGATCAGCGCCTCGGTCCGCTCTGTGAGATCGGAAGGAGCCCCGCGCTCCACGAGGAGTTTCGCGATGTTGCGAAGGGAGGCGCTCATGTCCGAGATTCCATAGAAGGAGCCCTCGAACCAGGGGATACCGTACCGCTCCTCCATCTTGTGCGCGATGTTGATCATCGCCTTGCTGCAGACCAGCATCGCCGCCCGGGCCCGGTGGGAGGAGGCCACCTCCCGGTAGCGGGCGTCGCCGCTGATGCAGGCCGAGACCCGGATCCCGAGACGATCGAGAAGGGGCTTCACCTGCCAGAGCTCTCCCGAGAGGTTGTATTCCCCGATGATGTTGAGATCGGTTGGCGTGGTGACCTCCGGCTCCATCGTTCCGATCACGTGGTCCAGAAGGGCTTCCCCGGCCAGTTTGTTCCCGAGGTTCTTGCCGCCCACGAATCCGGGGGCGTTGACCGGGATCACCGGGAGCCCGAATTTTTCGGTGGCGGCCTTCGCCACCGCTTCGATGTCGTCTCCGATGATGGCCGGGACGCAGGTCTGGTAGAGGAAGATGGCGGGAGGATCGAAGCGCTCCCGGATCTGGCGGATCGCCTTGAAGAGGTGCTTTTCACCCCCGTAGACGACGTCCATCTCGTTCATGTCCGTGGTGAAGCCCGTGCGGTAGAGACGGGAGCCCGAGGACAGGGCGGAGCGGTTGTCCCAGGAATTCCCTTCGCAGGCGATCGGTCCATGAACCAGATGGGCGGCATCGACGATCGGCTGGAGCGCGATCTTGGCCCCGTCGAAGGCGCATCCTCCGGCGGCGGCGCCCGGAGTGGCCACCTTGGTGCATCCTTTTTTCCGGTCTTTTTCGGATTTGGCCTGATTGTGGCCGCAGGCCGTCTCCTGAAAGACCTCGTTGATTTTTTCCTTCAGCATGGTCCCCTCCCGGAAGCGGGGGGAAGCCCCCCGCCCCTGGTTTTCGTCCGTTACCGGATGATGTCGTAGCTGTAGTCGGTCTTGCTCGGAACGTTGGTGTTCTTGTCCATTTCGTCGAAGATCTTGTCCAAAAGCTTCACCAGGACGTTCATCGCCCCCTGGTAGCCCACCGTCGGATAGCGGTGGTGATGGTGGCGGTCGAAGATCGGGAAGCCGATCCGGATCAGCGGGGTCCCGGTGTCGCGTTCGAGATACTTCCCGTAGGTGTTGCCGATGAGGAAGTCCACCGGCTCGGTGAAGAGGAGACTCCGCATGTGCCACAGGTCGCGGCCAGGCCAGGCGTGGCATCCGGCTCCGTAGGGGGAGCTTGCGAAGAGGGCGTTCATCTTCTCCTCCCATTCCTTGCCCCCGTTCGTGGCGAGGACGTGGACCGGCTCCGCCCCGAGCTCCATCAGGAACTCGGTGAGCCCCAGCATCTGGTCGGGGTCTCCGTAGAGGGCGAACTTCTTCCCGTGGATGTGCGAGGTCGAATCGGCCACCGCGTCCACCAGCCGTCCCCGTTCGAGACGCAATGAGTCGGGAATGGGTTTTCCGGTCAATTCCGAGAGAGCCAGGAGCCAGCGGTCGGTCCCGCGGATCCCGATCGGATACTGGAAGGACATTGTCTTCTGCCCGAGGGAGGCGGCGTATTCCAGGGACTTTGGGGTGTTGAATTCCTGGAAGGAAACCGTCGCCTTCGAATCGAGCGCCTTCTTCATGTCCTCGAGCTTCGTTCCCCCCATGTACATGCGGAAGGTTCCGTCGGTCGGCGTGTCGAAGACGTCGCTGGTGTCGGAGAGGATGAGGGCGGAGATTCCCATCTCCTGAAGGATCCTCTTCACCTCCCGGATGTTGCCGACGCTGTAGCCGTCGAAGCCCATGACGATGTTGATCGTCTCGTTTTCATGGCGTTCCCGTCCGGCCCAGAAGTGCTCCATGATCCCCTTCAGGGCATTGTCGTAGCCGGTGATGTGGGAGCCCACGAAGGCCGGGGTGTGGGCGAACGGCACGTCGTATTCCTGGGGCACCGAACCCTTCTCCTTGGCGTTCTTGATGAAGGCGTTCAGGTCGTCCCCGATCACTTCGGCCATGCAGGTGGTGGAGACGGCGATCATCTTGGGCTTGTACATGGCGTAGGTGTTCGCCAGCCCGTCGATCATGTTGTTCAGTCCGCCGAAGACCGCGGCGTCCTCCGTCATGGAGGAGGAGACGCAGGAGGTCGGCTCCTTGAAGTGCCGGGAGAGGTGGCTCCGGTAGTAGGCCACGCATCCCTGGGAGCCATGGACGAAAGGCATCGTCTCCTCGAAGCCCAGGGCCACGAAGACGGCGCCCAGCGGCTGGCAGGCCTTGGCGGGGTTGACGGTGAGGGCTTCGCGCTTGAAGTTCAGGTCGCGGTATTCCTCGGTCTTGGTCCACTCGATGATCTCCGTCACCTTGTCCTGGGGATGGGGATTCTCGAAATTCTTTTTCTTGTTCTCGAACATCTCCACGTATTCCGGCTCCCGGAACAGATTGAAGTGGTCGAGGACGTGCTTGGGGTTCTGGCTCATTGTCGGATCCTCATGTTGGGCCGGAACATCCCGTGCTCCGGCCGAAGCGTTTCCGTCCTGCCCGAATCAGAAGGGCGCCTTCGCCATCTGCCAGACGGGGTTGTTGATCGCCATGTCCATGTCCCGGGCGAAGATCGCGAACCCGTCGTAGCCGTGGTAGGGACCGGAGTAGTCCCAGGAATGCATCTGGCGGAAGGGGTATCCCATCTTCTGGAAGACGTATTTCTCCTTGATCCCGGAGGCGACCAGATCGGGCTTTAAAGCCTCGACGAACTTCTCGAACTCGTACCCGGTCACGTCGTCGTAGATGATCGTTCCATCCTTGACATAGTGGGTCGTCCGCTGGTAGTCGTCGTTGTGGCCGAACTCGTACCCGGTTCCGATCACGTTCATGCCCAGGTCCTCGTAGGCGCCGATGACGTGGCGGGGCCGGAGTCCCCCGACGAAGAGCATGACGGTCTTTCCTTCGAGCCGGGGCCGGAACTTTTCGATCGTGGCCTTGGTCAGGGCCTCGTACTTGGCGATGACCTTCTCCGCATTCTCCTTGATCCTATCGTCGAAGAAGCCGGCGATCTTGCGGAGCGATTCGGCGATCTTCGAGGGGCCGAAGAAGTTGTACTCGACCCAGGGGATGCCGTACTTCTCCTCCATGTGCCGGGAGATGTAGTTCATCGACCGGTAGCAGTGGAGGACGTTGAGCTTGACCTTGGGGGTGTTTATGAGCTCCTCGATGGAGCCGTCCCCCGACCACTGGGCCACGACCCGGAGCCCCATCTCCTCGAGGAGGATGCGGGAGGACCAGGCGTCGCCGCCGATGTTGTAGTCGCCGATGATCGCCACGTCGTAGGGCGTGGTCTCGATCTCCTTGCCGGTCGCCTTGTCGAAGACCCAGTCGCGGATGGTGTCGTTGGCGATGTGGTGGCCCAGGGACTGGCTCACGCCCCGGAACCCTTCGCAACGGACCGGCACGATGGTTTTTCCGCCGTACTCCTTGCTCTTCTTCTTCGAGACGGCCTCGATGTCGTCCCCGATGAGTCCGATGGGACACTCGGACTGGACGGTGATTCCCTTGTTCAGCGGAAAGAGCTCCTGGATCTCGTCCATGATCTTCTCGAGCTTCTTGTCCCCCCCGAAGACGATGTCCTTCTCCTGGAAGTCGGAGGTGAACTGCATGGTGACGAAGGAGTCCACCCCGGTCGTCCCGATGTAGTAGTTTCGACGGGCGGCCCAGGAATACTGACCGCAGCCCACCGGACCGTGGCTGATGTGGATCATGTCCTTGATCGGCCCCCAGACGACCCCCTTGGAGCCCGCGTAGGCGCATCCCCGGATGGTCATGACCCCCGGGACGGTCTTGATGTTCGACTTGACACCGCAGTCGGACTTTCCTTCCTCGAAGACATTCAGGTGCTTTTCGCGTTTCTTTTTGGTCTTTTCAGGATAGACCGACAGAACCTCCGCGATGATTTTCTTGGCTTCCTCGATATTGCTGCTCATGGTGAAACCCTCCGATCGGATGGCGGATCATGCATTGCGTCCCCTCTTAAGCGGGACGGAAAGAGAGGGGCGGAGGAGGAGCCTCCTCCGCCGGACAGGACAAAAGGAAGGGATCAGGCGACGGCGATTTCCTCGGCCTTCTTTCCGACCAGGTTCTCGTCGATCGTCTTCATGACGCCGAACTCCATGAGAAGCTCCTCGAGTTCGTCCATCGTGATCGGGGTCGGGATCGTACCCTTGCCCGCGTTGGCGTCGATCTTCTTGGCCAGTTCCCGGTACTCGTTGGCCTGGGAGGATTCCGGAGCGAATTCGAGCACGGTCATCCGGCGAAGCTCGGCGTGCTGCACGATGTTGTTCCGGGGCACGAAGTGGATGAGCTGGGTGTTGAGCCTCTTGGCCAGAGCCTCGATCAGCTCGTACTCCCGGTCGGTCTGGCGCTCGTTGCAGACGAGGCCGCCCAGACGCACGCCTCCGGAGTTGGCATATTTGAGGATCCCCTTGGCGATGTTGTTGGCGGCGTACATGGCCATCATCTCGCCCGAGGTGACAATGTAGATTTCCTGGGCCTTGTTCTCGCGGATCGGCATGGCGAACCCGCCGCAGACCACGTCGCCCAGAACGTCGTAGGAAACATAGTCGACGCCGTCGTAGGCTCCGTTTTCCTCGAGGAAGTTGATCGAGGTGATCACGCCCCGCCCGGCGCAGCCGACCCCGGGCTCGGGTCCTCCGGACTCGACGCAGCGGATATCGCTGAAGCCGGTCTTCATCACGTCCTCGATCTCGAGATCCTCGACCGTTCCGGCCTCGGCCGCCAGGGAGAGGACGGTGTTCTGGGCCTTCGAATGGAGGATGAGGCGGGTGGAGTCGGCCTTGGGATCGCAACCCACGATGAGGATCTTCTTGCCCATCTCGGCGAGAGCCGCGAGGGTGTTCTGGGAGGTGGTGGACTTTCCGATGCCGCCTTTTCCGTAGAATGCAATCTGACGCATAGCGTTTTCCTCCTGGTTTGCCGGGACAGCCCTTTTGGAGCTCCCGGAAATGAAAAAAGCCGAACGGAGAATTCTTTCTCGTTCGGCTTCAGCGCCTGGCCGGTATACGACTCCACGGCCCAATCTCTTTTTCTGCTTCACCTAGCTCGTCCCGATCCCCGGGGCGTCCTTCCTCGAAAGCTCCGGGAACCGGGTGACGCCACACTATATTGCAATCGATGTGCCACAACATGAGATCCTTTTAATATAGACAAGTTAAACAAAAACACCCCGGACTGGCTTTTCATGCGAGCCTTCTCCTTTTGTGCGGATCCGGACAAAGAACGGACAAAAATGGGAGGGGGGCAGGACCCCCTCCCTCCCCTCCTTACCGGGCGATCACGTCTCCGCCGCCGGGTCCCCAGTACCAGTACAGGGACATGTTCGGACTGATGGACTGGTACTGGTTCGTTCCCGCGACAGGCAGAAGGACCCCCACCGAAAAAATGAGGTTTCGCGTGATGTTGGTTTCAAAGGTGGGCTGGAGGCCCCAGAGGTTGAAGGCTCCGACATGGAGCCCGTTGGCCGTGAGAGGGAGGCCGTTCACCGGGAGTCCGTCGATCGAAAAGGGAAGGCCGGACATCCCGACGAATTCGAGAATATATCCCGTTCCGGTCCGGTCGTTCACGATGTCCTCGAGGCCGAACCGGTACTGGAGGATATCCCCGAACTGGACGAGGGGCTTTCCAGGGATCCCGGGAAGTCTCGCGTTGTTCGGAAAGTCGTAGGTGTAGAAAAGATCCGCGTAAAATCGGAAAGGTTTCGCGATGTACCGGGTCAGAAGGGCCGGAGTGAGCGCCGGAGAGCCGTAGTGGGTCGACGGGATCCGGGCGAGCGGCGGAAGCCCTCCTTTCACCACCGGCGCATCGGTCCAGGTCGAGGTGGGAAGCGTCACGTGGAGGGCGAAGGCCATCGAGGGAATCATCCGGTCCGGATGCTGGACATAGAAGCGGTACTTGAGTTCCATGGTCAGATCGGAAAAGCCGGACCCCTGGGTGTAGTCGCCCCCGTAGGAAGACCAGACCGAGGCCATGGAAGGGAAGATCGTAAACTGGGTGTTGTCGGTGATCCCCACCCCGATCTCGGCCAAAGATAAAAGCTGTGTCTCGTTGAAACCGTTGGCGAGGGAATGGACCCCGCCATTCGATCCGTACTGCGCCTGGACGAACTGGCCATAAAAAAAGGGGCGGACATAGAACTCGCCCGGAGGAGCGGTATCGGCCATGGGAATGAGCTCCGGACCGGCCGAGAGGGGATTCCACATCTTGCGGTAGGCCGCGAGGGCGTCGGACCCGTTCCAGGAAAGCCCGTCTCCTCCGGAGGTAACGTCGGCCTTCCCCGAATCGGATCCGGGGGGCGGAGAGACCGGGGGATCGGCCGCCCGGACCGTTTCGGCCGGGATGATCAGGATTCCTGCGGCGAGGACAAGCGATGCGATAAAAGAAGATAAAAGTCGCATGT
The DNA here is from genome assembly GCA_021840555.1 of Nitrospirota bacterium. GTDB lineage: Bacteria > Nitrospirota > Leptospirillia > Leptospirillales > Leptospirillaceae > UBA4572. The sequence goes on from JAKBXW010000041.1 coordinate 12,350, forward strand.
ACATAGGGATCTCCCTGTTTTAAATGTTCGGTCATCGTCAGAGTAAGGGACAAAAGACCGGATTCAGGGAGCCCGCAGGGGGGCCAGGAGGAAATGGATTCTCGTCTGTCGGCAGGGACGGTCGGGATCGGAAGCACAGGATGGGGAAGGAGAAGGATCGGAAAAGAAGATCAGGAGAAGAACGGCCAAAAAGAGCGCAACCGGGATTTCCCGGGCCCTCCGGAAGAAGCGCTCCGGGGAAGAGGGAACGGTCGACCGCTCCTCCCCGAGGAGAGGGGCCGGAGACGCTGCGGACCCTTCGAATCCGGAAACGGGGGAGAAAAGGGCGCTGTCGTGAGGGACGGCCTTTCCGGCCTGTTTCTCCGTAGCCGAAAGGGCGGCGCGGGTCCAGGAGGAACTCGCGACGGAAACGCCGTATCCGCAATCCCCGAGCGGAAAGACGCGTGTTCCCCCTCCCCCGGACGAGACCGAGACCGCGGCGGAGGTCCCCAGGAGGAAGACCAGAAGAAGAGGAAGGCCGCCCAGAAGGACCGCCCCGGAGAGCAGCCCCCCGGCCATGGCCCAGATCTCGAGAGCGTCGGGAGCGGAGGCCGGCCTTGGAATTCCGACTCCGGAAACTCCCGCGCGCCGCTTGAGCCAGATTTCGGCCACGAGGAATCCGGCGAGGAAGCTCACCCAGAGGAGGGGCGAGAAGAGCGGGATCTCTCCGACGAGAAGGAGGGTCCCCAGGCCGGCCAGCGTGGCCGAGGAGGCGAGCGAAGGCAGGAGGCTCCGGATTTTGTGGCGCCGGTAGACCCACAGGTTGCCGGCGCCGTGGCAGAACGGAAGGGCTCCCGCCGCCCCGGCCAGAAGGTCGGCCGCCCCCAGCCACCGCGCAAGAGCGGTCCCGGAAAGTCGCTTTTGCGCCTCGGGAGACAGCGCCCCCTCTTTTTTGCGCTCCCGGACCGTCGCCAGAAGTCCGTTGACCAGCGTGACGGGAAACTGGGGAAGGACCAGGAGAAGAACGCTAAGGAGCGGCGAGGGGGAGATCCCCTGCAGAAAAGAGGCGAGAGCGGACGGAACAAATCCCGGCGCGTTCCGGAGCAGGACCAGTCCGAACGCCAGGACGGCCACCGCCCGGACGTAAAGGGTCACCGCCCTCCGGATCCGGCCGAAGGACCGCTCGGTCAGCCGTTCCTCGAGACGGCGCGCCAGTCCGAAGTGGCCGGCCAGAAAAAGGAGAAGGCCCAAAAAAACGGCCGACAGGGAGGCAACTTCGGGCGTGGGACGCAGGATCAGGAAAAGAAAGGCCCAGACCTTGAGGGGCTGGAGCGGAAGGGAGGTCCGGAAGAGGAGGGCCGAGAGAGCCCAGGCTCCTCCCATGACGAGAAGGTCCCTCCCCATGAGAGCGGCGCTCCCGCCCCGCTCCGCCCCCGCCATCAGGCCGACGAGGGGAATCAGGAACCAGAGGTCGAAGAGGCTCCCCCAGAGCTCTTTCGCCCGGAAGCTTCCGGGACCGGGTTTCGGGTACTCGACATGCGCGCCGTTCATGACAGGGATCGCCCGGGGATGGGCGGACCGCTCCTTCGCTTTTGAGGGATTGGAATCAGCTCTGACGGAAATTCGGGATTTTCGGAAAAAGGGAACCGGAGGTTCCGGGGAGGAGAGATCCGGCTTGCGTCAGCCGTGATCGCTTATAACAAAGCAATTGTCGTGCCAATTCAAAAACACAGGAAATGACAGGACTGAACAGACCGAAAGCCTGAAGCCTCCTTCTTTTTATGAACAAAAATGTCATTAGCAGGGCAATTTTTGGGGAGGAAAGAGGGGGGGGCCCGGGAGAAACGGTCCGGAACGGAAAAAGGGGACGCGCGTAGACTAAGTCATGCGACTAAGTCTATGTCGGGACAAGGTTGGGCCATACGGGCCCATAGCCGCCGAAACGGAGAAAGACGATGGATAAGGTCAACATCCACGAGGCGAAGACCCATTTTTCGAAACTGGTCGAAAGGGTCCACAACGGCGAAGAAATCATTGTCGCAAAGACCGGAGTGCCTTATGCCCGCCTCGTTCCCCTGGAAAAAAAGAAGCCGCGCGCTCCGGGTCTTTGGAAGGGACGAAGCGGATCCGCCCTATTGGAGCCCCTTCCGGAAGAAGAGCGTTCGCTTTGGGAAGCATGAACGTTCTTCTCGACACTCACGTTCTTCTCTGGTGGCTCCAGAACGATCCGGACCTTTTGGAGCATGCGCGTGCCCTGATCGCCGATCCGGACAACGAGATTTTCGTCAGCAGCGTGTCGGGGTGGGAGATCGCCCCCAAAGTCCGTCTCGGGAAACTCCCGGGGTCGGCGATCTTGTCGAAAGGCTTCCGGACCTTCTTCGCGAAGGCCGGGTAGAGGTCCTGCCCGTTTCGCTGGCCCATGCCCTGGCCGCAGGCGTTCTTCCGCGCCCGCATCGGGATCCTTTCGACCGGATGCTGATCGCCCGGAGCAAGATCGAAGACCTCCCGATCATCACCCGGGATCCCGCCTTCAGATTCTGTCTGGACAACATCCTCTGGTGAGCGTTCCGGGTTTTCCGGATAGAAGCCCGGCCCCCCTCCGGACAGGAGGTCCCGCCCTGTCCTTCTCCATCCCGGAGATTCAAGGGAGCGGGTCTTCCCCGCCCGTACAGAAGCGGTAGCCGATCCCCGGCTCGTTGACGAGATGGAGAGGCCGGGAGGGATCCTTCTCCAGTTTTTTGCGAAGATTGGCCATGGTGACCCGAAGGATCGACACCTGCCCGACGTAGGCCGCCCCCCAGACCTCCCTCAGGATCTGGCTGTGGGTCAGGACCCTGTCGGCGTTCTTCAGAAGGAGCGCCAAAAGACGGTACTCGGTCGGCGTCATGCGGATCTCCCGTCCCTCCACGCTGACCCTCCGGAGGACGCCGTCAAGCCTGACGGGCCCGGACTCGATAATGGCGCCGCTCTGGCCCGACTGCGCGCCGGAATGCCGGAGGGCGACGCGGATCCGGGCCAGCATCTCCCGGACGTCGAAGGGCTTTGTCACATAGTCGTCGGCCCCGGCGTCAAGAACCTTGACCTTCTCCTCCTCCCGGCCCCTGGCGGAAATGACGACGATCGGACGCGCCCACCATTCGCGCAGACGCCGGATCACATCCTCCCCCTCCATGTCCGGGAGGCCCAGATCGAGCAGCACCAGGTCGGGATTCCGGGTGGCCGCGTGAACGATCCCCTGCTTTCCGGTCCCGGCGAGGACAACCCGATAGCCCTGCTCCTCGAGGACGATCTCGAGAAGCCGCTGCATGGCGGGCTCGTCCTCGATCAGAAGCACCACGGCTCCGGATTGGACCATGGAAGCGGATTCGTCCGGGGTTGTGTCCTTGTCCGTTCGTTCGGTCATTGGTTTCGGTTCTTTTTCATGGGCAGAAGCCCCTCCCCCAACCTTTTGTGACGACGGGGTGACTGCTCCTCCCTGAAGGCCTGATCTTTACCCATGTTTCCGACGAGTGGGCACGGGGCTTGTGGAATACATCTGTAAACGTGTGAAGATTGTCCACATGGCCGACAGGTCGTCAAGCCTCTGGATTCCTCTCCAGAGGGTTTGT
>JAKBXW010000134.1 GCA_021840555.1 Nitrospirota bacterium
AGGGCGGGGCACGCCCGTCGCGCCTGTTCGGGGGATCCGTCCTCCGAGTCGGCGGCCTGACCGTTCAGGTCGGCGAATCCATCCCCGTGTCCGACCGGGGAGATGGCAGGAAGGAATCCCCTTCCTTACCGCTTTCGCGGCGAGCGAAGCGAGAGGGAGGGGAGAATGTCAACCTATCATAGAGGCATCCGTCGACAAGCCGTGGCCCCCTCCTGATCTCTCACTCCGGGCCTTCCAGCCGAGGCTTGCCGGGAGTCCAGCCCAGGACCCAATTGTGCAACGAAGCAAAACCGCGACAATCTCTCGCCCCCGCTTTGGACCAAAGCTTCAGGACGGATTCAGGATATTGAGTCGCGCTCCCCCTTTTCTCCTCCGCGTCTTCCCTGTATCATGAAGGAAACTTTCTTTGCCGACCTTCCATAAAAGAAAAGGATGAGACATGTCCGTCCTCCTCGAATTCTCCATGACTCCCCTCGACAAGGGCGAATCGGTGGGGGACTATGTCGCCCGATCGCTCGACATCGTCGACAAGAGCGGCCTCGACTATCGCCTGAACCCCATGGGCACCGTCCTCGAAGGGGAATGGGACGAGGTCATGGATGTGGTGAAAAAATGCTACGAACGCATGAGCCAGGACTGCAGCCGCATCAGCGTCTCCATAAAAATCGATGCCCGGCGGAACCAGTCCGGCCGTCTCGCCGGAAAGATCGATTCCGTCGAAAAACGTCTGGGACGATCCGTCAGGAAGTCCTGACCCCTCGTCCGGGAGAACCCTTCCATGGATCTGGCCTTTTTCTGGATGGTCCTGTTTGTCTTCGCCTTGATCCTTCTCCTCGAGGCGGCATCCCTCCTTCCGCACGACTCCCGAAGACACCGGATCACGATAGGCGGCCTCTTCCTCCTCGTGACCGGCGCTTTCGCCGTCACGACCGGCATGATGATGGACCGCCAGCTTCCCTCCTTCTCCCTGGCCCTCCCCACCTTTTTTCTCTCGCGTCCCTCCTGAGCGGGGAAGGCGGACCCATGGATCCACTCAAAGACGCCCCGACCCGGAAAGGATTCACCGATGGCCTCCTCTCGTCGGAACGACAGGAAAACCGGAAGAATCCGGCGACCCCGCACAGATCGCAGAAACCATATCCATGACCAGGCTCCGCATCCGGAACCTCCTCTCGGGATTCGGCCTCCGATCCCCCGGCATGGTTCTCTTCACCGTCATCCTGGGGACCACCCTTCCCCTGGCCGACACGACCAGCATGAACGTGGGGCGCTTCTTCATCGCCCGGGCACTGGACTCCTCCCCCGACGAAACCCGCTGGCTGACCGCCGGCTACAGCCTTTTCGTCGCCCTGGGGATCCCCCTTTCCTACCGGCTCCGGGGCCTCTTCGAGGAGCGCGACCTTTACTCTCTCGCCACCTCCGTCTTCATGGCGGGCTCCGTCGTCTCCATGATCGCCCATTTCATGCCGGCCATGATGGTGGGACGGGCCCTCCAGGGACTGTCGGGTGGCGTGCTGATTCCCCTCTCGATCGCGCTCATCAACGAGAGCTTCCCCCCCGAGAGGCGCGCCCGGGCCTTGGCCCTCTTCGCCGTGGGAAACGCCCTTGCGGTCAGTATCGGCCCCACCATCGGGGGACTTCTGGTCGATACCCTGGGATGGCGCTGGACCATGGGGATCCATCTTCCCGTCGGATTTCTGACCCTTCTTCTGGCCGCGATCTCCCTGTCGAACCATCCCCGCTCCGAAAAGGTTCCCTTCGATCTTTTCGGATGGCTCCTTTTCTCCGGGGCCGCCTTCTTCGCCATGGACACCCTCATGGAGGGGGAGCGCTTCGGCTGGCACAGCACAACACTCTTTCTGATGGCCTTCGCCTGCCTCCTTTTTTTCTTTTCCTATTGTCTCCACGCCGCAAGGCATCCCCGGCCGATCGTCCCTCCCGAGCTCTTCTGCCACGGGGGCTATCTGCTGCTGTCCGCCGCCAACTTTCTCCGGTCGACCGCCATCTTCGGACGTCTTTACCTCCTTCCTCTCTTCCTGGAAATCTTCTACCGGTTCCAGAGCCATCAGGCGGGCATGGTCATCTTCCTGGGGGCCATCACCGAGCTCCTGATTCCGGTCTTCGCCTTCCTGATCACCCCAGGGCGATCGTTTTTCACCTGGGGATTCATGGCCTCCGGATCCGTTCTGATCGCCCTCGCAAACGTGGCCTACCTCACACTTCCGGCCAACGTCTACGACCTTCCGCTCGTTCTTCTCCCCCAGACGGTCTTCGGCATCGGAGTCGCCCTCACCCAGGTCGCCCTCGCGCCCCTGGTGGTCCGGACCCTGCCTTCCTCCCTTCACCGGGTTGGACTGGTCGTGCAGCTGGTCATCCAGTTTCTGGGAGGGATGTTCGGCACGGTCTGGGCCCGTCATCTCGTGGACAACATCGCCCCGGCATTCCATCCGGTCCTCCCCCAGACCTCCGGCTCCCTCCCCCCTCTCGCGGCTGGCAAAATGGCCGCTTCCCTGTCCCAGGCCTTCGCCTACAACGAGACCTTCCTGATTTTGGGAGGCGTCTCCCTCCTCGCCTCCCTCTTCATCCTTCTTCTACCCCTCAAGGAGCGTTTCCTTGAAGGATTTCCTCTGCAGAGATTCTTCCGGAAAAGTTCCGGAAAGGTCCCTTGACTCTGGAGTAAGCTCCAGGATTAACACTGACCTTGTCAGGATAAACCCGGCACGAACGACACCGGTTTCTGATCGCGGTCCGGAACCGCTCCCCCTTCCAAAAGGGCCCCTCCATGAAGCCTTTCCTTTCCTCCGAACGCTCCCGGAGTGAGGCCGGGCGCTTGTTCCGGGCCTCTCTCTGGGTCCTCTCGGGAGCCGCGGCGACCTCCCTTCTGGCCGTCCTCCGCTTAGCCGAGCTTCCCGCGGCCCTGTCGCTCTCTGCTGGAGGGACCGTCGACGCGGTCGGAAACCTGCACTTCCCCTACCCCACCATGGTGGAAGGGCTCAAGCTCTGCGCCTCATCCTTCCGGAAGGAGATCGGCATGCTCTCCTGCTGCGCGGGATGCATGCGCAAGCAAAAATAAGGAGGAAAGGGATGGGACTCTCCATCGGGACAGTGTCCCAAATGGCCGGGGTCAGCGTCGACACTGTCCGCTTCCACGAGAAAAAGGGCCTCCTTCCCCCGGCGGGAGTCCGGATACCGTAACTACCCGAAGGAGACGCTCCGGAGGCTCCGGTTCATCCGGAACGCCCGGGGAATCGGCTTCACGCTGCACGAAATCGAAGGGCTCCTGTCGCTTCGGATCGACCGCAAGGACAATTGCCGCGAGGCGCGAACGATCGCAGGGGGCAAGCTTTCCGAGATCCGCGAAAAGATCCGGCGTCTCCAGGCGATGGAGGAGGCTCTGACGAGCCTCGTTGCCGCCCGCGATGCGCCGGATCAGCTCCAGTGCCCCATTATAGATTGGCAGGAAAATCGACTCCCCGCTTGGGGAGCTCCGAATGAGGGGAGCCAATAAAGAGGAAGTCGCGGATCCCTTATTTATCCTCCATCGAAAGGCCGCTCATCCGTATCCCCCATCATCCCCTTTTCCCCCCCCCCTCATTCCTTTGTTGACAGATTCCGCCCACCTTCCCATAATGAAACCTTGTTCCGAACTCCGGCCAAACACTGCGGTTCCGATCCGTGCCGGACCGGCCCATCATTTAAAAAGCGAGCTT
>JAKBXW010000135.1 GCA_021840555.1 Nitrospirota bacterium
CAGAGGGATGGACTCGCATCCGGAGCGCGTCTTGCAGAAAAGCTCCCGGAACCGGCGGTTCGCGAAAAGAATCATTCCCCGGAGATCTGTCAGGACGATCATCTCCTCCGAATCTTCCGCGGCGAAGTCGAGCAAAACCTGATGGGTGTGGCGGCGCGAAGTCGAAAAAAACAGGATGGCCCCTGCAAAGAAAAGGGTCAGCAAGCCCTGGAGAAGGATGAGGGTTGTCCGAGTCCGGGTGAGGGAGGCCAGCCGAAGCGTCTCCTTTCGGAGCCGTTTGTCGATTTCGTAAGAGAAGGCGGCGACCCGGAAGCTCAGACGGCGGTATTCCCGGGAGTACGCCTCCGGCCGGGAAGAACCGTTCCCCGGGATGTTCTGGGCCAGACTGAAGAAGTAGCGATCGCTCAGCCTTGCGATATCGGAAAGGGAGCGTTGCATCTCCGGTGAAAGGAAGGATCTCCGGCGGTCGAGATCGGAAAGAACGGCCCGGGACTGGAGGGACATTCCCAGGATGTAGGTGCCGGATTCCGGCCCTCTCTTCGAGATGGCGGAGAGAAATGCCGCATGGACGGCCCTGTCGAGGGAGGTCATGTCGAACCCCAGGGCCTCGGTGGCATGAACTGCCTCTGCGACTCTCTTTTCGGCCATGTGGTTTCGGGCAAACAGCATAAAAAGCGGTGCGGAGACGGCCAGGAAAAGAAGCGTCGCCAGAAGAACCGGAAAGGCCAGGAACAGCTCCCGCCAGGATCGGGGGAAGGATGGTGTCATGGGCACTCCTTGGCGAACGAATCCGGACGAATCGGGGACGGATTAATCAAACTATTGTTGCTTATTTATAAATTAACATTATCCTTGTCAGGTCGGGTTGTCAAGGATATCTGTCCAGTCGGGAATGGCACCCTGGACGGGAGGCGGTCCCTTGACCGAATCCTACGAAGGTGTATGTTTATCAAACCGTTCCTTTGTAAGTCAGTATCTGACGAAGGCCGGTCGATCGGCCATGGTGTGTTCCCTCCCGAACGGGACAGAAGGGAGCGATCCTGTGAGGGTCCTTCTGGTTTCGGCCAACCGCGAGTCCTTTCCCGATCCCGTCTTTCCGCTGGGGGCGGCTTACGCCGCGGCCGCAGTCCGGAAGGCCGGCCACAGGATCTCCGTCCTGGACCTCGCCTTTGTCCGGGATCCCGAAAAGACCCTGAGCGCGTCGATCCTGCGGGAAAATGCCGATCTCGTAGCCTTCTCCCTCAGAAACCTGGACAATGCGGCCTATCCCCTGACGCGATTTTACCTCCCGTACTACCGCTCCCTCCTTCGGACCGCCCGGGAGACGGTCTCGCGAACCTCCCGATCGAAGGCCCCACTCGTGGTGGGCGGATCGGCCGTCGGACTCATGCCGGCTGCCGTCGTGAAAAGCCTCGGGGCCGACTACGGGGTGGCCGGTGAGTCGGAGGAGTCCTTTCCGGCCCTTCTCGAAGCCCTCGAAGGGGGATGCTCTCCCCTCGGGATCCCGGGAGTCGTGGTTGGGGAGGAGGGTGGGGGAAGCGGCACTCCTCTACCTTTCCCGGTGCTTCCCGTCTCTCCGGAAGTGGAAGGCAGGGACTGGACCCGCATGACTCCGGCCCGGGATCTTTTCGATCTTTCGCGCTACGTGAGGGTGGGAGGAATGGCCAATATCCAGACCAAGCGCGGGTGCGCCTTCCGGTGCCGGTATTGCACCTATCCCCTCCTCGAGGGACGGGATCACCGCCTGCGGGATCCCGATTCCGTCGCGGATGAAATCGAGGACCTGGTCGAACGGAACGGGGTGCGCTCGTTTTTCTTCGTCGACAGCGTCTTCAATCTCCCCGCCTCCCATGCGGAGGCAATCTCCCAGGCCCTGATCAACAGGAAAATCAGGATCCGCTGGTCGGCCTACGCCTCTCCCGCCGGTCTCACCCGCGGACTCCTCGAGACGATGGCGGCGGCAGGATGCGACGGTCTCGAGATGGGGAGCGACTCCGCGGACGAGGCGACCCTGGAGACTCTGGGAAAGGGGTTTTCTCCGGACCGGATCCTCGAGGTGGCCGAGGATTGCAGAAAGGTCGGGATTCCAATCTGCCACAGCCTCATCTTCGGCGGGCCGGGGGAAACGCCCGAAACGGTCCGCCACACCTGCCGGCGCATCGACGGGACGCGACCGATGGCGGTGGTCGCCATGGCGGGGGTTCGTCTCTATCCCGGGACGCCTCTGGGTGACTGGGCCCTCTCCTCGGGCCTGATGAAGTCGGGTGACGATTTTCTCGAGCCCTTCTTTTTCATCGAACCCGGGGTCCGCTCCTTTCTGATCCCCTATCTCGAGAGCTTTTCCGCCGCCCGGGGAAACTGGATTCTTCCGGGTGTGGTTCCACCCCTGGCCCCCACGACCCAGCGGGTCATCCGGTTTCTCGGGTACAGGAAGCCCCTCTGGCATCTTTTGAAATACGGAGTGTTCAAGAACCGGGTCTATCGGGACCGGTGACAGGATCCGGCCGCAGGAAGGGATCGATCCTTGCCGGAATTCCATGGAGTGAGAGATCCGAACGGATAACCCCATTTGACACGAAGGAGGCATTCATGAGCGACCCGACGAAAATAGCGGCTGCAACCCTGTTGCAGGTTTACGCCGACATCGATCTCCTGGCGCTGGAACTCTGCGGGGACCGTCTTCCCTTTGCGCCGACGGCCGAGGCCCGTAAGGAGCTGATGCGCCAGATCGGGGAGGAGGTCATACATTTTTCCTTGCAGGAACGTACGCTGGAGCGTCTCGGACGGCCCTTCGAGCCGGTCATGAGTCTTTCCTGTCGCGAAGAGATCAAAACCTGGTTTTCCGGTCTCGACTGGTACGATTTTCTCGCGGGGCTCCAGCTGGGGATCGAGGGGATCGGGATCGCGGTCGTGGAGCGTGTTTCCGCCCATGCGGGTCCCATTGTCAGGGAGTCTCTCCGGATACCGATCGCCGACGAACACCGGCAGTCTTCCGTCGGCATGCGGGAGTGGCAGGTGCTCCTCTCCCGCTCCACGCCCGCCGGGCGGGAAGAATTGCGCGGGCGGATTCTCGGGGTCTTCGAGCAGGTCTACCTCCTGGCTGAAAAATCCCTGCCGGTCCCCTTCGAGGAATGCTGGAATGAACTGGGACTCACGAAGGCGGATCTGTGGGAGACGGTGCGTGAGCGGACGCGGAGCATTCTCGAAAAGGTCGGGTTCGAGCCGGCCCTTCCCGCTTCCTTTGTGGCATAGATTCGATCATCGGGTGAGGAAGGAAGGGACCATCGAAACTGAATGTCGCGGTTTTCCCGGGGGCACTTTGCCCCCTTTTTGTTGTGCGCCCGGCATGGGCGCGATCTCGGAGGTGAAAGTCCTCCCGTAAGCTGACCACAGCAAGCGAAGCGAAACGCAACTGCGCAAGGGTGACCGAGTGTGGGGAGGAAGCGTGGAGCGAAGTCGCGAGCCGATGGACAAAAACCGGATACAAGGCGTTCCCGATCAAGGCGAGTGGGCAACTGACCACGAAGCCTTTGTGGTCAAGGAGGAGGGGCGTAAATCCGGCGGTTGTGCGGTGAAGGATCGCGTTCTTACCCGGGGAGATCTTGCCTCACATCTGAAAGGATGACGGAGCAATCCGGAGCAAGAAGTCGGCAGAGGCCGTAGTAGCCGCCAACAAGG
>JAKBXW010000042.1 GCA_021840555.1 Nitrospirota bacterium
CGGAAAGAGCGAAATTGCGGCAGCAGAAGGAGATGGGAACCCTGGGCTCGGGGAACCATTACCTGGAGGTCCAGGTGGTCGAGCGGATCCAGGATCCAGACACGGCCCGGGCCTTCGGACTGGAAAGCGGCCGGATCCTCGTCTCGATCCATTGCGGATCCCGGGGTCTGGGACATCAGGTGGGCACCGACTTCATGCTGGAGTTCGCCAGGGAGGCGGCCCGCCGGGCCACCGTCCTTCCGGACCGGGAGCTCGCCTGCGCCCCGATCCGCTCGGAGATCGGACGTGCTTACATCGGGGCCATGAATGCCGCCATCAACGTGGCCCTGGCCAACCGACAGATCCTGTCCCAGAGCGTCCGGGAGGTCCTTTCACGCCTCTATCCCGGCGTGAAGGTCCGGACCCTCTACGACATCTCCCACAACACCTGCAAGGAGGAGGTCCACCGGATCCACGGGAAGTCCCGAAGGCTCTGGGTCCACCGGAAAGGCGCGACGCGGGCCCTGGGTCCCGGCCACCCGTCCCTTCCCGAGGCTTACCGCTCCGTCGGCCAGCCGGTGTTCGTGGGGGGAAGCATGGGGACGGGATCCTGGATCCTGGCCGGAGTCCCCGAAAGCGAATCCCTGTCCTTCTCCTCCGCCAGCCACGGGGCGGGAAGGGCGATGAGCCGCCACGAGGCCCTACGCCGCTGGAACGGACGGGAGCTCAGGAAGGAGCTGGAATCCCGGGGGATCCTCATCCGCTCGAAATCCCTCCGGGGCATCGCCGAAGAGGCTCCCGGGGCCTACAAGGACATCGATCAGGTGGCGGAGGCGACGGAGCGGGCCGGTCTGGCCAGGCGGGTGGCCTTTCTCCGGCCCCTCGTCTGCCTGAAGGGATGAGGAATTTCCTCGCCGGCCCGGACAGCCGGCCGAAAGGGCGAAAGGGAAACTCCATGGATCGTGCTCTAGAAAGCACCCCCTTTCCCGGCGGCCGCGACCCGGTCTGCGGAATGGAAGTCTCCCCGGGAGGAAAATTCACCCTGGACCTCCAGGGGGCGCGCCTCGATTTCTGCAGCGCGCGTTGTCTGGAGAAATTCCAGAAAAATTCAGGCGTCTACGGCTTCCCCTCCCAGGAAGCCCGGACCACTCCGATCCCCTTCTTCCATTGTCCCATGCATCCGGAAATCCGCCGCTCCGCATCGGGACGCTGTCCGCTCTGCGGAATGGACTTGGTGGAAATCCTTTCCGGATCCGCTGATATCTCCCCGTCCGAACCCTCCGAGGCCCGGGAATACACCTGCCCGATGCATCCCCAGAGCGTCCGGAGGGAACCGGGCGACTGCCCGATCTGCGGGATGGCGCTGGAGCCGATGATTGCGGGACAATCGGGGGAAGGAGGGGAACTTCGGGACATGACACTCCGATTCCGGACGGGAGCCGCCCTGTCCATCCCGGTCTTCGTCCTGGCCATGGTCCAGGTCCCGGTCTCGAGGGCATGGCCGGGGATCCTGACCCCACGGATCCTCCAGATCCTGGAATTTCTTCTGTCGTCCCCGGTGGTCCTATGGTGCGGGGCCCCGATTTTTCTTCGGGGAGCGAAATCGGTGCGGAACCGCAGCCTCAACATGTTTTCCCTGATCGCCTTCGGCGTTGGGGTCGCATGGGGGTACAGCCTCGCGGCCCTGCTCCTTCCGGGACTTTTTCCGGCCTCGATCCGCCAAAGCGACGGAACGGTTCCCGTCTACTTCGAGGCCTCGGCCGTGATCACGACCCTGGTCCTGCTGGGACAGGTCCTGGAGCTGCGCGCCCGAAGCCGGACGGGGTCGGCGATCCGGAGTCTTCTGGACCTCTCCCCCCGGACCGCCCGGCGGGTAGAGCCCGGCGGCGACGAAACGGACATCCCCCTGGAACGGGTCCGTTCCGGGGATGTCCTGCGCGTTCGACCGGGAGAGAAGGTTCCCGTCGACGGAATCTTTCTCGATGGCGCGAGCTTTCTCGACGAGTCCATGATGACCGGAGAATCGGTCCCGGTCGGGAAGCATCCGGGATCCCGGGTCGTCGGGGCCACGGTGAACGGAACGGGAACCTTTCTGATGCGGGCGGAACAGGTCGGCGCGGACACCCTTCTCGCCCGGATCGTCCGGATGGTGATCTTGGCCCAGCGGAGCCGGGCCCCTATCCAGCGGCTGGCGGACGTGGCCTCCTCCTATTTCGTTCCCGGGGTCATTCTCGTCTCCATCGCGACCTTCCTGGCGTGGGAATTCCTGGGGCCCTCTCCCCGCCTCGCCCATGCCGTCGTCAATGCCGTCGCCGTCCTGATCATCGCGTGTCCCTGCGCCCTGGGGCTGGCGACGCCCATGTCGATCATGGTGGGGACCGGACGGGGTGCCATGGCCGGAGTCCTGATCCGGAATGCCGAATCGCTCGAGACCATGGAAAAGGTGGACACCCTCGTGGTGGACAAGACCGGAACCCTCACCGAAGGGAAGCCCCGGCTCGCAACGGTGGTAACCGCCCCGGGGACCGATCCGGAGAGAGTGCTGGCGCTCGCGGCGAGCCTCGAGCGCGGCAGCGAACATCCGCTGGCCGAGGCGGTCGTCCGGGGCGCCCGGGAAAAAGACCTCTCCCTCCTGCCGGTGACGGACTTCCTCTCCGTGACGGGACAGGGGGTCACGCGAACGGTGGAAGGACGGTCCCTGATCCTGGGCAACCCGGCCCTTCTGAGGGAAAGAAAAATCGACCTGAAGATCCTGGAAGGGCAGGCCGAGGCACGGCGTCTCGACGGGAAGGCCGCCGGAATCCTGGGCGTCGCCGATCCCGTCAAGGAGTCCACCTATGAAGCGATCCGCGGACTGAGGGAGGAGCGGGTCGACGTGATCATGGTCACGGGGGACAACCGGACCACCGCCCTCTCCGTTGCCGGAAAGCTCGGGATCGAGAGGGTCGAATCCGACGTCCTTCCCGACCGCAAGGCCGCCATCGTCCGGGAGCTGCAGGGAAAAGGCCATGTCGTCGCCATGGCAGGCGACGGGATCAACGATGCGCCCGCCCTCGCCCTGGCCCAGGTCGGCATCGCCATGGGGACCGGAACGGACGTGGCCATGGAAAGCGCGGCCATCACCCTTGTGAAGGGCGACCTCCGGGGAATCCTCCGGGCGCTCCGGCTCAGCCGGTCCACGATGAGAAACATCCGGCAGAACCTCTTTCTTGCCTTCGTCTACAATGTTCTCGGGATTCCCGTCGCCGCGGGCGCCCTATACCCGGCCTTCGGCCTGCTGCTCTCCCCCGTCGTCGCGGCGGCCGCGATGAGCGCAAGCTCCGTTTCGGTGATCGGCAACGCCCTCCGGCTCAACCGGTCGAAGTTGTGACCGAAAGTCCAGTCAATTCCGGAAGAGGGCCCGACGATCCTCCAGGCGGGGGGTCCAACGGAAGGGAAAAAGGATCCCGACAGGACGGAGTATTTCTCCACCCCTTATCAAGGGCCTTGTCCGACGCCGTCAAGGATCTCCCCGGCGAGCCGGCGAAAGGTCCGGGCGTTTTCGAGCATCCCGTGGTCGTTGTTGAAGAAGGCGTGGATCTTCCGGGGAGAGAGGGCCTGCGCCTTGCGAAGGACCGAGGAAAGATCCTCCCCGGTATAGGTTCCCGAATACCAGGCGTTCCGTCCGTGGAACCGGAGATAGACCAGACCGTTCCGGGCCGACACGGCTCCGGAGGAATCGGGGGAATCCGGAGAGACGACGGCCCCCCGGAATGAGAATCGGTCAAAATCGAAGGCATCCCAGGAAGGATGCCGGAATTCGAGGGCCATCTCCCGGTCGTCGTATTCCCGGGAAAGAGCGCGGACCCGATCCGCGAAGGAGACGTCGAAGCGCGGCGGGAACTGGAACAGAAAGTAGGAAATCCTCGATCCGAGAGGACTCAGGCGTTCCCTGAACCGGGAAAAGATCTCTCTTCCCTTTTCGTTCAGCAGGTGGGCGTGGGTCACGCTCCGGGGAACCTTCACGGTCCAGTCGAGCCCCTCGCCCACCTGGGACCAGTCGGCCACCTGCCGCTCCGAGGGGAAACGGTAGAAGCTCATGTTGAGCTCGATGGCGTTCAGGCCGCTGTTCCGGACATACCAGGAGAGGCTCCGGTCCGCGTTCCACCCATAGGACCAGCCGGAAGTCCCGACAAGAATCCGGATCCCGTCCTTCACATCCTCCTCCCGCACGGGAGATGAAAGGAGCGTTGAAATGTCCTCACCTGTCCTTGTCCGGATCGTCTCCGGAAGAGCGGTCGTCGAAGGCCTTCTCGAAATCCCGCCAAACCCCGCGGGAGTGGTCCTGTTCGCCCACGGGAGCGGGTCCTCCCGCCATTCGCCGCGGAACAACTATGTGGCAAAAGTTCTCCGGAACGCGGGAACTGGAACCTTGCTGATGGATCTTCTGACACCCACCGAAGACGAGGATACCGCCGCCCGCTTCGACATCGGCCTTTTGACCGAGCGCCTGGTCGACGCCGTCCGGTGGCTCAGAAACAGCCCCTCGGCCGGGAATCTCCCCCTGGGTCTCTTCGGAGCCAGCACCGGAGCGGCCGCCGCCCTCGAATCCGCCGCGATCCTCGGCCCGGACGTCGGGGCCGTGGTCTCCCGGGGAGGCCGTCCCGACCTGGCCAGTCCCCGTTCGCTTGCCCGGGTGTCGGCCCCGACCCTTCTTCTGGTGGGCGCCAAAGACAGCGAGGTCGTCCTGATGAACCGTCAGGCCTTCGCTCTTCTCCAGTGCGAAAAGAAAATGATCCTTGTCCCCGGAGCCACACATCTGTTCGAAGAACCGGGAACGCTCGAAGAGGTTGCGAGGCTGGCGGCCGAATGGTTCACCGGGCACTTTTCCCGGCCCGCCGAAGAGCGGCCTCGACCTCCGCATCCGTGACCTGGGGAAAATCGGCGTAAAACTCTCCGACGGCCTGGAAATATTCGGGAACTTCGAGACAGACCGTTTCATCGGCCAGAGGACGGATTTTCTCCAGCGTGTCTTCCGGCGCGACCGGAACGGCACAGACAAGAAGGAGCGGCTTCTTTTCACGGATGGAATGCAGGGCGGAAATCATGGTGGCCCCGGTCGCGAGACCGTCGTCCACGACGATCACGACACGGCCGGAAGGGTCGAGGGGCGGCCGGAGAGGCGTGTAACGCTCCCGTCGCCGCCGGATCGTCTCGAGCTGGATCTTCTTTTCCGCTTCGAGGTAAGTTGGGGTGGCTCCGGCCCGCCCAGCATAGGGAGCGATGAAGCTCCATCCCGACTCGGCCACCGATCCGATGGCAAACTCCGGATTGTCGGGGGCCCGCAGCTTCCTGACGAGGACCACATCCAGGTCTCCGTCCAGGGACCGGGCGAGGATCTCCCCCATGGGGACGGCCCCCCGGGGGATCGCCAGGACAAGGGGATGGCGCCCGCGGAATTTCTCGAGAGCGCGCGCGAGACGGCGGGCCGCATCGTTCCGGTCGGAAAAGATCATTCCCCTTCCCTCCCTTTACAAGAATCCGGAAACCGACTCCTCCCGAAGGTGAGAGAACCCTCATCCGACTGAATGCGGAAAGTCTTTCCGACGAAGACGGAAGGCTACGCCCGCCTCCCCTCGAGCGACCGGAGATAGGCTTCGGCCTCGTACCAGTCCGACTCGCAGCTTCCGCCCACGAAGCCCCGCCGCTCGGAGATGAAGTAGGCGACTTCGGCGATCTTCCGATGGAGATCTTCGGGAGAAGGGCTCCCCGATTTGCGGACGGAAGATTTTCTGGGAGAAGAAACCTTGGCGGAAGATTTGGCAACGGGAACCTTCTTCCCCTCTGCGGCCTGAGTCCTGGCTTTGGCCACCGCAGGAGATTTTCCGGACGAGGGGACGGACGGCGCCTTCTTTTTTTCCTCCTCCGCGGGACGTGGTGAATTCTTTGATCCGGTATTCGTGGCTTTCACGGGCACTGTCGCTCCTCCTTCTTTGCCATTAAGATTGGGGCACAAGGAACCGGAATCGCCTCCCCCGGTTGCCAGAGGTTCCCCCCTTTTCGAAAGGGGCACGAATCCAGAATAACCCGGATTTCCTTTTCGTCAAGTCAAGAAGAGCGGTTTTGCCTCCCCGGCCATCCCGAAAAAAGCCTCCGGGGATTCTCAGATCCGGAGACGGGTCTTGATCCGCCCGACCCCGGCCTCGAGATCCCCCTTCCACTCGGGATGGCGATTCCCGATCTGTTCGAGAAGGCGGAACAGGATCTGGATGGGAAGAATCCGGTCGTATCCGGGCGCCTCCCGGGCCATGCGGATGGCGCGGCGGCGGTAATCGGCCATCGTGTTGTGAAGCGGCATGCGGTAGTGCGTGGCCACCTCCTCGACCAGGGGAAGGCAGTCGAGGCCGAAGGTCTCGAAGTAGGAGTCGATGATGTTGGAGAAGAAGACGAAGTGGCGCGACTCATCCTTGGTCAGAAAATGCAGGAGCTTGACCAGAACAGGTTCCGAGACGTTTCTGGCGAGGCTCTGGTAATAGAGCTGCGTGGCCTTTTCCTGGAGGAAGGCGTAGGTGCACACCTGCAGGAGGCCCTTGTAGCCGACCAGGAACTCCTTCTGGCTCTCAACGATCATCTGGGCCGACAGGCGGTCCCAGTCGGGCTCGATCTCCGCGTGGACCTGGTACAGGGCCAGGGCCTGGGCGTGACGGTCCTCCTCGAGGCCCCACCGCGAGACGAAATGAAAGAGTTCCCGGTTGTGCATCGCCTCCTCGGAAGAGGGGGCGTTGACGGGGAAGAGGGCGGCGTATTCCGCGCAGTATCCCGGCGTGTAGTCCTCGACATGGGTCACGAAGACGACCGCCTGTTTTTGCCCCTCGGTCAGGAGTTCCGGCCGGATTTCGGCCCAGGGAACGCTCCTGAAGCGGTTCCAGTTGGCGTCGTCCGCCAGTTCGTTATAGGTGGTGACATGGTTTCTGAGCGTTGACAGGGGAAGACGCACGAATCATCCTTCACTACGGGAGAGAAACCCCGCAAAGGTCCGGTCCGGACACGGGTGGGGAAACGAAGGAAGGGAAAAACCCTTTCCGCGATAGCAAACCTCTTTTTATAGCATGGACCGTGCCAAAAAGGATTCCTTATAAAATCATTCATTCACGACACGATGGATGGAGTGGCCCCACGGTTTTTCAGAATATTTGCTTCATGCGAGAAACCGATGTATCGACTTTGAATCATTTCAGAAGAAGACGTCGGGGGAAAACCTGGGAAGAATCGGAGCTGACGGCCTTTTTCCGGGAGAAAGGACTATCAGGAGGGGGGAGGCGTTTCCGGACCGGTCCCCTCGCGGAATCCATGGGTGAAATCGGCGGCATAGAGGCGGCTCCTGGCATTTTTCCGCCTCTCAGGGTCCAGGGCTTCTCCCAGGACCAGGAGCGCCTGACGCATGATCCGCGCCTTTCGAACCTCCCCCGCGATCGTGGCGAGGGTGCCCCGGCAGACGACCTCGTTCTCCCAGCTCGCCCGGGCCACAACAGCCACGGGGGTCGAGGGATCCCGGACCGTCAGAAGCCTGGCAACCAGCTCCTCGATCCGGTCGATGGAAAGAAAGACCACCAGGGTTGCGCCGCGGGCGGCCAGGGCCTCGATCTCCTCCCCCGGCGGCATGGGCGTCCGTCCGGCAGTCCGCGTCAGGATGACGGTCTGACTGACCTCCGGGAGGGTGAGCTCCATCCGGAGTGCGGCCGCCGCGGCAAAGACCGAGGAGACACCCGGCACCACCTCCCACGGAATTCCCCGGCTGTCGAGTTCGGTGGTCATTTCGGCCATGGCTCCGAAGATGGAAGGATCGCCGGAGGCCAGCCGGACGACGACCTCGTTTTTGGAGACACCCTCCAGGAGATGGGCGACGATCTCTTCCCGGGTCAGCCCCGCCGAATCGACCCAGAGCCCCCGGTCGTTGAGGTCGTGAAGCGACTCTTCCGGAACGAGGCTGCCGGCGAAGACGATCCGGTCGGCTTCGGCCAGGATCCGGGCCCCCCGAACCGTGAGGAGATCGGGATCCCCCGGTCCGGCTCCGATGAAATAAACCCGTCCCCGCTCCGTCTTTCGGATTTTCCCCGCCATCAGGCCCCTCCCTTTCCGCCGGCTTCGGCGTCCACGACCCTTTTCCAGAATGCGACGCGCGTGATGAAAAAGCCCGACATGGCGAAGGAGACGATGCCGATCCAGGAGACCCCGCCGTGCAGAAGCCAGATGGCCCCCGCATACAGGAGAATGCCGGCGACGTATCCCCCCATGACAAGCTGTCTCTTGGGGTGGTTGACCGCGGAGGGCCGTTCGAGCGCAAAACGGTCCGCCTTCTCGAGCATTTCCCGGTAGTGTCCCGGAAAATTCTCGAACAGAAAATACTGGTAGCGGGCGTGCAGCAGGGAGAGAAGGGCCCCCATGAGGCCGATGGTCATCTCCCGGGTGAAAGCCATGACCGTCAGGGTATGGCGCTGCCACTCCACGGTCGAGAGGAGGAAGACCCCGATCATGCCGACCATCCCCAGAAGGGCCGAGCTGGGAAGAAAGTACCGCTGGACGTAACGGACCGCCGCATCATGGTCGCGGTTGGCGGGAGACAGTGTCATGGGGTCAGCCATCCATTCTTTCTGACGACAAGGAGGGACATGTAGGGAACCGCCCCGGGGGGGAGGCGGTCGAGGGTCCGGCTGATCCGCTCCTCGGGACGTCCGACCATCGCGACGAAAGCGGACCTGTCGAGAAGATTCTTTCGCGCAAGGAGGTCCCGGACCTCCCCGAAGACCTTGTTGATCTTCATCAGGACCACGACCTCGAAGCGGTCGAGGACGGCCTCGATCTCGGCGGGATCGTAGACGGCGGGAAGCACGGCCAGCCGCTCCGACCCCTGAACGAGAGGCTCGACGAGGCGTCCCGCCGCGGCGGCGAACGAGGTCACCCCGGGGACCACCTCCACCGGCAGGGGGGACCGGATGGAGGAGAGTCCCGTCAGGAGGTTCCCGAAGGTCGAATAGAAAAGGATGTCCCCCAGGGCCACGAAGGCCGCGTCACCCCGGGAGAGCGCGCCCAGGAGAAGGGCCCCGTTTTCCTCGCGGGCCTTCCGGAGGATCCCTTCGTCCCGGGTCATGGGAAAGAGAAGGCTCACGATTTCGGGGGATCTTCCGGCCCGGGCCCTCTCCTCCAGAATGGGAGCGATCACCTCCATGGCCAGGGAGCCGGCGTCGGAATAGGAGGTGGGCACGGCAATCACCGGGACCTCCCGGAGAATCCGGGCGGCCTTTATGGTAAGAAGCTCGGGGTCTCCCGGGCCAACGCCGATGCCGTAGAGGGTCCCGACAAGCGCAAAATCCTTCTCCTCTGGATTCTCCCGTCCCTCCTCCATCAGGAGTCCCCCCCTTCCCCCGTCTCCCGTGAATGGACGAGCGTTCCTTCGCCCTCCCCTTCCCCCCCGTGAATGCGGTACTCCTCCGAAAGCCACCGGGACAGATCGATCCGGCGGCACCGGTCCGAGCAGAAGACCGAACGAAGCGAGGCGGCCAGCTCCCCGTGGCAGACGGGGCAGCGCCGGACATGGGGCATGTCAGCCACGGGACGCCTCCCCCCTTGATCCGTCGATTTCCCGGAATCGGTCCGCATATTTTCCGACCAGGTCGAGCTCGAGGTGGACCCGATCCCCCACACGGCGCGTCCCGAGAGTGGTGACGGCCAGGGTGTGGGGAATGATCGCCAGCTCCACCACGCTCCCCGAGCCATCCGGCCGGTCGGAGAAGGCGTTGACGGTCAGGCTGATGCCATCGACGGTGATCGATCCCTTGGGAATCAGGTAGCGATGGTGGGGAGCCGGAACGAAAAGGGAGAAGAATTCCGTGTTGCCCGAGGTCCGGCGCCCTTCGATGCGCCCGAGGCAGTCGACGTGGCCGAGGACGAGATGGCCCCCGAGCCGGTCGGAGAGACGCATGGCCCGCTCGAGGTTCACCCCTTCGCCCGCGTCCATCTCCCCCATGCGGGTGACCCGAAGCGTTTCAAGCGAAACATCGACCGAGAAGCGGTCCTCCTCCCGGGAGACGACCGTCATGCAGGCCCCGTTGATGGCCACCGACTCCCCGGCGGAAAGCTCTCGGGCGAAGGAGACGCCCGTGATGGTCAGCCGGCCCCCCTCCGGAGCCACGGCAGAAAGGACGCGGCCCGTCGCTTCGATGATCCCGGAAAACACAGAAAAACTCCTTTTGGCAAGAGATGAGGTGAATTTTTCGCTATTATAGCGTATTTTTTCCGGCGGCGGGGGGCGGAAGAGTCTCGGGCCCCCAGAGATCGGCTCCCACGAGAAGGTCGGCCCCCAGGCGCCGGACCAGGGAAAAGGCGGGGAGCCGGAGAGCCTCGCCCAGCCGGTCGGGAGAACGCCCCCCGATCCATCCGATCGCATCCTCCCCCCCGATCACGAGAGGGGCCAGGACAACCCGGATCCGGTCGACCAGTCCCGCCGAAAAGAACGAGGCGTTGACCCGGGACCCTCCCTCGACAAGGACGGTCAAAGCCCCGGATCCGGCAAGCTCCGAAAGAAGACGGGAGAGGTCGATCTCCCCCGGACGGATCTCGGGAAGGGGGAGGACCCGGGCCCCCTTTTTCTCCAGGGCGTGGGTGGCGCTCCGGGGACAGGAAGGCCCGACGACGACCCAGACCGGCCCCCCTCCCGCCTCATCGAAAAGGCGGGAGTCGGGAGAGAGGCGCCC
The DNA here is from genome assembly GCA_021840555.1 of Nitrospirota bacterium. Lineage (GTDB taxonomy): Bacteria > Nitrospirota > Leptospirillia > Leptospirillales > Leptospirillaceae > UBA4572. The sequence goes on from JAKBXW010000042.1 coordinate 10,710, forward strand.
CTTTGAATCGAGAACGATCCGGATTGGCTGGTGGGCGCGGGAACGTCCTGTCCGCGTGGTCAGACGAGGGTCGTCCTTCTCGGCCGTCCGGATCCCGACCACGATCGCGTCGTGGGCGTGGCGAAGGCGGTGGGCGTAACGAAGAGACTCCTCCCCCGAGATCCACTGGGAGTCTCCGGAGGCGGTCGCGATCTTTCCGTCGAGGCTCATGGCGCCCTTCAGGGTCACGAAGGGGCGTCCCTGCCGGATGAGTGAGGCGAAGCCGCGGTTCTGCTCGAAGGACTCACTGGAAAGAAGCCCGGAGGAGACCTCGACGCCCCGCTCTGCGAGCGTCCGGATCCCCTCGCCGAAAACCTTCGGATTGGGGTCCTTCATGGAGAGGACCACCCTTCGGACCCCGGCATTCAAAATGACCTCGGTGCAGGGAGGGGTCCGCTTGCCGGTATGGCAGCACGGTTCGAGATTGACGTACAGGGTGGCGCCACGGGCCTTTTTGCCGGCGGCCCGGAGCGCGACGACCTCCGCGTGGTCGGAGCCGGCCTTCTGGTGATGCCCTTCCCCGACGAGACGGCCCTCGCTGACCACCACGGCACCGACCATCGGATTGGGGGCGACCGTGTCCCGTCCCCGCCAGGCAAGGGCCAGTGCCCGGCGCATCCAGCGAAGATCCTCCGGGGCGGATCTCACCCCTCGCTCCGCTCCTTCCGGGCCGCCGACAGAAGCAGGTCGAGTCGGCCGAGAACGGTCAGTCTTCGGGAGACGAGAGAGAGAAGCGCCAGCCGATTCATCCGGAGGGCCGGATCGGGATCGTTGACGAGAACGGCCTCGAAAAAGGTCTCGACCAGCGGAAGAAGGGGGCGAAGACGCCGGACCTCCGCCTCGAAGTCGACCCGTTCGGGCAGTTCGGGAAAAGGAAGGTGCAGAAGGGCTCCGAAGGACTCCCAGAGGGCTCTCTCCGCCGGGGTCCCCAGAAGTCCGGAATCGACCGGACCAAAGGAGCCTTCGGGAAGGATCCGGTCGATCCGGGTCTTGACCGTCTCGAAGATTCCAAAATCCGGGGAGACGAAGAAATCCCTGAGGAACTCGGCCCGGCGCGACGAGACGAAGGGGGGCTCGTCCCCCAGCCGGGCGGCCCGGCCCCACAGGGGCTCCCCCTCACTCGCCAGGATCGACTGGAGACGGTCCTCCCAGAACTCGACCAGAAGCGCACGGACATTCCGGGAATCCGGAAGATTCCAGGAAACAACCGCGAGATCGGCCAGAACGGAGAGGCGGATGGGCAACGCGAATTCGACCATGATGCGAACCATCCCCTGCCCCGACCGCCGGAGGGCGAAGGGATCGAGCGATCCGCTCGGGCTGGCCCCGCCCAGAAAGGCTCCCGCCTGGCCCACCGCCCGGTCGGCCAGGGAGAGAAGCGCGGAGGGGAGATCCTCCGGACAGGGATCCCGGGAGGTCCGGGGCTGGTAGTGGGAGGAGATGGCCCGTGCCACGGCCGGCCCCAGCAAATCATGGGTTCCCGACGACTCCATCTCCCATTGCGCATAAATTCCCCCGACCTCGCCTTCGAGCTCCGGGAACTCCTTCACGAGTCCGGTCAGAAGGTCCGCCTTGTAGAGGGTGGCGGCACGCTCGAGGATCGCGACCAGATCCTGACGGGAGTGGCCGTGGCCTGAAAGGAGGGAGTCCGGCAGGAGTCCCAGGCACTCGAGGACCAGCCGGCGCGCCGCCCGGACCTTGTCCCCAAGGGAACCAACCCCCGGGAAGAAGGCCACGGCGTCGAGGTCGGGAACGCGGTCGGCCAGGCTCCGTGAACGGTCCCGGGCGATATAGTAGGCCGCGTCTTCGAGGCGGGCGGTCACGACGCGGACGTATCCGTCCCGGGTCACATCGAGATTCCCGTCTGGATTCCCGGAAACGCCCAGAAAATGCGCCACCGTCTTCCGGTCGGGGGCCTCCACCACGAAGAACCTCTGGTGGACCTTGAGCACGGTCCGGACGACGGCCGGAGGAAGAGACCTGTATTTCTCTGGAAGGACGGCCGGGACGATCCGGTATCCCTCCACGAGGCAGGCCACCTCCGCGAGGAGGTCGGGATCGAGAACGAGAGAGGATCTCTCCGGCCAGTTTCCGGCGCTCGTCTCGAGCTTCATGGTCAAGAGGAGGTCGTTCGCGATCCGCTCCCGGCGTTCGTCCAGGTCGACCTCGATCCCCCAGTTCCGGATCTCCTGGTCATACTGGGCGACGTTGCGAAGGAGGACCGGCTCCATTCCCCGAAAGCGCGGCGTGAAGGTCAGCCGTCCCGAGATCTGTCCCGCGAACTCGAAACCCACCACCTCGTCCCGGTAAAGGGCCAGGATCCAGAGGACGGGGCGGAGAAAGGGACCGGTCCCAGCCCCCCACCGCATCGACTTCGGGAAGACGAGAGCCGAGAGGGCTCGGAGAAAAATCCCCGGAAGGAGGTCGAAAACGGGGCGGCTCTCCTCTTTTTTCCGGACGGCCAGGTACCGACCTTTCGGAAGCTCCACGATCTCGAGGCTCTCGACGGCCGTCCCGTGGGTCCTGGCGAAGCCTCTGGCCGCCGGCGACGGGTCGGAGGGCCAGGCCCCCGCCGCCGAGACGGGGGGACCGGTCACGACCGTTTCCCGGGGGAGGGTTTCCGGAGAGAGACCGTCGAAGCGAAGGAGGAGACGGACCGGCGTTCCGGCGGTCCGGACGCGCTCGAAGGAGATTCCCGCCGCGGCGGCCGCCTCTTCCGCAAGAAGCCGCAGGCTCTCGACGACCCCCGGAAGAAGGGCGGCCGGAAGCTCCTCGCACCCGACCTCCAGAAGGGCGCCGTTCTTCGAATCGGCGGAAGCGAACGGGGTCATGGCCGGCTCCCGGCCGAAACGGTGTCCCATGCGGACACATAGAGGGAGGCCACCTTCCGGGCGCATCCCCGGACCCTTCCGATCAGACGCTGGCGCTCCTCCGTTCCGACCGCCCCGCGGGCGTCGAGGAGGTTGAAAGAATGAGACATTTTAAGAACCCTTTCGTAGGCGGGCCGGTAGAGACCGTCCTCGAGAAGCGCCGCGGCCTCCCGCTCCCAGAAGTCGAACTGCTCCCGGACCACCGCCCGGTCGGCCTTCTCGAAATTGAAGATCGACTGCTGCCGTTCGTTTTCCTGAAAGATACGGCCATAGGTCACCCGGTCGTTGTAGCGAAGATCGAAGACGTTGGAAATCCCCTGGAGATACATGGCCAGCCGTTCGAGCCCGTAGGTTATCTCCACGCTCACAGGATCGAGGGGCAGCCCCGCCACCTCCTGGAAATAGGTGAACTGGGTCACCTCCATCCCGTCGAGCCAGACCTCCCATCCGAGTCCCCAGGCCCCCAGGGTCGGCGATTCCCAGTCGTCGTGGACAAAGCGGATGTCGTGGGCGGAGAGGTCGAGTCCCAGAGCCTCCAGGCTCCTGAGATAGAGAGACTGGGAGCGGAGGGGGGACGGCTTGACCAGAACCTGAAACTGGTAATAATGCTGAAGCCGGTTTGGGTTCTCGCCGAACCGGCCGTCGGTGGGGCGCCGGCACGGCTGGACATAGGCCACGGCGGTCTCCTCGGGTCCCAGGGCTCCGAAGAAGGTGGCCGGATGGAAGGTTCCCGCCCCCATCTCCATGTCGTAGGGTTCGAGCAGAAGACATCCCTCCTTGGCCCAGAAGGCCTTGAGGGTCATGATCATATCCTGAAAGGTGGTCATTCGGGGCTCCCCGCCTGGAAAATGGGTTCAAGAGGTCTGCCTCGATATTAGCGGAGGAGCGGGAAAGACTCAAGAAGGGTCCGGGGAAATCGTGCTCCCGACGAAAAACCCAGGGGAATCGGATCGAAAAAGGCCCGTCCCCGAAAATCCGGGGAAACGGGCCGGGAGGCGGGCCGGGAATCCGGCTCCGGATCAGGTGGTGAAGTGGACCCGGGTATGGGACCCGTCGCAGAAGGGCTTTTTCGCCGAATGACCGCATCGGCAGAGGTGGTGGACCTTCTGGCCGTCCTTGATCACATGGCCGTGGTCGTCCGTGATCGCGATCTCGCCTGTGATTTCCAGGGGGCCGTTTTTCATGCATTTGACGGAGACTTCCATGGAATCCTCCTTGTTGGGTGGCGTAAGGGATGACCGGTCCGACTGAAATCAGCCGGACCCGGCGGGAGGATCACCTCCCCCCGGTGATCCGAAAAAGAACTGGGAAAACTCTCATTCTTTGATCACTTGCAAAATTTTAGTTTTGATTTAAACTTTTGTCAACTCTTTCCGTCGATTTTGAAAGTCCGGTCCAGGGAGGATCCGAAGCTCCCTGAGCCGATCACGGTAAGGGGACAACTCCATTTTTGGGGAATGCCCTCCGGCAATGCCTCCGTTTTTAAGGCCCCCCCATCTCCCCGCACGAATTTTCTTGAACCCGGAGATCCTTTTCCTTACACTACCGTCATGAAGCAGGTCAGCGAACGCATCCGCCAACTGAGACAGGATCGGAAGCTCTCCCTCCGCATGCTGGCCCGAAATGCGGGAATCTCCGCCAGCGCCCTCTCCCAGATCGAGGCCGGCCTCGTCTCCCCCTCGATCGCCACGCTCGAAAAAATCTGCGCCGCCCTCTCCCTTCCCGTGACCTCCCTATCGG
>JAKBXW010000043.1 GCA_021840555.1 Nitrospirota bacterium
AAGGGAGGGCAGAAAAAGAAATCGGGAGGGAAAAAAGGCAGTATGGAGCGATGTCGGGACCGGCGGGAGCCCTCAGGACTCCTCCGGGAGACCGGCCCTTTCATAATGGGAGAGGACGACCGCCGACCAGTCCAGGGGCTGTCTTCCCTTTGCAAGCCCCGAAAGAAAGGAGTCGCGAAGGATGCCTCCGAGAGGCAACGGAACCCTCAGGTCACTGGCGGCCTTGAGAACGAGGTTAATGTCCTTGAGGCCCAGGTCCATGGTGAATCCGGCCTTGTCGTAGCGCTTTTCGGCCATGATGCGTCCGTAGTTCCCGTAAAGGGGCGAATGAAACAGGGAGTCGTTGACGATTTCTAGAAAGAGGGAAGGGTCGACTCCCGCCTTTTTTGTCAGGGAAAAGGACTCCCCAAGAGTCTCAAGTGTGGCGGCGATCATGAAATTCCCTGCCAGCTTGACCAGATTTGCGGTCGAAGGGGATTCTCCCAACGGAAAGACTCTCGGTCCCAAAGCGTTCAGAATGGGAAGAACCTTTTGAACCGATTCCTCCTTTCCGGCACAAAGGATGCGCAGCCGTCCTTCCCGTACGGCATCCGGTCGGCCGAAGACCGGCGCGGAGACAAACCCATGACCGTGAGCGGCGTGTCTTTTTTCCAGAGAAGCCGCATAATCGACGCTGATGGTGGAAAAAGATAGATGGACGGCCCCCTCCGGCAAGGCCTCGAGAATTCCACCGGGGACAAGGAGGTTTTCCAGGGCACTGTCGTCTGCGACCATTGTGGCAATGACGTCGCACCAGGCAGCGCCAAGAGCCGGAGTTTCAGCCCAGAGGGCCCCTTTTTCAAGAAGAGGAAGCGCCCGGCTCTTTGTCCTGTTGTAAAGGGTGACCGGGAATCTGGATCCCAGAAGGCGCTCGACCATGGGTTCCCCCATGTGTCCCGTTCCCACAAAGGTGATGTTCATAATGGAATCTCCATGATATGGCTGTTTATCACGTGGACCAGACCAGGGAATGTCAAGGCAAGGAAACCCCCCAGGCTCAGAAAAGGCCCGAAGGGCAGGGCCTTTCCGAAAAGAGGTCCCCTCTTGCCCGGAGGATTGATGTAGTGGGCGGCGAATGCGGCGAGAATGCCGGTGGAGGAGGCTGCCAGAAGAACGAGAGAAAGGTTCATGGGGCCTGTGAATGCCCCGATGGCGGCCAGCCAGAAGGCGTCTCCCATCCCCATCCCCCGGCTATACAGGAGCGCCACAATGGCGACGGGAATAAAGCCGATGAGTGCGCCTTCGCCCGAGATGAGAAGGCCCTTTCCCCCCATCGTGAAGAACGAAAAAAAGAGTCCGGTCGCGATTCCCGAAAATGTGAGAATATGTGGCAGGCGATGGTGGCGTATGTCGATCAGGGTCAGTGGAAGGGCAAAAGAGAAAAAAAGAACGAGAGCTGCGCGTTCTTCAAGGGATGCGGGGAGAAATGCGACAAAAATGAAAAAAAAGGATGTCGAGAATTCCGAAATCGGGATCTCGGGAAGTATCCTTTGCGCGCAACTCCGGCAACGCCCTCCCGATCGAATCCATGAGATCAGGGGGATGAGTTCGGAGATGGTGAGCGGGGAAAAACAGTGATCGCATCGGGATCCGGGAGTCGCGATGGAGAGCCCCTGAGGAACCCGTACGGCCAGGACCCCCAGAAAACTTCCCCAGATTCCCCCAGCAACCAGCGCCGAAATGCCGATCAGGAGGTCGGTCATGGAGTGTCTCCTGGGATGAGACCCGTGGGTGGGCTAGCTCTGGACCCCTGTTTCCTGGGGAGCTTGAGCCAGATTCTCCTTGGAGGGATCCTTGAGCTTGATCCGAAAGCCCAGGCGGAGCAGGATATTGATCCGTTCCTTGGTCATCCGGTCTCGTTCCTCCTTTGTGGCTTTTTTCTTCTCGAGGAACGAAAGAGAATTTTTGATGGTCTGGATCGCGTCCTTGATGGCGTCCTTGTTTGTATCGTTTGTCAATGCAGCGGATTGTTCGACGATATCGTCGAGGTCGATCTCGGTCCATCTGTCGATATCGGTCCAGGGGCGAAATGCCACGGGGTATGTTCTCCTTGATCTCTGGGGCGTTGGCCCGCGTCCGTCTTCGTGATTCCCTCAATCATAAATCGGAGGGATTGCTTCGATCAATCCTTTCAGTTCGTCTTTGTCCGGGCTGTTTTTGGAGATTCCTGTGCGAAAATTTGCTTGATGTCGTCATAGGAGAGGTATCCGGACTTGACTTGGCCATCCACGATGAAAACGGGAGTCGATGGAACGCCGATGTGCGACGTCAGAGTGTCCCCAGCCCTCGAGATGTCGGGTAATGGCCGGCTCTGGTCGATGCATGCCTGGACCTTGGGGGTGGGGAGGCCTGCCTGGACCATGAATCCGGAAAAGATGGGCTTGAGGCCTGCCTTGTCGATATTCTTTAAGTCGACCCGCTGGTCGAGCTGATTGTGGATCGTCCAGAATGCCATCGGTTTCTCTTCGTAGACGCACATTTCGAAGATCGCCGCATCCAGGGAATTGCGGTGGACGGTGGTCTGAGGGTAGGGAATGTAGGTGAAGCGGATGGAGGAGTCTGACGTGACTTTGTCCTGGACCTCCCGGTTCCAGCGTCGACAGGTGGAGCACTGCTCGTCCCCAAACATGATCAGGGAGTGGGGTGCGTTCACCGGTCCTGTCGAAGGGAACTTGTCCAGCATAAATGTTGATGACGGAATAAAGAGGGAAACGGGTTGCGGGGGAGGGATGCTTGGAACAACGGCATAGTGCCGGGTAATGTCGAGAAGGGGAGTCGTAACCAGATAACGATGGTTGATGATGTAAACGGGAAGGACGATTTTTTGCGCCCCGACGATGATTGAAAAGGGAAGTGCCAGGATGTCGTTGTCGACCGCCTTTGGGGCAAGCCAGGCAAAATCCCGATAGGGGATGCGCTGGCGTGCCAGAGAATCGAGAATGACCTTCTGGAACCTTTTCTGAAGCGCGGCAGGGTCATCGGAGATTGGCGAGTTCCCGGTTGCGGGTGATGCAACCTGAGGAGTGGCGGCGAGGGCGTGGCCTGAGTTCATTCCCCCGGAAAGCGAGAGAATGATCCCGAAAAACGCCCCAAATAAAGGAGACCTGTTTCGTCGAAAAAGGGGTATCAAAGGTCCGTTCCATGAAAAGCTGCTTAGGAAGGCAAACGGCATGTCATTGTCTCTCTTCGGTTACCTGATTCTTGGTTTTTCCGGTTGGCCTCCGAGCAATAAGACAGGAAGGGAGCCATGGCACGGTCATGACCTTTCTGTGTGCGGAGGCCCGGACGTATTTCCTGGGCCAGAAGCCGAGATCTTTGGATCGAAGCCGGCATTGGATGGTGCGGGTCTGATTTAAACCGTTTCAGGACATCCTCTTCTGACTGGACTCGGAGTCCTTCAGATATGTCTGACCCGGAACGGGCGAGGGACGGCGACAGAGAAACTTATGTCCGGGTCGGTTTTTGAACTTCCCTCACACGATGCTAGCAAACGGGATGTAAAGATTCAATCTTCCATTTGGTGGGAGAGGGAAGGTGTCTTGAAATCGAGGGGCTGAATAAGGTAGCCTTTTCACGAAATCCCTACGTGTTCCCTTGCTTGCTCCTGTAGCTCAATCGGCAGAGCACCCGCCTTGTAAGCGGAAGGTTCTCGGTTCAATTCCGAGCAGGAGCTCCATATTATTGCCAAACGTTTTCCCTGAAAAACCCCTTCCTTAATTCTTTGGTGGCCCCATTTGTCGGTGGAGTGAGTCTCTGTTCAATTCCGAGCTGGCGGTCCAGCTTTCGAATCCCTCCTTATATTCCTCTACCACACGCTAAAGAGTTCCGACGGAAGGATTGGATAATGGCGGGCCCATGACATCGATCCCGTTTTTGTGATTAAATGAAAGGAAGATCTGGGGAGAATTTTTGAGAGAGGATAAGGCTTGATGCCACATTTCATGGGGAGGCTATGAGTCAGGAATCGCTTGAAGCCCATGACCTGATGGAGTCGCTCAGCGAGTCCATCGAAAAGCGCGAAGAAAAAAGAGATCAGTGGAATATCAAGGTGGCGCTTACCACCTCTATTTTGGCTGTTTTCGCCGCATTGTCAAACCTGGAATCAGAGCAGAAAACATCGGAAGCGATCATGCTGAAAAACTCCGCCATCTTCTATCAGGCCAAGGCTTCCGACCAGTGGTCTTTCTACCAGGCAAAAAAGATCAAGCTCCATATGTCCGAAAACCAGGTTCACTTGGTGGACCTTCTCCATCCTTCCCGTAGCGAAAGGGACCGTTTGGAAAAATTGGTGGCGAAATACAAGGGGCAAGTCGGAAAAATAAAATCCCAGGCCATCGGATTCGAAAATGAACGGGACCGGATGAATGCCCTTTCCGACAGGTCCCTGGAGCACCATCACGCCTTTGCCCTCAGCGTCGTCTGTTTTCAGATCAGTATCGTCCTCTCCTCGATGGCTGTCATGCTCAGAAGAAACTCCCTCTGGTATGTCAGCCTCGGGCTCGGAGGTTTGGGGGCATTGGCCTTCGTCAATGGCTTCCTTATGTTCTTCCATTTTTAGTCAGGGGATTCCTGATGAGACTGTTTCAAATTCAAAGAGAACTCCTGGGTATCGTATTCGGATCGCTTCTAGTTGTGGCAGGTTGCCATTCTCCGCAGGAAACATCCAAAACGGCGACCTCTTCCGGCCCGGTCACCCCTTCCGCCGCCAAACACGCGGCCTCCCCTCCGCTCCTTCCCGGAGAACTGGGGGGAGCCAATTCGTTTGTTCCCTATGCGGACAAGCCCCCCTTGGGAACTCCCGTGGAAACCCATTGAATTGCCGATGATTGATGTCTCATCCCTCAAGGGGACAAGGGGGTTGATTTATTAAAGGAGATCTGTAGAATATGACCGATAACCCCGTTTTGCCCCCCTCCCCCGACCGATTGACCGATGAGATCTCTCATCTCCTTGTTTCAATGGGACTGACACTCTACGATCTTGTGCTACCCAGGAAAAACAGCGGTGTCCTTCGGGTGTTTATCGAAAGCCCCGAGGGGGTGACGATTGACCAGCTGGAAGGCGCCAGCCGCCGTATCAGTGTGTTGCTGGATGTCCTGGATCCTTTCCCGGGCCGTTATCACCTTGAGGTCAGTTCCCCCGGCCTTGACCGGATGCTGAAGATTCCGGCGGACATTGAGCGCAATCCGGGGCGGTGGGTCAATGTCAAGCTTATTGAACCCATTTCCGGTCAGAAGGTGTGGAAGGGTCGGATCGGGGCCGTGACATCGGAGGGATTCGAGCTTTTGGTCTCATCCGGAAAGAAGTCTGCTACGCTTGAGATAAGTTTTTCGAATGTCAAAAGCGTGCAGGCCGAGTTCTGGCGGTCTGTTCCCGCACCAGCAACGCGGGAAACGGGCCGGCCATGAGGAAAAAATGCCATCGTGTGGTACAGTGAACTGATGTGTCGAGACGGAAAGCTTGTTGCCCGGACGAAGAGACGGGGACCGATTGGGAGAGATGAATGGTTAATCAGGAATTGTTGAGTGTTCTTGACCAGCTACACCGGGAGAAGGGAATTCCCCAGGAGACTCTCCTGGAAGCCCTGCAGTCTGCGATTCTTATTGCAGCAAGAAAACGTTATGGCGGTGGGGATAATTTCCAGGTCGAAATCGATCCGAGAACGGGAGAAATTCAGGTCCTTCATATTCGCCGGATTGTCGAGAATGTTCTTTCTCCCAGTGAGGAAGTCTCTCTTTCCGAGGCAATGGAATCCGACCCTGAGGCGGAAGTTGGCGACGAAATAGGGTCCTACCTGGAGATTGACGATTTCGGTCGGATCGCAGCCCAGGCGGCAAAGCAGGTCATATTCCAGAAGGTGCGCGAAGCTGAATGGTCAGTGGTGGCCAAGGAATTTGGCGGGAAAAAAGGGAATGTTGTCGCTGGGGTCTACATCGGACAGGAAAAGAGAAACTTCATCGTAGACCTTGGAAAGACGGAAGCGATCCTGCCCTTCAAGGAACAGATTCCCAGAGAATCCTTCCACCGGGGAGACAGGGTCAAGGCCCTTCTGCTCGACATCAGAACGACGACCAGAGGTCCGCAGCTTATTCTTTCTCGGACTCATCCTGATTTCCTTGCCCGCCTCTTCGAGAAGGAAGTGCCCGAAATCAGCGAGGGAATCATCGAGATCAAGGGGGTGGTCCGTGATCCGGGTGAACGGGCCAAGGTGGCTGTCCTTTCCCGGGATCCAAATGTCGATCCGGTCGGTTCATGCGTCGGAGTCAAGGGATCCCGCGTCCAGGCCATCGTTCGGGAAATTCATGGAGAAAAGATCGATATCATCGACTGGAGCCCGGATCCTGGGACATTTATCGCTCGTGCCCTCTCTCCGGCCAAGGTCCTTCGTGTGGCGACCCGGGACGGGGAGTTCGACAAGGTGGCAACGGTCGTCGTCGCCAACCAGCAGCTTTCCCTGGCGATCGGTCGCCGGGGACAAAATGTTCGCCTTGCGGCAAAGCTGACCGGATGGAAGATCGATATCTTCAGTGAGCAGCAGTACGAAGCCGATCGAATGGCCCGCACCGCAGAAGGGGAGAGTGAAGCGCATCCCGACCTCGCACCGGAAGTTCCGGCAATGATTCTGCTCGAGGATCTTCCCGGAATGGGAGGAAACATGGCCGATGCCCTGAAAGCGGCAGGTTTTGACAGTGTCGAAAAGGTAGCCAACGCTTCCGCTGAAGACATTGCCAGACTTCCGAAATTTGGTCCGAAAACAGCAGCGAAGCTGATCGAGACCGCGCGGGATTTCTTGGGTTATCCGAAGACTTCCGGGACAACGACGGAGACTGATTCGGGCTCGCTTTAATAAAGAGGGGGATGATTCTTTGAAGGTTTATGAATTGGCTCGCGAATTGAAAATGGAAAGCAAATCCCTGCTTGCCAAACTTAAACTGTGGGGGATTCATGCTCCCTCTCACATGGCGACTCTCGACGAAAGAACCGTCAATATCGTCCGGCAAAAGGTAAAAAAGGGAGAGGAAGCTCCCGAGGCTCCCAAGAAACCGATTCTCATCAAGAAGAAGTCCGCCTCCCCCGGTTCGGAAAGCCCGGAATCTCCCACCATCCAGACCGAAGCGCCTTTCACTCCAGAAGCGCCTTCTGAGCCAGAATCGACTGTCGTGATGGAAAAGGTCACGAAGCCCGCGGAAGCGGCGCCTCCCGTCGCCGAAGGACATCCGGTCGCAACATCGCCCGCCGAAAACATTCTTCCACGGATCCCTGTCGAAGGGTGGACCCAGGAAAATGCACCGGCCCGTCAGACGGAAAAGGCCTCTTCCCCACCTTCCGCGGCCGTATTGTCGAAGGATGCGGCGGAAAAGGGCGTTTCCCGTGACCGGAGTCTTCCTGGCGACAAGCGCGGAAAGCCGGCCAAGACCTCCAAGGAAAAAAACCAGAAGCTTGACCGTCTTCACATGCTGAGGGAAGAGGATTTTGTCGATCTCGATGAAACTGGAGAGAAAGAATCCCCCGCCGCCAAACCCGCCGTTTCTCCGGCTCCGGCCCACCGGGTCGTCGCCCCGGGGGCTCCGCCTGAATCCCAGCCATCGGCAAGGACAGCATTTCCGCGCCCCGCTTTTAAAAAGCCATCTTCCTTCAAGAAGAAGGGAAAAGGCGGGAGCGATTCGCGGGGAGCCGCCCCGGCTGTTGACGGGACTAAGGCCCGCAAGAAATCCATACGGATCGAGGCCGGAACCAGCGTCAAGGATTTTGCGGACAAAATGGGAGTCAAGGTGCAGGATGTCATCATGCGCCTGATGGCGATGGGCGTGATGACCACGATCACCGAGCCGGTCGACCCCGAAGCCGCGATGCTCGTCGCCGAACAGCTGGGAATCGCCGTTGAGATCCAGCAGGAGGAACCGGAGGAAGCCATACTCGGGGAGTCGGAGGACTCGCCTGAAGACCTATTGACCCGTCCTCCCGTCGTGACGATCATGGGGCATACTGACCATGGAAAAACATCGCTCCTCGATGCCATCCGGAAGAGCAAGGTGGCAGAAGGAGAGGCGGGTGGCATCACCCAGCATATCGGCGCCTATACCGTCTCGATCAACGGACGGGACATCACCTTCCTGGACACACCCGGACACGAGGCCTTCACGGCAATGCGGGCCCGTGGAGCCAAGGCGACCGATGTCGTCGTCCTCGTAGTTGCCGCGGACGATGGTGTCATGCCCCAGACGGTGGAGGCTATCAATCATGCCCGGGCGGCCGAGGTTCCGATCGTCGTCGCCATCAACAAGATCGACAAACCGGAAGCGAACCCGGACCGCGTCAAGCAGGCACTGTCAGAGTATGGACTTACCCCAGAGGAATGGGGAGGGACGACGATATTCTGTCCGGTCTCGGCCAAAAAAAGAACAGGTCTGGATCTTCTTCTCGAAATGATCCTGCTTCAGGCGGATGTTCTTGATCTCAAGGCCAACCCGAATCGTCGGGCTCGCGGTCTCGTGATCGAATCACGTCTGGACAGGGGAAGAGGTATTGTCGCTTCGGTTCTCGTTCAGAAAGGAACACTCAGGGTCGGAAACTTTCTTGTCCTGGGAGCCCAGGTCGGTCGGGTTCGAAGTCTGACGGACGCATTCGGTCACCGGGTCACGGAGGTTACGCCCTCCCATTCGGCCGAGGTTGTCGGACTCGACGGAATGCCTCAGCCGGGTGACATTTTCATTGCGGTCGAGGATGAAAAGCTTGGTCGTCAGGTGGCAATGGCCCGACAGGCACGACAAAGGGCCGTCCAGCTCCTCCAGAACAAGAAGGTCACGCTCGAGGATCTTTACTCCCAGATTGAGGAAGGCATCATCAAGGATCTGAATCTGATCCTCAAGGTTGATGTTCAGGGCTCAATCGAGCCTATCCGGCAGGCGATCGGAAAGCTCGAGAACAAGAAGGTCAGGGTGCGCTTCATTCATGAGGGGGTTGGAGGAATCCGGGAAACCGATGTCTTGCTGGCCCAGGCATCAAACGCCGTCATACTCGGCTTCAATGTCCGTCCCGAACCAAAGGCCCTGGCCCTGGCGGAGCGGGAAAAGGTCGAGATGAAATTCTACTCCGTAATCTATGACGCCGTTGAGGATATACGGAAAGCGATGGAAGGAATGTTGTCGCCGACCATCCGCGAAAAATTTGTGGGCCGGGCCGAGGTCCGACAGGTTTACAATATCTCACGGGTCGGAACGGTTGCCGGATGCTATGTCTCAGAAGGTGTCATGCAGCGGACAGGGACTGTGGTCAAGCTCATTCGGGACGGAACGGTGGTTTTCGAAGGGAAGATGGAAGCCCTGAAACGCTTCAAGGATGATGTTCGTGAGGTGGCCGCCGGCTACGAGTGCGGGATATCCCTGGAAAACTTCCGGGACATCAAGGTCGGTGACCTGATCGAATGCTTCGTCCAAGAAAAGATAGCGGGAAAGCTTGAGCCGGTCACTACATGAGAGGAGTCCGAATCGGAGATCTCCGATCGCGCACCTCATCCTGGTCCTCCATTTTCCTGACGTCCATTCCCTCAAGGAAAAAAGACAGCTCTTGTCGAGCCTGACCGCCAGAATTAGAGAGAGGTATCCCGTTTCGATCGCAGAAACGGGATACCAGGATCTCTGGCAGAGGGCTGTAGTCGAGGTGGTCATGATTTCCTCAGACTCAGGTCTCCCGGAACGTATTTTCGAGAAGATTCGGGAGATGGTGATTTCTTACCCCGAGATCGTTCTTCTCGATTCGCATCGGGAATTTCTATGAAACATGATTCCGGATTCCGGAGGGCGGACAGGGTCTCCGGAGAAATACACGAAGTCATGGCACTGATTCTCTCCCGTTTTTCCCGGGACTCCCGCCTTTCCAGGGCGACGATCACGAGAGTGGCGCTTTCGGGGGATCTTCGGAAAGCAACGATTTACTATCGCGTTTATCCCGGAGAGGATCCGGTTGCCTGTCAGGAAGCTTTCGACCGCTACTGCGGCGGGCTTCGAAAGGAGCTTGCGAGCCGGATCAGGATCAAATACATTCCCGCTCTGACCTTTACCCTTGATGCCGATGAAGAAGATCCCGGCAGAATCGAACGGCTGTTGGCAAATCCTGCCGCCGGGGATGGAGACGTGTGACCTTTTTTGACGAGCAGGAGGCCTCTGAAGTTTCGGGAGTCCTTCTGGTGGACAAACCTTCCGGCCCGACCTCCCATGACATCGTCCATGTCCTTCGGAAAAAATCGGGCATAGACAGGATCGGACATGGGGGGACCCTCGATCCGCTGGCTTCGGGGTTGCTTCCTCTTTTCCTGGGGGAGGCCACAAAGATGTCGGGATTCGTCCAGTCTCACGACAAATCCTACTCATTCGACATTTCCCTTGGAGTCACAACGGAGACCGACGACAGTCAGGGGGCTATTGTGACCGAGGGACCCCTGCCGGAAGATCTCTCGGAAGAAAAGGTCAGAGAGGTCCTTCGGGAGTTTGTGGGCGAGCAGAGTCAGGAGCCACCGATGTATTCTGCCGTAAAGCAGAAGGGTGTTCCGCTTTACAAGCTTGCGCGAAAAGGAATGGTCGTGGAGCGTGAGCCGCGCCTCGTGACGATTCATTCGCTGGAATTTCTTGCGTTGCAGGATGGGATCCTGTCTCTCTGCGTCCATTGTTCAAAAGGTACTTATGTGCGTGTTCTGGCGCGACAGATCGGAGACGCACTGGGATGCGGCGGTCATGTCAGCCGGCTTCGGAGATTGTCCATAGGCCGGTTTTCTGTGGACGAGGCCGTCGGGATGGATGCCATCGAATCCTTCTGGAATGCGGAGGACCTTGGGGCAGCCCTGATCGGTCCGGAAAAGGTATTTCAGGAGCTGCCTTCGCTCGAGCTTCTTCCGCATATCGGTCCGGCCTTGCAGAAGGGGACTCTGCTTCCCGGTGTCTGGTTTATTCGCAGGGAAGGATTGTTTCATGCGAAGGATACGATTAGAATATTGGGGCATGGTGGGAAAATTCTTGGCTTGGCCGAGGCGCTTCTGGATTCTGAGGAAATGGGGCTACTCCCGGGCGGAATTCCTGTAGCGAAAATCGTTCTCCTCTTTCGTTCAATGCCAAAGGTTGCACGAAAGGGAGGGCGTGTTCTTTCTAACATTGAAAACGGTTAAAAGGGAGTTCATGGCATGGCGTTGAGCAAGGAAAAAAAGCAGGAAGTCATCAATTCATTCAAGATCTCCAGCAATGATACAGGTTCGGTTGAGGTGCAGGTGGCGATTCTGACCGAAAGGATCAACCAGCTGGGCGAGCATTTCAAAAAGTTTCCCAAGGATGTCCACTCCCGCCGGGGACTTCTTCTCATGGTCAGCAGAAGGCGTCGCCATCTCAAATACCTTCAGACAACCAATCCAGCCAAATATCAGGAAATCATCGGTCGTCTCGGGTTGCGTCGCTAGATTGAAAGGCGGGTTTCAGAAGGGCGTTGAACCGACTTTTCAGCTCAGCCCGAAGACAAAAGCCGGTTTTGCGGCCGCCTGAAACCCGTACCCATTAAGGATTTCATCGATCCGGCTACCGGAAAGGAACACCAATACCATGAAACAAGAAACTGTAGAAATCATCGTTGGCGGGAAGACGGTCAGGATCGAAACCGGCCGAATGGCCCGTCAGGCAGACGGGGCGGTCGTCCTGTGGGTCGAGGGAACCGTGGTCATCGCGACCGCTGTGGCATCGAAGACCATCAAGCCCGGGACAGACTTTCTCCCGCTGACGGTCGACTACCAGGAGCGGGCCTATGCCGCCGGAAAGATTCCGGGAGGATTCTTCAAGCGCGAAGGAAAACCTTCCGAACGGGAAATCCTGAATAGTCGACTGGTTGATCGGCCCATTCGTCCTCTTTTCCCTGAGGGTTTTTATTATGACACCCAGGTGATAGCTTCCGTCGTCTCGGCCGACAGAAGCGGGGTAACCGATGTGATGGCCGTGGTCGCGGCATCAGCGGCGCTCACCATCTCCGACATTCCCTTCCATGATCCAATGGGGGCCGTTCGCGTCGGGTATATCGACGGGAATTTTGTCATCAATCCGGATCTTGAGCAGCAGGAAAAGTCCCTGATCGATCTTGTGGTCGCGGGGACGGCCGATGCGATCATGATGGTGGAAGGAAAGGCCTCGGAGGTATCGGAGGATCTGTTTCTCGAAGCCATCCGCACGGCACACAACGCCTGCCAGCCTATTGTCGCGGCCCAGATCGAACTTCAGAAAAAGGCGGGCAAGGTCAAGCGGGCGATCCCGCCCGTTCCGGTTCGTCCCGAACTGATGGAAAGGATACGTGAGGGAGCCAGGGAATCGCTGTCGGCAGTTCTCTCCGTTTCCGACAAGAAGGCCCGAGAAGACAAAACATCGGAAATTCGGAATGCCCTTTCCAGGGAACTTTTCCCCGACGGCTTCAAGGACGCCCAGGAAGAAAAGGAGTTTTCCACAGGATTCCACGATCTCGAGCGGGAAATCCTTCGAGCGATGGTCCTTGACCGTGGGATCCGCGCCGATGGCCGCAAAACCACGGAAATCCGTCCCATTACAATCGAAGTCGGAATCCTGCCAAGGACCCATGGATCGGCGCTCTTCACGAGGGGAGAAACCCAGAGCCTTTCTGTCGCGACTCTTGGAACCTCCGATGACGAACAGAGAATCGACGCACTGGAAGGGGAGTCGACCAAGCGGTTCATGCTCCATTACAACTTCCCGGCCTTTTCGGTGGGAGAGATCAAGCCGATGCGGGGTCCGGGAAGACGGGAGATCGGCCACGGAAATCTCGCCGAGCGAGCTCTGCTGCCTGTCCTTCCTTCCAAGGAAGCTTTTCCCTATTCAATCCGGCTTGTCTCAGACATTCTGGAGTCAAACGGCTCCACCTCCATGGCGACTGTCTGCGGGGGGACCCTCGCGATGATGGATGCCGGAATTCCGATCAAGGCCCCCGTGGCCGGGATCGCGATGGGGCTCATCAAGGAGGGGGAACGGGTGGCCATTCTTTCGGATATCCTGGGCATAGAGGACCATCTGGGGGATATGGACTTCAAGGTGACCGGGACCGACGTGGGGGTCACTGCGGTCCAGATGGACATCAAGATCAAGGGAATCACCCTTGAGATCATGAAAAAAGCCCTTGATCAGGCTCGGGAAGGCCGAATCCATATCATGGGCAAAATGAAGGCCTCGATGCCCTCCGTTCGTTCGACGATGTCTCCCTATGCTCCCCGGATCCTGACCATTCAGGTGAAACAGGACAAGATCCGGGAGGTCATCGGCCCGGGTGGAAAAATGATCCGGAGCATCACGGAAAAGACCGGGGTCAAGATCGACATCGAGGATTCGGGGTTGATCCGTGTCGCATCCGCCGATGAGGAAGCCGCCCGGAAGGCCATCGAAATGATCAACCAGATCGTCGCGGAGGCGGAGGTCGGGAAGATCTACCTTGGAAAGGTCAAGACGATCGCCGATTATGGGGCATTCGTGGAGATCATGCCGGGAACCACCGGGTTGTGTCATGTCTCTCAGCTCGAGCCCCGGCGGGTGGAAAAAGTAACCGATGTGGTCAACGAAGGGGACGAGATCGTCGTCAAGGTCCTTGAAGTGGATCGGCAGGGGAAAATTCGCCTGTCTCGCAAGGAGGCCATTGCCGAGGAGGGCGAGGGCCGGGAGCATCGGGCGGCCGCGAAGGCCTGATTGTTGTCCTTGACTCCCCCGTTTCTGTCGGGTCACCAAGCTCTCTGAACGGGGGATGAAAGGGTGTCTTGTTTTTTGAAATTGGCTTTGCCATAATGGCTGAGTCTGAATCTCTATTTGTCAGATACGCCTTTTTCTACCCTCACCAACCTCTGTAGCCAGGATCGCCTGGCGGGGGAGGGGCCTCTTCAGTGTTACGGAAGGGGATGTGGCATTCAAAAAGGAGGAGATGTCGATGGATGTGAACAAGGGTGCTGCTGGTCTGGTCGTTGTGGCGATTATCATGGCCGTGGTTTGGGGAGGCCTTTCCACGTACGTGGGAGTCAACCCATTCTTTCTTCCGACCGGAGCGCATTAGTTTTCTCGCGGTTTATCCGCCTGCCGGATGAACCGGTGATTTTTCTTTGCATTTATTCTATTCTTCTTTTGCAGGGGGGTGTCGCTCAAAAGGTGGCACCCTTTCTGTAACGGATGTCCCTTCGGGGACCATGTGGTCCCTTTCCTTTCGATAAAAACAGATTCTTCCCGGTCTTCAAAGCCAGTTCCCTTTAATCTGGGTAGCATTGGGAGTTCAGATATCTGCTGCTTTGGAAAAAGAAACTTGAATCTTTGGTGCCGGGATTTCCAAAGAAAGAATCGTCGTGCCTTATATCAAGCAAATCCTTTCCAACGGACTGACTGTATACTGCGATCCACTCTCGACCTCCCGATCGGTTGCCGTGGGGGCGTGGGTCCGGGCCGGATCTCGCTTCGAGAGCCCCCGTGAAGCTGGCATGACACATTTTCTGGAACATATGTGCTTCAAGGGAACCCCCTCGAGGTCGGCGCAGCAGATTGCAAACGAGATGGATCTTCTGGGAGGAGAGATGAATGCCTTCACCTCCCAGGAAATGACATGCTTCTATGCACACGTTCTCTCGGAAAATGTCGGACGGGCTGCTGGCCTGCTGGGGGATCTACTGACGCGATCAATTTTTGATCCGGAAGAGCTTTCCCGGGAAAAAGGGGTTGTCATCGAGGAAATCGCCGAATCGCAAGATGATCCAGAGGATCTGGTCACCCAGCAGCTTTATGAGGCGCACTTCGGCAGACATCCTCTCGCCCTCCCGATCCTTGGTACGGAGTCTTCCGTATCCTCCTTCACGCGGGAGGACGTCCAGAGCTATTTTCGCAAAAACTATCATCGGGGGGGAATGTTTTTGACGATTTCCGGGCGCTTTCAGTGGCCGCAACTTCGGGAAACCCTCGAAGAGGCTTTTTCGGATATTCCCCGGGAGGAATCCGGGAAGCCCCCCGCGGGGGGATTCGTTCCAGCTTTCGAGAGGCGTGAAACCACACGGGATCTCGAACAGGTGCACGTCGCCCTGGGAATGTCCGGATTGCCTGTTGCCCACAAGGACCAGACGGCCCTTCGCCTTCTGAACCTGCACCTGGGAGGA
>JAKBXW010000136.1 GCA_021840555.1 Nitrospirota bacterium
TGCGACCTCCGGTGAAGTGTTGGTGAAGGGGAAACCGATTACCGGCCCCGGCGACGACCGTGCATTCGTCTTTCAGGATTTCGCGCTGATGCCCTGGGCGACGATCCTGAGAAACGTCGCCTTCGGCCTTGAACTGCACGGGGTTCCGAAAGAAGAGCGGATCGATATCGCCAGAAAATACATCAAGGAAGTCGGCCTGGAAGGCTTTGAATCCAACTATCCCCATCAGCTCTCCGGTGGGATGCGGCAGCGAGTCGGGCTGGCCCGCGCCTTGACTGTGGACACCGACATCATCCTGATGGACGAACCATTCTCCTCCGTGGACGAACAGACGAGAAGGAAGTTTCAGGAAGACATGCTGGATCTGCTCCAGAACCGGCATAAAACCGTCATCTTTGTGACCCACAGCATCGAGGAGGCCGCGTATATGTCCGACCTGATCGTGCTGCTTTCCGCACGGCCGGGAAAGGTATCCCAGGTGATCAAACCCGGGATTGATCGCAGTGGAAAATGTGCCGACGACATCCGACGGGACAAGAAGTACCTTGATGTTGTGGACACTATCTGGCGTGAACTGAAAGTTTACTTATGTTGACCGGAGCTTGAGATGCAACTATTCGGCAAGAAAATTCCTTTTAGCGTTTCGCTGCTTTTCTGGTGTGTTCTTTGGGAGCTGGTGGGATGGATGGGGTGGTCCAGCATCTTTCCTCCGATCTCCAAGATCCTTTTGGTTGCAACGACGGTGTTCACCACAGAGAAATTTATCAAGGCGATGGAGATATCGCTGCGCACCTTTGCGTTGGGGATGTCGCTCGCGCTGATTGTGGGCATCGCTCTGGGAACGCTGATGGCCCGGGTGAAGATTGTCCAGGAAATTTTGGGCATGTGGGTCAATATCTTCGTGAGCGCGCCCATTTCCGCCCTGGTTCCCATTCTGATGGGTATCCTCGGCATCGGTGAGGCAACGGTTGTGGCGACGGTGTTTCTTTTTGCCGTTTTCATCATCATCCTCGATACCCAGGTGGGGATCAGCAAGGCGGACCGGTCACTGGTTGAGATGGGGAAATCCCTTGGTGCGACCAGATACCAGATGTTCACCAAGATCCTTGTCCTGAGCGCCTTGCCCGAGATCCTGGCCGGGATTCGTCTGGGGGTGATTCGCGGTGTCAAGGGGGTGGTGATCGGCCAGCTGCTGATTTCCATCATCGGAATTGGCGAGTTGTTCGAGTTCTATTCGATGCACTTTCTGATGGAGGAATTCTGGTCCCTTGTGATCGTGGTCTTTACCTTTGCATTCCTCCTGTCCGAAGCGATTGCCTTCTTTGAGCGCCGTGTGGAGTACTATGCCGGCAACCGGTAACCGCTTTAGGCTTGATGGGGAGGAATGAACAGAGACTCAATTCAAGAAACAGAGGAGGAAGGATGGATCTGGGAATTGCAGGGAAAAAGGCGATCGTCGGTGGCGCGAGCGCCGGTTTGGGAAAGGCATGCGCGCTGTCGTTGGCCCGCGAGGGGGTTGAGGTGACCATTGTCGCCCGTACGCGCGCCAACATCGAGGCGGCGGCCGAGGAAATCCGCACTGCCACAGGCGCCAAAGTGACGCCCGTGGCGGCCGACATCACCAGCGATGAAGGGCGTGCCGAGGTGCTCAAGGCCTGTCCGGCACCCGATATCGTGGTCAACAACTCGGGCGGCCCCCCCTCCGGAAATTTCCGCGATTGGGATCGCGCTACCTGGATCGCGGCGCTCAACGGCAATATGCTGGGGGCGATATTTATGATCAAAGACACAGTGGATGGAATGATCTCCCGCAAGTTCGGCCGCATCGTGAATATCACATCGAGCGCGGTGAAAGCCCCGATCGGCATCCTCGGGCTTTCGAACGGCGCCCGTTCCGGCCTTACCGGCTTCGTTGCCGGCGTTGCCCGCGAGGTGGCCAAGCACAACGTCACCATCAACAACCTGTTGCCCGGTGATTTCGACACCGAACGCCATAAGTCCAATACGATGGCGATGGCCAAACTCCAGAACCGGACCTACGAGGAGATGCGGGCGATCAGGACCGCCCAGGTCGCCGCGGGCCGGTTCGGCGCCCCCGCCGAGCTGGGCGAATATTGCGCATACCTTTGCAGCGCTCAGGCGAGCTTCATCACCGGCCAGAACCTCCTGATCGACGGCGGCAAATACCCCGGCACCTTTTAGGCGGCTGGTCGGACACCTGACCGAGCAAGATGGGATCAGGCGCCTCGCCTTGACGGTTTGTCAAAAGGAAGTATTAATAAAAACACCCTGCTTCAAGCAGGGTGTTTTTGTGAGAGAAACAATACTCACCAGAGGCAATAGTTCCTCTTGACAGAACGGATATCCATTACTATGTTACGCGCTGAAAAGCATACCCCGTCCAATCGCGACGGGATCAATACCGAGAAATAGATTGAGGAGGCAGTCATGGGGCGAGGAAGTCATGTAAGAAGGTTATTCACCGTGGCATTCACTGTTTTTATCCTGCTGGGGGTGGCGCAGGCGCTGGTTTTTGCCCAGCCGGAAACGGATAAGAAAGACAACCGCCCGGAGCGGGGCATCGCCCTCTACACGGATTATTCCGGCGTCGCTGTCGCGAAGGGGGAAACCGTTCAGATGGACCTGACCCTGGAGAATAAAGGGCGCGCCGATGAAAACATCGATGTGCGGATCACCGCGGTGGCAAAAGACTGGAAGGCGACGCTCAAGGGCGCCCGTTACCGGGTCACCGGGATGTACGTCCCCAACGGCAAGGCCAAGACGCTGGCGTTGACCCTCGAGCCCGCCAAGAGCATAGGGCCGGGTAAATACACCTTCCAGTTCGAGGCAAAGACCGCGGACGGCAAATTCACATCAAACCATACCCTTTCCGTGGAGGTCCAGGAGCGGACGGTCGGCGCGGACAACATCCAGCTCACCGCCGCCTATCCCGTCCTGAGGGGGCAGACCGACTCCAAGTTTGAATTCTCGATCGAGGTGATGAACAAGGGCGAGATGGAAAGGACGTTCAACCTCGGGGCGGTCGGCCCGGAGAAGTGGGAGATCAATTTCAAGCCGGCTTACGAACAGAAGCAGATCTCCAGTATCAGGGTAAAGGAAGGGCAGAGTCAGACCGTGGCGGTGGAAGTGACCCCCAACCCGAACGCCCCCTCCGGCGAATATCCGGTCCTGGTCAGGGTCAGCTCCGGGGAGAGCAAGGCCGAGGCGAAGCTCACCGTGAACCTCACGGGCACTTACAAGCTCGACGCCGGAACCCCGAACGGGATCCTCTCCCTGGAGGCCTTTGGCGGAAAGCCGGTGACCTTCTCCCTTTTTGTCAGGAACAACGGTTCCGCCGTGAACAGGAACATCTCTTTCTCCTCTTTCAAGCCTGAGAACTGGGAAACCACCTTCAAGCCGGAAAAGATCGAGGCCCTTGCCCCTGGTGCGATGAAACAGGTGGAGGTGACGATCACCCCCGGTCTCCAGTCCCTTGTCGGGGATTACTCCGTGGGGATCATCACCAGCGGGGAGAAGGCGGACAAGACCGTGGAGATGAGGGTCACGGTAAAGGCCTCC
>JAKBXW010000044.1 GCA_021840555.1 Nitrospirota bacterium
GAGCTGGGGAGTTCGTTCACGGCTCTTTTTCCTTTCTGTCAGCGGGGGGCAAGAGAGGTTTGTCCCCACTTTATCAGAGGAAAAAGAGTTTGTCTATACCCTCAATATTGCGCTGTCGTGCTAAGAATTATTTTCTATAAATCATGGAGTCTCCACCCTATGGATCCGAAAATGAATCCCTACGCTCCTGGAGCCGGGACACCTCCGCCCGCCCTTGTGGGCCGCGATGAAATTCTGAAAAAAGGCCTCCGTTCTCTTTTACCGGATCAAACAGGCGCTTCCTACGAGAGGATTCGTTCTCTGTGGACTCCGTGGGGTGGGAAAGACAGTTCTTCTTCAGCGCCTTCGAAATGCTGCTGAAAATAATACTCTATTTCCGATCGAAATAGAGGCACCGGAAGAGCGATCCTTGCCAGCCGTCCTGGGACCGGCACTCAGAACGGCTCTTCTTCGCATGAGTCGAAGGGAAGAGGCGAAGGATGCGGTAAAGAGGGCACTTGGAGTTTTGGGCAACTTTATCCGGACGATGAAGGTCCGCTTCCAGGATATTGAAGTCGGCCTGGATGCATCATCAGAAACCGGGGTGGCCGATAGCGGGGATCTGGAAAGTGATCTTGTGGACCTTCTGTCCTCCGTGGCAGAAACGGCAGCCCTACACAAGACAGCCGTGATTCTGTTCATCGACGAACTTCAATATATTCCTGAACCTCAGTTGGCCGCTTTGATCATGGCACTTCATCGGGCCAGCAGCCGCCAGTTGCCCTTGACGATGATTGCAGCAGGTCTTCCTCAAATCCTTGGCCAGACGGGACGCTCCAAGTCCTATGCAGAGCGTCTTTTCGAGTTCATTCCTGTAGGTCCCCTCGACCGGGAAGATGCCAGAAAAGCCTTGTGCCTTCCTGCGGAACAGAAAGGAGTGTCTTTTGAGGAATCGGCCATCCTGGAAGTCCTGGAGGCCACGGGCGGTTATCCCTATTTCATTCAAGAATGGGGAAAGCATGCGTGGAACGAATCTAAAAACTCTCCGATCACTCGAGAGGACGCTCGCCATGTCGGGCAAGTCGCAATCGCCGAACTCGCTACCAGTTTTTTTCGCGTTCGATTCGACCGTCTGCCCCCATCAGAAAAAAAATACATGAGGGCCATGGCGGAATTGGGACAAGGACCCCATCGCTCCGGGGATATCGCGGAGGTTCTGGAAAAACCCATTTCCGCCGTGGCTCCCATTCGGGCCCGGCTTATCCAAAAAGGGATGATCTATAGCCCGTCCCATGGAGGAACAGCCTTTACTGTCCCTCTTTTCGACGGGTTCATGAAACGGACAATTCCCATGTTCGTTCCGTGATCGAACAGTGCGCGCAAGCCCCTGGCTTTAGCCCTGACCCTATCCCGAGGCCACACCGCCGACCCTTCGGGAAGCGATCCGGATGGTGGCGGGACTGGGAGGCTTCCTGGGAAGAAAAGGGGACGGGGAGCCCGGAACACAAACCCTCTGGAGAGGAATCCAGAGGCTTGACGACCTGTCGGCCATATGGACAATCTTCACACGTTTACAGGTGTGTCCCACAAGCCACGTACCTATTCGTCGGAAATATGGGTAAAGATCGGGGCTTTAACTATGGGGTCAAGCGCAATAATTCAAATCTTGGAATTTGTATTTGAGAGAAATTTTCGGAGAATGGCTTCAAATATGGTAGGCACGGGCGGTTTCGAACCGCCGACCTCTACCGTGTCAAGGTAGCGCTCCACCCCTGAGCTACGTGCCTATTGTAGAAGACGGGACCACGGACGCCCATGGCCCCGCATTTTCGGGACAAATTACTTGATGGCGGCCTTAAAGGCTTTTCCGGCAGTAAATTTGGGAACGCGCATCGCAGGAATCTTGATCTCTTGGCCAGTACGAGGGTTCCGACCGGTGCGGGCTTTTCTCTTCACCGTCGAAAAGGTTCCGAAACCGGGAAGGGTCACGCGCTCGCTGTCCTTCTTGAGAGCCTTCTTGATGGCCTCGACAGCGGCATTCAGAGCCTCGTTCGCCTGGGTCTTGTTGATCTTTGCGGACTGGGAGATCTTGTCCACGAGTTCCGATTTTTTCATCGTTTTCTTCCCCCCTTTCGCATTTTAATTATGAAAATACAACGTCCATCGGGGAAATTACACTGAACAGACCGATCTGTCAAGCGTCAGAACCAGAAATCACAGATTTTTTTTATCCAAGGAATCTCCTCATAAACCGAGCCTGCAATATTTAAATATTATTAACCTGCATTTAACAAGAATTTCCATTTCCCGGACCTCTCTCTCCCTCCGCGATCGATTTCATCTTGCTCCGAAAGGTCGTCCGGCTGATGCCCAGGATACGGGAAGCCTTGTGCTGATTTCCCTCGGTCACGTCGAGGGCCGTCGGGATGAGCATCCGGTCCAGAAGGTCGGAAAAAAAGGAATAGGCCGAATCCGAATCACGGAGACTCGAGACTGCTTTCAGATACTGCCGGCACTTGGTATGGAGAAGGTGTTCGATCCCCACCGCCTGGGAAAGAGGCTCGCGCAGATACAGAAATTGGGTGAGGGCCTCGAGGAGCCTTTCACCCTCCCCGCAAAGGATGATCCGGAAGTTGCCATCCGACAGGTCGAGCGAGGGTATGGTTCCCCGGTCGATGAGAAGGAGACGGCAATCGGGAGAGACTTTTTCCCAACCCTCCCAGGAATCCCTGACGACAATGCCGAGAGGCCAGTGGAGCACGGCCCGCGAAATACGCTCCGCCAGGGAGGTGTCCCGGGTAAACAGAAGCCCATCCCTGATAGGAGCCTCCCCCTCGATCACGAAGTCTCTCCTGAAACGGGCGCCGAATTGAACAGAAAATTCGCTCCGTCCCAGTCGACGTCGATGGTTCCGCCCTTCTGGACGGTCCGGGCCAGAATCTGCTGGGCCAGAGGATTCATGATGGCCTGCTGGATCGCCCTTTTGAGGGGCCTGGCTCCGTAGACAGGATCGAAGCCAACCTGGGCCAGCTCCTCCCGGGCCCGATCCGTCAGTGCGAGAACGATATTCTGATCCTTGAGCCGCTTGTTGATCGAGGCAAGCTGGATGTCGACGATCTGCATGATCTCGGCCATGGTGAGGGGGTGGAAGAGAATGATCTCGTCGATCCGGTTCAAAAACTCTGGCCGGAGTGAACGCCCGAGAATCTCCATCACCTTTCGGCGCACCTCGGCTTCGGGGACGCCGGCCGAATCGCGGATGACATCGGAGGCGATGTTCGAGGTCATGATGATGACGGTGTTCTTGAAGTCCACCACCCGTCCCTGCCCATCGGTCAGACGCCCGTCGTCCAGCACCTGGAGAAGGACGTTGAAAACGTCGGGATGGGCTTTTTCCATCTCGTCGAGGAGAATGACCGAATAGGGGCGGCGCCGGATCGCCTCCGTCAGCTGTCCTCCCTCCTCGTACCCCACGTATCCGGGCGGGGCTCCGATGAGACGCGCCACCGAATGCTTTTCCATATACTCCGACATGTCGATTCGGATCATGGCCTGGTCGTTGTCGAAGAGGAACTCGGCCAGGCTTTTGGCGAGCTCCGTCTTTCCCACCCCGGTCGGACCGAGAAAGAAAAAGGAACCGAGAGGACGGTTCGGGTCCTGTATCCCGGCTCTGGCGCGCCGGATGGCGTTCGAGACGGCCACGACAGCCTCCTTCTGGCCGACAACGCGCTGGGAAAGGCGCTCCTCCATCTTCAGAAGCTTCTGGAGTTCCCCTTCCATCATCCGGGTCACCGGGATCCCCGTCCAGCTCGAGACCACCTGGGCCACGTCCTCTTCCGACACCTCTTCCTTCAGGAGACGCCCTCCCGTCTGGCTTTCCTTCTCCATCGAAGCCTGGGCTGCATCGAGGGTTTTCTGGAGGGTCGGGATGGTCCCGTAGGTGATCTGGGAGGCCTTTTCGTACTGGCCTTCCCGCAATGCGGCATCGGCATCCAGCTTGGATTGCTCGATCTTCTCCTTGAGGTCGCGGATCTCCTGGATCCGGGCCTTTTCCCCGTCCCACTGCGCCTTCAGGGCCGAAAAACGGGCCTTGAGCTCTTCGAGCTCGTTTTCGACATCGGCCTTCTTTTTCCGGCTCTCCTCGTCCTCTTCCTTGGAAAGGGCCATCTTCTCGATTTCGAGCTGACGGATCTTGCGGTCCACCTCGTCGAGCTCGAGCGGCATGCTGTCGATCGCCACCCGGAGGCGGCTGGCCGACTCGTCGATCAGGTCGATGGCCTTGTCCGGAAGGAATCGGCCGGTGATGTAGCGGTGGGAGAGGATCGCCGCCGCAACGATCGCCGAATCCTTGATACGGACGCCGTGGTGAATCTCGTATTTTTCCTTGAGCCCCCGGAGAATGGCGATCGTGTCGTCGATGGAAGGCTCACCCACGAAGACCGGCTGGAAACGACGCTCGAGGGCCGCATCCTTTTCAATGTACTGACGGTATTCGTCCAGGGTCGTCGCGCCGATGGCCCGGAGTTCCCCCCGCGCCAGGGCGGGCTTCAGAAGATTGGAGGCGTCCATGGCGCCTTCGGTCGCTCCCGCCCGGACGATGGTATGGAGCTCGTCGATGAACAGGATGATCCGGCCCGAGGCCGCGCTGATCTCCTTCAGGACGGCCTTGAGGCGCTCCTCGAAATCCCCCCGGTATTTGGCCCCGGCCAGAAGGGCCCCCAGATCGAGGGAGAAGATCGTCTTGTCCTTCAGTCCTTCGGGCACGTCTCCCGCGACGATCCGTAGGGCAAGACCTTCGACGATGGCCGTTTTGCCGACCCCCGGATCGCCGATCAGGACGGGATTGTTCTTCGTCCTTCGGGAAAGCACCTGGATCACCCGCCGGATCTCCTCGTCGCGACCGATGACGGGATCTAGCTTGTTCTGTCGGGCGAGGGCCGTCAGGTCCTTGCCGAATTTCTCGAGAGCCTGATAGCGCTCTTCCGGATTCGGATCGGTCACGCGCTGGTTTCCCCGGACCTCGGTGAGCGCCGCGAGCGTCTTTTCCCGGGTTAGCTTGAAGGTCTTGAAAATACGGCTTTCGGGACCGGTGCTCTCGGTCATGGCCAGAAGAATATGCTCGGTGCTGACGTAATCGTCCTTGAAGGGACGGGTCTCCTCCAGGGCCTTGTCGAGAAGGAAGGAGAGATTCCTGGAAAGATAGGGGCCTCCGGATCCTCCCTCGACCCGGGGAAGGAGTCCGATCTGTTCGTCGGTCTTTTTCAGAAGCTCCTCGGGCGAGACCTCCATTTTACGGAGGATGGCGGGAACGATGCCTCCCTCCTGCTCCAGCAGGGTCTTGAGAAGGTGTATCGGCTCCACCTCGGTGTTGCCTTTCTGGCGCGCCAGGTCGACAGCTCTCTGAAGCGCCTCCTGTGATTTCTGGGTCAGCTTGTTCACATCCATGGTCGATCCTCCCTGTTGAATTCAAGTGTCGGGGTTGTGGATTCGGACTTCCAGGCTGTCAGGACAGGTCGCTGTCGATGCAGGATCCTTCAGGGAAATCCCGCAGGCGATTCCGGTACCAGAGAAGCTGGTGGCGGAGCCGCAGAATGATCTCGACCCCCGCCAGGTTCACCCCCAGCTCTTTCCGGAGAGCCATGATGATCCTTACGCGCTCGATCATTTCCGGGCGAAGAAATGAAGCGGACCCCTCCTTTTCGATCTCGACGAGCCCTTCCCGGACCAGAAGGGACAGGGTTTGCCTGGAAACCGAATAGGTTTCCGTGACCCACGCGACCGGCATGGGCCGCCCCGGAACATTTGGAAATTCCTTTTCAACCATCGGTCTATCTCCTTGGGCTCCTTGGGGGAATCGGAAGCCGGGAAGCTCTTTTCCGGATCACGGGTTCTTCCATCGGAAATCCGGGGGGTAATGGCTGTCAAGCTCGCGAATGCAGGATTCCAGAGAGGCGGGAATCCGCGGGGGAAGGACAGGGAGGATCTTGACGAAGAGATGCCCCCTTTCGTGGTCCACCGGAGAGACCACCCCCTTCCCCTTCATCCGGAAAGTCTGGCCGGCCTTCGTTCCCGGAGGAATCTTGAGGCGGGCCTCCCCATCGAGAGTCGGGACGGTGACCGTCGCCCCGTACAGGAGCTCGGAGAGCTTGACCGGGCAATCGAGAAGAAGGTCCGATCCCTGCCGGCGAAACAGGGGATCCGGCCGAATCTCGTCGATGACCACCCGGATCATCCGGGATCGGGAACCTGAAACGGTCTGGACGGTAAAGGACATTCCCGCCTCAACCCCGGCAGGAATCCGGATCGTGACCTGTTCGGGCCTTTTACCTGAACCATCGGTCAGAAGCACAGATTTTTCCGCTCCGAGGGCAGCTTCCCGGAATGTCAGGGTCAGGTGGACTTCAGAAAGAATGGTCCCTCCTCCCCTCCCCATTCCCCCGAACAGGTCCCAGAAGTCCCCCATCCCTTCTCCTGAAAAATCCTCGAAAGGATGGCCCGCCCCACCGGATGATGCGGCCCTTCCCCGGCTTGCGCCCCCTCCGGCGATCAGATCGTCGTATTCCTTTCTCCTTTCTTCGTCGGACAGCGTTTCATAGGCTTCGTTGATCTCCTTGAACCGGAGCTCCGCCTCCTTGTTGTTCGGATTGACATCGGGATGGTATTGGCGGGCGAGCTTCCGATAGGCCTTTTTGATCTCCTCGGGAGTCGCCTTCCGGGTCACTCCGAGACGGTCATAAAAATCCTTTGCCATTCCCTACCCTTTTCCTCTCTTCTGGGCCGACTGCCCGTTCCCTGCAGGAGAATCCTCGAGAAAAAAGTTGGCCCCCACTCTCGGAGCGACAAGGAGATCCTTGAAAATCTCCCGCGAGAGCTCGAGGGCGTTCCACAAAAGAAGCCCTTCTGTCGTGACCGGACCTTCCCGCATCCTGGCCAGATAGCCCTCGATCTCTTCCCGGCCGGCCCGGACCTGGGAGATGAAGCGGACGATCCCCGCCTTTTCCCAAAGAATGTTCTGGATCACTTTCATCGTGACCTCCCCCGAAGGAAGCGTCGGAATGGACTGCGGAATGTCCCGTTCCTCTTCCGGCGGCAGGGCCAGCTCCCCCCTTCCGGGACGATCGGAGGCGATTCCACGGACGACCCTGTGGCCCATGACCAGAGCCTCCAGAAGGGAGTTTGAGGCCAGGCGGTTTGCCCCGTGGACCCGGGTACTGGCCACCTCTCCCACGGCGTAAAGTCCGGGGAGGGAGGTGCGTCCGTCCATGTCGGTCCTGATGCCCCCCATCTGGAAATGGGCGGCCGGGCGAATCGGAGCTCGGTCTCGCGACAGATCGATTCCGACCGACAGGCAGTGCGTGTAGACCTGGGGAAATCGCTCCTTCAGGTAAGACGCCGGAAGATGGTTCACAGACAGGTAGAGCGACGATTCCGGATGGGCGCGGGCCTCTAGCCAGAGGGCCCGGGAGACCACATCCCTCGGGGCCAGCTCCCCGTCCGGATGATATCTGAAAAGGATCCTCTCCCCCGACTCGTTGACCACATGGCCTCCCTCTCCCCTGAGGGCCTCCGTCAGGAGGAAAGGGGCCTCACCCGGAAGATCGAGAACCGTCGGGTGAAACTGGGTGAATGCCAGACGTTCGAGTTCGGCTCCGGCCCGATGGCATACAGCCGCAGCATCTCCCACCTGTGAAGGGGGATTGGTCGTCCTGGCGAACAGGGCGCTGAATCCTCCGGTCGCCATGATGGTGGCCCTGGCGAGAATTTCCAGCCATCCGTCTCCCGTTTCGTCCATGAAGAGCCCCCCCGCCACCCGGCCGTCGGGCTCCTTGAGGAGCCGCGTCAGGCGATAGGGGGTCAGAAAGGTGAAGCGTTCGTGGCCATGGACGTTCTGGGCCAGGGTCCTCAGGATGAGGGATCCTGTCTTGTCCCCGCCGGCATGGACGATTCTAGGACGCGAATGCGCCGCTTCCCGGGTTAAAAGGACCTCCCCTTTTTCATCCCTGTCGAAGGGAACCCCGTATGAGACCAGCGTCACGAAGGCTTCCTCGGCGCCTTCGATCAGAAGACGGACCCTTTCCTCGTCACAGAGACCGGCACCCGCGCGGATTGTGTCCGCGACATGGGCGTTGACGGCTTCCCTGTCGAACTTCCAGGGAATCGCGAGCCCCCCCTGGGCGTAGTAGGAACTCCCGGAGGCGATCGACCCCCTGGAAACGAGGGCCACGCTTCCCAGTGGAAGAAGATCGAGAGCCGTCTGATACCCTGCGATTCCTCCCCCCACAATCAGGAAGTCGGCCGTTATTCTTTTGGCCTGAGGCCGATCGCTCATGCCGGGGGGAGCGTTTTTGCCGGAGCGACAAGGAATGTGTCGCCGGAAATGGATTCAATCCGGGACCGATGGGGAGCTTTTTCCATCGTCACGACCATCCGGCATTCGCCTGTCTGAAAATAACGGGGGCCGCTTCCCGTTTTTGGCAGGCCCGTCAGCGTCCAGTGCGCCCTGAATGTGATCGCATGCGTCGTGGGATCGACCTCTCCAGAGTCCATGACGAGTGTCAGATTCAGCTTCCGGAACATTCCGAATATCCTCGCCAGCTGGGTGCGAGTTTCGGGACGGCTGGACAACGAAGGGGCCAGGAGAGAAAGGACGGCGTCCACCGATTCCTTGGAGTAGGCGCTCTCAAGGGATTTTCCGATTTTCCATGAGGAAACGAGCGACTGCTCCTCTGGCGTCAGAGGCTTGACCTCCCCGCAACCGGACATTCCCAGAGCGGCCGCAATGACGAGAGCCAGCATCGTTAGGCTGGAAGACTTCTTCCAGGACGTTTTCCCGGGCCGGGTATTCCGGCCGCTCCTCCAATCCATCGTCACCCCAGTCTTCAACCCTTTTTAAGCTCCTCTCATGGTCCTGCCGGACATACGCGTTCGAATTATAGACCGGGTTGACCTCTAGGTCAAAAACTGGTCCTTTGGTACCTGTGAGTTTTTTTTCCTTTCTCCGGCACGCTTCACCGTGTTATGCTTTTTATCTACACAGATTGGATTCACGATTAAACTCAGGACATTCGCCTTGCCCCTGCCAAAAGACTCCTCTCTTCGCGTTCGTTTTGCACCAAGCCCAACCGGACATCTTCATCTGGGAGGTGCCCGGACGGCCCTGTTCAACTTTCTACTTGCCCGTCATTTCGGCGGAACACTTGTCCTCCGGATCGAGGACACCGACCGGGAACGCTCAACCCAGGAATCCATCTCGGCCATACTCGACGGCCTTGGTTGGCTCGACCTCGGCTGGGACGAGGGTCCTTTTTTCCAAACTGCACGTCTTGAACGGTATCGGGAACTCGCCTTGCATCTTCTCGAAAAAGGCCATGCCTACCGGTGCGACTGCACTTCGGACATTCTCGAGGCCAAGCGATCCGAGGCATTGAAAAAGGGACTCCCTCCACGGTACGACGGACATTGCCGGGATCGGTCGGTCTCCCCCGATCGTCCTCATGTCCTTCGTTTCCGGACTCCCGAAAACCAGTCCATCGTCTTTGACGATCTGATCCGGGGCCCGCTTTCCTTCGACAGCGCCGTCCTTGACGACCTGATCATCATTCGCTCCGACGGTATGCCAACATATAATTTTGCCGTCGTGGTGGACGATGTCGACATGAAAATCACTCACGTCATCCGGGGAGATGACCATATCAACAACACCCCCCGGCAGATCCCGATCTTCAAGGCATTGGGAGCCCCCCTTCCGGACTTCGCCCATCTCCCCATGATCTACGGGCCCGACAGGACCAGGTTGTCCAAAAGACACGGAGCCACCTCCGTGATGGTTTATCGCGACATGGGCTTCCTTCCCCAGGCGCTGGTCAACTACCTTGTGCGTCTTGGTTGGTCCCACAAGGATCAGGAGATCTTTTCCCGGGAGGAGCTGATCGCCTTTTTTGACCTCGACCACGTAGGCTCATCCCCTTCGGTCTTCAATCCCGAAAAGCTACTCTGGCTCAATGCCCACTACATCAAGAATACCCCGGGAGCAGACCTCGTCCCCCTCCTTAAAGAGGCCATTCCTCCCCTGCCGGATCCCCTTCCCCAGGCCGCCGATTCCGGTCATTGGGTGAAACTGGCCGACGAGCTCAAGGGGCGCGCAAAAACACTTGTGGAACTCGCCCAGTTCGCTCACCCCTTTCTTGACCGGTCCCGGACAATCGATCCGGAGTCCCGAAAGAAGATTCTCATTCCCTCCAATGCCCGCGTTCTCGAGAATCTGTCCCTCGCCCTCAGGGCCCTTGACAGATGGACGGAAGATGGGCTCCGGAATGTATTCGCGCAGGTGGGGGAATCGTTGCACTTGAAACTTGGCGAACTGGCGCAGCCTGTCCGTGTCGCCATTACCGGAAAGACGGTCAGCCCCGGGATTTTTGAGGTTCTGCTTCTTGCAGGACGGGAGACTTCCCTCGCCCGGATCGAGGAAGCCTTGCGTCTCTCACGTGAACCTGTAACCGATGGAGAGCCCCCCCCTTCATGAAGGAAGGTCGCCGGTGATTGAGCCACCCACCCATCCGCCTCGTCCGGACAGCCATATCGAATTCGTTCAGAAGCTGAGAAAAGTCCTGCTCAGGATTGACGACATCATTCATCTGATCGTAGCCGTCTTTCTGATGTCGGGCGCGATCATCGTTCTCGTTCACTCGGCCATGGGACTGACTGATCTCAAGACCGATTCCGTCCTTCAGCTGATCAACGACATGCTGTTCGTCGTCATTATCCTCGAGCTTCTATGGATCATGCTGAGCTACCTCGGCAAAAGACGATTTCCGATCGCCTCCTTCATCCTGATCGGGATCATCTCAACAATTCGCCGTATCCTTTTGGTTGAGGCCCAGTCCTCCTACAAGGAGAGTGAACGGATCGGTGATTTTTCATACCACTCGCTCCAGCTGATCCTTTACGTGGTCATTGTGCTTATTCTGGTTTTCGCCTACAGCATTCTCGTCAAGATTTCCACCGCCAACGAAGCGGAGAACCGGCAGCATGACTGATTCAGCGCGCCTTAGGCGCTTGAAGGCATTCTCTCTGGCGACCGTGACCGTCTTTTCGATTTCTGCATGCGCCTCCTTCTACCATTTCCGCCCGCTGTCCCACCCCGAGCCCGAAACAATGCCCATTGTCGAAAAGATTCCCTCCTCCTACCTAACAGTTGGCGTTCGATCCTATCATACGGCCCAGGACACCCATTCCCTATTTGGCCATCAGGGACTCTGGCGGGAACATGTCATTCCCATCCAGGTCGTGGTGGCCGAAGACGGTGAAGATCTTCAGGCGCAGATTGTGCCCGACTCCGTCTTTCTTTCCTTGCTCAAAAAGGATTATCGCGATATTTCCCCATCCGAGGCCTTCGATATTGCCTGGCAGGCCAAAGTCCCGTATCAGAACGTCAAGCAAGTCCTTTACTATACAGGACTTATCCTCTTCACAATCGTCACGCTGGGTCTGGGTTCCATGATCTGGGTCCTGCCCTCTCCCTTTTCCCAACCAACTCCAGCGCAATCTCCTTTCGGCCGGGATCTTGCCTACAAAGCCTTTCCCATCAAAACCATTATTTATTCTCACGGACGGGCCGGAGGCCTATTTTACTTTAACCTTCCTTTCAACGAGAAGCTTCTCTCTCGCACCAAACTCCTGTTTCAGGTTCGCGAAACGGATCTCGCCAAAAAGACCCCTCCGAAAACGCTCGACATTTCGATCAGGCTTGGTTCTAAATCCAAATCCCGTGTGAATCCTCTATTGGAAATTCTTCACGGATTTTTTTAAGGAGGATTGCTAAAAGTCAGGGGTTATGTCTGGTTTCGGGGATTCAATCGAGGATCGCGTCTTCCGGATTGTGGGGATTCGGGGCATCGTACAGCCGGCTCAGGTAGTGCCAGCCCCAGTCAAGATAGATCGAGGCGCTGTCGCGCAGAGCCTGGGAAGCGACGAATCGCGATTTGAGGTCTTCTTCGGAGAGAGGGAGGGAAGATGCGTTCTGATTGACTGAATCGAGCAGAGCATGGAAGGACTTTATGGATTCCTCAACCCTAATGAAGGCATCAGCCAGGGAGCTTTCTTCCATGATGGGTCCTTCATTGTCGATGTCATCGTTCATAGCGTAGTGTGGGGCGAAGGAATCGATCCTTCGCCCCGACCTTTCCAAAGCTAGCGTGCCACCATTTTGATGGCATTATGTTTTGCAGCGTCACAGACTACGACACACAGTTCGCATCCCTTGCAACGGGACTCGACGATGGTGGCAACCATCTTCGTTGTATCCATCTGAATGCAGTTGGCTTCCGGACAATACATGATGCAGAGCCGGCATCCTTTCTGGGCAACGCATTCCTCCGCATTCACCTCTGCCACATTATACATTGACGCCCTTCCTGATTCTTTTTAGGGTTACACTCCGACGCCCGCAGATATCGCGGGATGTTTTGCAGCGAAGGCCGAAGCCTCATCAAAGGTCCTGCGGATCGTCTCGAGATTTTTTTGCAAGAGCATTTCCTTTTTGGCAAATTTTTTCTTGATCGCCTCGTCGAGCGTCGCCGTTCCACCGGATGCCACATACTTCTTTCCAAAGCGGTCCTGAAGAGCCTTGTCCAGACCTTCCATCGTCACGACATGGGTCAATCCCGCCACTGCGCCAAGCATTCCCATGTTCGTCGCCAGCTCCGTTCCGGCCAGTTCGAGGGCGATCTTCGTGGCGGGAACGTAATAGACCGTCACGTTCTTTTTCGCGAGATCCGCGCGTTCCTCCTCCGTCAGAAGTTCGACATCATCGTTGATGATGACGAGACCCCCGTCCTTGATCCCTGAATAGAACGGCATGGTGTAGCTTTTCCCCATGGTGATCACCTGGGGATGATAGACCATCACGACATGGGGGAAAACCAGTTCTCCCCGATCGTAAATTTTCTCCGGGCCGATTCTGACATAGGACTCTGCCGGAGCCATCCGCTTTTCCGCTCCGAAGAACGGATTGGATATCGAGAAATTTCCTTCATGAGCCGCCGCCATCGCCATCAGATGGGCGGAAGTCACGACTCCCTGCCCTCCGAGGCCTGACATGCGAATATTGACACGCGCTTTCATCGGGTCTCCCTGCTGTTAGGATGTTGCTCCACTGGTGGCCAGCTTTTCTGCCTTTTTCTTTTCTGCCAGACCGTCAAGGAAAGACTGGGCTTCGGGGGAGATGAACTCCCGGAATTTGAAGCGTTCGCCAGGTGCCTCGGATGTTCGCATTTCCTGCAGCCCTTCCATGCTCTGCTTTCCGATTTCCAGAATGCACGGAGTATAGATCTGAATATAGGTCGGGCCAACCTCGCGGGCGATGAGAACGGCCTGCTTGATGACCTTTTCCACCAGACTGGGTTTGCTGGCCGTCATGATGGCGACATAATCGCACCCCGACTCGCGGGCAATCTCGGGAAGCCGCACTTTTTCAAATTTCTTGCCGACCGGAGCCATTTTTGCCAGAAAGCCCTTTTGCATCAGACCGGACTCCTGCCCCCCGGTATTGGCATAAAGCTCGTTATCGAAACAGATCGTCGTGAAACGCTCCTTGCGGAACCAGGACTGGAGGGTCATGTCAAGACCGATATCGACCGTGGCACCGTCACCGGCAAGGACGATAACATCCTTCACCCTGTCCGGGAATCGGACGGCGAGAGCCCTTTTGAGACCGGTCGCGATGGCGTTCTGGTTTCCGAAGAGAGAATGAATATTGTGGACCGCGATCATCGGGAAGACCAGACTCGTGCAACCTGTCGACCCGACCATGACCGTATCCTCGGGATTCGGAATGGAAGCCATGATATGCCGGAAGGCAATCGACTCGGGACATCCAGCGCAAAGAGAATGTTCGGCAATCAGCTCGGTTGCCGTTCCGAAGTCCTTCCAACCACGATTGGGTGTTTCAAAAGTTCCTGTCTCCACAAGGTCAAGATAATCCTGTGGCATGATATCGACGAATTCCTTGTTTATCTGGATTTTCTTACCCATGGACGAGCTCCTTATTCCGGCGGTTCGCCAGATGTTTTTCGATCTCTTCGACAATAATTTCCGGGGGCATGGTCATGCCACCGGCGACATGCGGGCCAGCAACGACGCGGCTGTTGCGGTCGATCGTCGACTTGATCTCCCGTGCCAGCCAGCCGGCCACATTGAATTCCGGAACAAAAATATGCTTTGCGTGTTCTGTCGCCTTTCGAATCTCCTCCGTAGGGAATGGACGAAGGGTCTTGACCTTGACCAACCCAACCCTGACTCCCTTGTCCCGGAAAAGCCGGATAGCCTCACGAGCCTGGGAAACGGAGGTTCCCGAAGCGACCATCATGATTTCTGCATCGGGATTCTCCACCTCGATCAGGCCGTCGAGAAGCGGGATGGTGTGCTTTCGGGAACGCTCGATGGCCGCCCGGATTTCAAGCTGCCAGCTTGCGTGCGTCATATAGCTGATGTAGTTGGATTTCATTACAAACGGATCCCGCATCATCCGGACCGGAGGAACCTCCATATCCATGCAAACGACGGGGCTCCGGTAAGGATTGTAGTGCGGCAGGGCCAAATCCTCCGGAGTCATCATGACCATGTCCTTGGTATGGGTCACGAAAAAACCATCGCAGATGATGCCGATCGGAAGATGCACCTCGGGCTGCTCAGCGACATAATACCCCTTGAGCATGAAGTCAAAGAGGTCCTGCGCGGTTTCAGCATGCCAAAGGAGCATTCCTGTCTCGAGCATGAAGGCGATTTCCAGGGTATCCGGCTGAATGGTCAGGGGAGAATTCACCCCGCGGACCGTAAAGACCACCTGGATCGGAAGACGGCTTCCGGCCCACATCGGAAAGTTTTCGAAAGCCCGGAGCGTTCCCGGACCGGCTGTCGTCGTGAAGACCCGGGCACCACCAAAGGCCGCGCCGGCGCACTGCCCCATGACAGCGAACTCCGATTCGCCGCGCATGTAATCGCCAACATACCCTTCGGCAAAGAGCTCGCCCACCAGGGACGAGGCTTCGGACTGGGGAGTGATGGGATAAGCCACGGAAAAATCCACGCTGGCACGTCTGATGGCCTCGCGAATGACCTCCGATCCAGTCAGGAAGGAAGGCAGAT
>JAKBXW010000003.1 GCA_021840555.1 Nitrospirota bacterium
GATCTGGAATGGGGATCCAGGCTGGAACGCCTCCCAAATCCTCCTACGAACTCATCACAGGCAAAAACACCTTCCAGGAGCTGGTCAGAACGACCGCGCTTCCCTTTCTCAGCGCAATCCCGTGTTCGGTCGCCATGGCGGGGTTTGAGCCGGAGGCGGCCACGATCGAGGCAGGGGTACGGCACCGGATTTTAAAGGATGCATTGCCTGATCCGGCCATCGCGGACTTCGAATACATCCTTCTCGACTGCCCACCCTCCCTCGGATTCATCACCCTGAACGCCCTCGTCGCGGCCCATTCCGTCCTCATACCCGTTCAGTGCGAGTATTTCGCCCTGGAAGGGCTGGGCCAGTTGATGAAAACAATGGAGCGGGTCAGAAACCGCTGGAATCCGACCCTGTCCATCGAGGGAATATTGCCGACGATGTTCGACAAACGGAACAGGCTCAGCACCTCGGTCCTCGATGAGCTCAAGAAACATTTTCCGAAAGATGTCTTTTCGAGCACAATTCCCAGAAACGTGACGCTGGGGGAGGCACCCAGCCACGGGATGCCGGCCATTCTCTACGATGTGATGTCGAAGGGAGCCCAGTCCTACATGAGCCTTGCGAAGGAGATCATGGCATATGGCTAAAATAAGTCTGGGCCGTGGAATCGATTCGCTTTACGGGGAAGAGACGGGAGGAGAACCCTCGTTGTCGATACCGGTCGAGGCCGTCCGCCCCAACCCGTTCCAGCCCCGTAAGTCCTTTTCGAGCGAGGCGCTCGAAGAGCTCGCATCCTCCATGAAGCGCCACGGCCTGCTGCACCCGATCATTGTGGTAAAGCGGGACGGGGGGTACACACTCGTCTCCGGAGAAAGGCGCCTCAGGGCCGCCGAGTCCCTGGGTTGGACAGAGATACCGGCCCTGATCAAGAGCATGACGGACCAGGACCTCCTTGAAATAGCCCTCGTCGAGAACCTCAAGAGAAGCGATCTCAACCCCGTCGAAATCGCATCAGGTCTTAGGAGGCTCTCAGACGAGTTCCACTGGACACAGGAGAACCTCTCGGAATACATCGGCTTCAAAAGATCGACGGTCGCGAACTACCTGAGGATCCTGGACCTCCATCAGGAGGTCGTCGAGGCGGTATCAGATGGAAAGGTGACCTTTGGACATGCCAAGGTCCTCTCCCCCCTCACCCCCGAGGAACAGGTTCGCTGGATGAAAGAAATCGTCGGGAAGGATTTGTCGATAAGAGCCCTGGAAGACCGCCTCGCCCGGAGCAGGAAAAGTCGCCCGGAACCAGCGGACGAGTCGATGAAGGTCTGGATCATGGAAAACAGGCAAACACTGGAGCGGTCCCTCCCTTGCCGGGCCCGCATCCTGAAGCAAAAAAAAGGATGGAAGGTCGAGCTCAATTTTACTAGAATGGAAGGACTCGAAGCCATGATTACCCGCCTCGCGGACAATGTGGACGAAAAATCGGAAGGATCGATGGATGAGAAATAGCGGTCAGGATGGTTCCAAGGGAAACATCATCGCCTTTCTTGGGAAGGAAACCCTTTTTCGGGGGTACCTCCAGTTCGAAGGAACGGTACGGATAGATGGAGTTCTGGAGGGAGAGATCCATTCCAAAAACACGTTGATCATCGGGGACGGAGCGACTATCTCCGGGACAATCAATGTCGGAAAGGTGGTCTGTGGAGGAACGGTCACCGGAAAGGTCTATGCAACCGAATCGATCCAGTTCGTGAAGCCGTCGAACATTCGGGGAGAGATAAAAACTCCCGCGCTGGTCATCGAGGAGGGGGTGATTTTTAACGGACAGTGCGAGATGGACACAGGAGTGCGGAAGGAACCGGAGGTTGCAGGAAAAGGTGGATAAAGGCAAGGTCCTGGTCGGGCTGAGCGGGGGTGTCGACTCGGCCGTCTCGGCCTGGCTGCTCAAACAGGAAGGTTACGATGTACTGGGGGTCGTTCTTAAGCTCTGGGAGGAAGAGGGACAGACCGACAAGCCGTGGACTGAAAGAACCTGCTGTCACGTCCCCATGGTCCGGTATCTGTGCGAACGGATTCTCGGAGTACCTCTGGAAATATACGAATCGGCCCTTGCGTTCCAGGAAAAGGTCGTGAACCCCTTCAAAAATGCCTACGCCGCCGGAGCCACCCCAAACCCGTGCACCTCCTGCAATGCCGAAATCAAGATCAGGACACTCCTCGATATTGCACAGGAAAAAGGAATCCCGACAATTGCCACAGGCCACTATGCCTCGTGGGGGTATTCGGAGGATTACAGACGACCCGGCCTCAAAATGAGCCCCGATAGAACGAAGGACCAGTCCTATTTTCTGTCGAGAACGACAGGAATCAGTCCGCATAATTTCCGGCTTCCCCTTGGAGAGAAAACGAAGGCTGAAGTAAGGAAACTGGCAGAACGGGCGGGATTCCCGGTCTCCGGAATGCTTGAGAACCAGGAAGCATGTTTCGTGTCTGAAAAAAGGGTCACAGAATATCTCGATCCCAGAAACCCATCCGATCCGGGGTCAGGGACCTGGAAGGCCATGACGACATCAGGAAAATTCCTTGGATCCCTGAGAACGGGGATCGGCCTCACACGGGGACAGCGACGGGGTCACGGAATCGCAGGGGGAGAACGGCTTTACATCCTGTCGGTGAATCCCGTCAAAAAAGAGGTCCTGATGGGATCCAAGGGCGAGCTGATGTCCCGGACATTCATGATCGAAGACCCTCAGGGAGTGATCTCTTCCGAACCCGAGGAAACAGCCCTTCCCCTTTTCGTGCGATTTCGGTCGACGATGGCGCCTGTCCCCTGCCGCCGCGATCCCGGGAACCCGGCAAAACTAATCCTCGAAAATCCCCATGACGGAATCGTATCGGGCCAGATCGCCGCTTTTTATGACAGAAACGAGATTCTGGTCGGATCGGCCCGTCTTGTCTGATCCAGAACCGGTTCTCTCCGGAAATCCGATGGATGAGGCCTTCCAGAATCTTCTCTTCCTCGACGTGGAAACGACTGGACTTCTCATGCAGCCGTCGGCCCGGATCGTCGAAATCAGCATATCAGCCTGGTCCCCGGACGGCCCCACCCAGCGTCATACAACCCTGATCAATCCCATGGAACCGATACCGACGCTTTATACAGCCATCCACGGGATCGATGACGCAATGGTGCGCGGAGCCCCGACCTTCTCCGAGTACTGGGATGAAATGAAGGAGATATTCCGGGAAAAGACCGTGGTCGCCCATAATCTTTCTTTTGACATGGGAATGATGAACCGGGAACTCCTGAGACTCGACCAATCCCCCCTGGGAAATCCGGGAATCGATACCGTCCCGGTCCTGAAAAAGCTCCTGCCCGAGATGAAGAATCACAAGCTTCGCAACCTTGCGTCAGCTCTTGGAGTCAGCCATCAAAATGTTCACAGGGCGGAGGACGACGTCAGGGCCCTCGAAGAGGTTCTTGCCATAGCCATGCAAGAACCGATCGAAATTCTCACAGGAAGGATTGGAATCGACCTCTCTCTCTGGGGGGGACTGGCCTCCCACCGCTATTTCAGGGACTGCTTCTGGTGGGCCCAGCAGGCAGGTTCCGGCCTGACCGTCGTCCTTCTTCGCCCTTCCCCCGAATCGGGAGGGGAGAGGCGGATGGAAGAGATTCGCCTCACCAATCCCGGGTTCTCCTCAAAGAGATTGGGCGAATACAGGGAAAAAGGGCGATATACCTTCTCCTGGTCGGAGGTCTACCGCATAATTCAGTGAAAATACGAGCATGAGATTCGCTTTTGTGCTAAGATGGCAGGATACGTGCCGGAAGAAGAATATGGTGGGCGATACAGGTTTCGAACCTGTGACCCCTGCCGTGTGAAGGCAGTAAGTATCATTTTCTCCATAACTAGATAGTCGATATATCATCATGTTCATCAGTATTTATTGATAACGATACATCATATCATATCATCATATTTTTCCTCCTCATTGTGGCAAAATTGTGGCAGACCACAGCTATGACAGTCCATATTTTTGGGCCACTTCTTCCGGTATGATTCCTTTCTCTTCCAGAGCAGCACTCAATCTTTCCCATGTCCACCCTGAATTTCCATTGACACCAAGAAGAAGATCCAATTCCGCCACTGTCAGGGCTTCATCTTCAATCAGTCTTTGGAAGACTGCTTCGGTGGGATAGATCCAGGTATCCTTTGATCCAGTTAAATCATTTCTGGAGGTCCATCCAGTTTCTGGATTAGGCCACAAAAATTTTCCTTCCATCAAGGCACATTCTATTAGCACCCGGGCGGACGGCTGTACTGACGGAACAACCACTTTCAAACCTCGTGTAGGATAGGGATCATCACCCCGGCGGCCCTCATCCCCGACGACAAAGAGATATTTCGGTCCTTTACCAAATAAAACTCGAAAAACTTCATCCCAATTTTTAAAATCCTCCAGAGTTAAAGAATCAGTCCAACATTCAAGACCCTTCCACCGATGAATACCAGGAAGAAGTTTCCCGGTCTTGTAGTCAACACCAAGGAATTTCGAAATCTTCTCGATTTTTTCTTCCCCAAGATACCCTCTATTTTTTCCCCCAAGGAATCGGCTCAATTGCGCTTGGGAAATATCATTAGCTGTTGCCATTTTTAAAATAGATATCTTCTTGAACTTACTTAAATACAATA
Source organism: Nitrospirota bacterium (assembly GCA_021840555.1). Lineage (GTDB taxonomy): Bacteria > Nitrospirota > Leptospirillia > Leptospirillales > Leptospirillaceae > UBA4572. The sequence goes on from JAKBXW010000003.1 coordinate 4,683, forward strand.
ACATTCTTCTATCGATAGCCATTTAAAACCCCCTTGACAAGTCCATCAAGAATGATCATATTAATATTAATAAGCTCGTATTGATCTTAATATGAACATACATTTTTCAAGATTCTAATTATACAGGGGGTCCCATCAATGGGCAAAAAACTTCTGACGCTTGAAGAGTTTGCAACCGAACTGGCCATGACGCCTGGGTCTCTCCGGAATCTGCTATCCCGACCCAATGACCGTCTCGATCTCCCTCCGTCTTTTAGGATCGGAAAGAGGAGATTCTTTTCTGCGGAGGCGGTCGAAATCTGGATCGAAAAAAAAATTATTGCTGCTCAAGGGAAGATGGCAGAAAACAAAGTATCAACTCCTCCCCGAGGTCCAGGTCGGCCGACAAAACGTCAGGCTCTAGCTAAGGCCCAGCAGGGGAACACATGAGACTCCAGATCGACAATAAGAGCTATCAAGCCGGATACGGGGAGGGAAGATCGGGGGAATCCTCAAAATCGCACGAGGAACTGGTCCGGGCAGGGCTGGATGATTTGAGCTATTTGTCCGGGTTTATCGAAGGCGAGGCAAAAAGGATTACCGGATCCGAGCCAGAAAAATAAAAAGGCCCCTTTTGGGGAGGGGCCAGAGAGGATCTTGCAATGCACAAGGAAAAAGATACCACAAGAGTATCCCGCAATCAACGGTTTCGGAAAGATCATCCTTGTCCGATTTGCGGAGGACATGATCAGGCCGGAAAAGGCTCCCGATGATCGATCATAGCCGCGATCTCGATGCCCTGGATCCTCCGGTCGGACCGGACGGAGGGAGACTTCGGGAGACGATATTGAGGCTGAGACCGGAAGATCTGGACAGGATCGTTGATTCTTTCCCCCGGGCGCTTGACTCTGATCATGCCAAGATGCTGGCGGGATCTGGGATCTCTCCGGAGGTGATTGTCGAACGGGGCTATCGGACGATAACCGACAAATCCGTCCTGGAGAGTTTGGGCTTTGAGGCGTGGCAGGCCCGTGTTCCGGCCCTTCTGGTCCCGATCCGGGATCGGGAGGGGCATGTCGTATCTGTCCAGATCCGGCCCGACCGGCCGCGGCTGAACAAGTCCGGTAAGCCCATCAAGTACGATTCCGTTTCCGGGGCGGGGCATCGAATCGATTTCCCCTCCGGGGTGCCCCTTCCGGGTCCGGAACAAGAAATCTGGATTACCGAAGGGGTAAAAAAGGCTGACTCCCTCGCTAGCCGAGGGATCTATTGTTTGGCTTTGCCTGGCGTCGATACCTGGTCCGGACCGGACGCAATCCAAGACCTCAAGACCACAGTCGAATGGAAGGGGCGGACAGTTATTATCGCGTTCGATTCTGACTTTTTGACCAACCCACGAGTTGCCAACGCCCGCGAGGCCCTAACCAGATTTTTGGGGGACCGGAAGGCAACCGTCCGATATTTGAACCTCCCCAATCTTGCCAGCGGAAAAAAACAAGGTGTGGATGACTTCTTTGCGGAAGGGCAAACACTGGAGGATGTTCTCCGACTTGTTAGCGATTGTGCTCCCACAGCGACTCCAGATCCCGTCTCCCAAACATGGACAGGACAACTCGACCGGACCCCCACCGGACGCCTAATCGCAAATTCCAGGACTTTGGGATTAATCCTCCGCAATGCTCCAGACATCGGATCCTTGAATTACAACGAGTTCTCGGGGCTGGTCCAGATCGGGAACACGGCGGTCGATGATCCGGTTTTGTTTCGTCTTGCCGAGCAGATAGAAAGGATCTACGGAGAGGGGTGTACCATCCCCCTGGCTCGCCTCCGGGAGGCGGTGGAAGCCGTAGCCCACGAACACCCCGCCCATCCGGTCCGTGATTGGCTCGACTCGCTCGCCTGGGACGGTCTCTCTCGGATTGAGGCGTTGTTCCCGGTCTACTATGGGACCAAGGACGATGAGTACACGCGAGCAGTTGGCCGGAACTTCCTTATCGGAGCCGTCTCCAGAATTATTAGCCCCGGCTCCCAGGTCGACGCCATGCCGATTTTGGAGGGTCCCCAAGGGATCCTGAAATCGAGTTCGATCCAGGTCCTTTTTGGTAGGGAATGGACGGCCGAGCTGAAAGCTGATCCGAATCACAAAGATTTCGAAGCCTCGCTATTGGGAATATGGGTGCTGGAATTCGCCGAACTTGAATCTCTCGATCGGGCGGGAGTGGGACGGATCAAACTGCAATTATCAGTCCGGTCGGACTGGGTGCGGTTGTCGTATCGACGTGACAATCAGCGGTATCCGCGCCAGTGCGTATTTTTTGGGACGACGAATGACCGCGAATATCTCAAGGATGCGACAGGATCCCGCAGGTTCTGGCCGATTCGGTGTGGGCAGATAGACATAGCGGCATTGGCCCGTGATCGGGACCAGCTTTTGGCCGAAGCTGTGACTCGATTCAAGGCCGGGGAATCGTGGTGGAAAGTTCCTGAGCAAGCGGCCGATGAGCAGGAGGCCCGTTATCGGGCGGATAGCTGGGAAGAGGTCATTCGACCATTTTTGTCATCGCGATCAGAGACCACGACGACAGAAATCCTTGAGCAATGCTTGGAGATCCAACGGAGCCAGCACTTTCTTGCATCGCAGATCCGCGTCGGAAATGCTCTGAAACGATGTGGGTGGGAGAGGGTAAAAATCAGGCTCGGGAAGGATCTAGCATGGGTTTATCGCCCTCCTGAGCCTGTTCCCAAGTCGAAGTTGGGAACAACCGGGAACAACTCGGGAACATCCAGCACTGACGCCATTGTTCCCGGTTGTTCCCGAGGCAATGAGGCCCCACCATCTCCCACACTTACCAATAACTCTAAAAAACACCTTGGGAACATGGGAACAACTGGGAACAACCCAGTACTGGAGCCATGTTCCCAAGGTGTTCCCAACCCGGATATTTCCGGAAGTTCGGACAGGTTAGGAACAGACGATTGGCAGGAGGTGGAGTGATGGAGGTCATTGCGCTTGTCCAACTCCGTGTAAAAAGCACCGGGGCCGAATATCTCCCGGGAGAACGAGTGGACGCCGCCCCGGAAAAACTCAGGGAGTGGGCGGAAAGAGGTCTGGTCCGGGTTGTGAAGCAGGAAGCTCCCCTTCCCGTCGTCGTGGCCTCCGATGGTCGGGTGTTGGCCTGGACCAACGACCCTCCCCATATTCGGGTCTACGCCTGGGTGCTCCAGACCCTGAGATTTATCCCGGTGGACGCTCAGACTTCTAAAATCCTCAAGATCCCTTCCGGAGAAATGGATGCGACCCGTCTCCGAAAACTGGCGAGGGACCTCCGGATGACTGACCAGGAGCTCCAGGCAGCTTTGTCTCAACTTGTAAGAGAGAAGGATCTAGAATTCCGGACGGATCGAGGCCGGAGGATCTACTTTCTAGCTCCGTTGCGATATTAATAACGGTAACACGTAATCACCATCGGGTTTTCCTGACCACTAACCGATCTGGACGTTAGAGGAGATTGATTATAACTACGCTATCTCTTTCGGTTCGGGAACGTCTCGATCCGGAAGAAGAGATCTTCGGTCCAATGGGAGCGTTTCTCACCCAGGCGGATTGGCGAGCAGGAAAAAAATTCCCTCGTCTGGAGGAGAGAATCCGAAAGGCTCTCGAAGAAATCGAAAGGGATTACCTCCCGTTCCCGGAATATGCGATAGAGCCGGAACCGGAATTGTGATTCCGAAATCGGGAGGGGTCCAAGGGGTAACCCCCTGGCAGGATGCGGACCGCGAGTAAGGCCGAAGGCCGTCGAGCGATTCCGTCGCACCACGGCGAAAGACAGCGAAGCTGTCGTAAGCGTGGTGCCGTCCTGTAGGAAGGAGAGCAGACATAAGTAGACCATCAACGGACAGCAGGGAAGCACAGAAAGGACAGGCAATGAAGACTCAACGGACATTCGATATCCAAGAAACAGCGGAGAAGGCAAGGAATGCACTGGACAAGTTACAGGCGCAACAAAAGCCCGGAGAACGGACCGGCAAAGGGAGCAAAACAGACGTAATCAAGGCGGTTAAACAAGAGCTCAAGGACATGCTTCAAAAGGGATATACCAGCCAGCAAATCGCCGATGCTTTCCGGTCAGATGTTTTTCAGATTCTTCCGAAAACGATCACGGAGATTACCGGCCGCCCGAAAAGAACCAACCAAAAACCAAAAAGGGTACAGCCCCCTGAACCGGAAGGGCAGTCTGTTCATCCTGCCCCAACAAGCGCACCCCAGAACAAAGGGGCCGACAAAACAGGAAACGAGCAGAAAAACACGGCTTCAGGCTCGTTCAAAATCCAACCCGACTCGGAGGACTTATGAACAAGATCATCATGATTGGCGGGGGAAAAGGCGGCGTAGGAAAATCGATGGTCACAATGGCCATGATCGACGCGCTACTGACGGATGGTGAAAACATCATCGTCGTTGAATCCGACGACTCCAACCCCGACATATACAAGGCGGTCAACGAACTGGTCCCGTGTGAAATATGCAACCTCGACGATCAGTCCGGATATATCACTCTCGGCGGAATAATCGAACAGGGCAAGAAAGCCTGCATCGTCGTGAACACAGCGGCCCGTGCGACTTCCGGGATCATCGAACACAGCGGGATCCTCTCCGATGTCGCCAAAGAACTTGGCCGGGAACTGATCATGCTCTGGCCAATCAACCGCCAACGGGACTCGCTCGAACTCCTCAAGACATTCCTGGACAAGGCTCAAGGCTATAGTCGGACCTACACGGTGATCAACACCTACTTCGGACCGGAAGAAAAGTTCGCCCGGTATTTCATCCCGCTCACCGACGCCGAACAGAAAGACGAAAACCGACAGCCAAAACTCCGGGAGCGGGTCACAGGAACGATCATTTTTCCGGAACTGAACGATCTGATCGCCGACAAGCTGATCGACAACAGGCTGGCGCTCTGGACAGCAGACAAAAGCGGAAAACTCACGCTCGCCGAACGGTCGGCACTACGGCAATTCCGGGAAGCGGCAAAAAAAGCATTGGAGACGATTTATGGCAAACGTTAAAGAGGGGATGAAACTCATCGGCGGAATGGAGCCGACACCGGAACAGATCCATCGGATCCAGGCGATCGCCCATTCCTTCGACATCCCCCAGAATGATGCACTATTCCCGTTTATGGTCGCGTTGGAGACCTACCATGGCATATTCACCCGGCTCCCCAACGAAATCACAAAAAAGACCACAGCAGCGGCGGACAAAGCTGCTGAGAATGCAGCCTCCCTCGCCAAAAACAAAGTCGAAGTGGCCGTGGCCGAACTGGTTCCGTCGATTTCCGGTCCGTTGGCTGAGGCGGCAGGGAGGGCCGTGAGACAGGCACAGGTAGGCAAATCCATGTTGACCGTTTGGGGGGCGATGTTGATTATCGGCTTTGTGTTTACGGTCGGATGGTTTTTCGGTGCCCATGAGCTCACGGCGGCACAATCGGGCAAGTTTGCTTGGTCCCAATTTATGATCGATGCAGGCACAAGAATAGGGTTGGGGATCGCAAGCCCCTCTCTTATCATGCTGGGGGGTCTGGTCTTCGTTTCTCAAGAAGGAAAGCCCGATATTTGGGGGTGGGCCTCCTTCCTCTTGGGGTGTGCCTCTTTGTCTGTGTTGATCCTGCTGGCGTTTAAATGATGAGGAGGCCCTATGCTTGTGCCCGTGACATTCCGCGTCTCCGAAAAAGACCGCAAAGATCTGGCAGAACAAGCCTCTGCGGCTGGCCTGTCGGTGTCGGAATACATCCGGCGCCGGGCTCTGGGGCATCCGGTCCTGGCCCGGGCGGATGCGGCCATGATCCGGGAGCTGAGGCGCCAGGGAGGGCTCATCAAGCATTACGCCCTCTCCGGATCCCTTGCCTCGAAAGAGGCTGTCGAAGCGCTCCGAAGCATCATTAAACTCGTGAAGGAGTTTGGCGATGATCTACAAAAAAATCCCTAATCCGAATCAGACGGCCTCGAAGGCGATCCGGGTCGAAAAGCTCGCCAACTATATCGTCAGACCGGAGAGAGACGGCGGAACGGAAAAATGCGTCTACTCGGGCACACGGGGATTTCTCACGGACGAGTTTTATTCCCAGAAAGCCGAAATGATCGCCCTTTCAGAAGAGGCGATCCGCTCCAGCGATCCCATCGAGCATTACGTCCTCTCCTGGCGGGAGGGAGAACGGCCAACCCCTCAGCATATCGAGAAGGCCGTGGACATCCTGATGGGCGAGTTCGGGATGAGGGAGAGCGACAAGTTCGGGATGAACGAACACCAGGTCATCTATGGACTGCATCAGGATACAAACAATTATCATCTCCATATCATGCTCAACCGGGCGGATCCCCTGACGGGCCGGTCCGTCCGGATCAACAACGGGTTCGACATCAAGGCGTTGCAAAAGATCATAGCGCGGATCGAGCACGAGCAGGGTTGGACGCCAGAGGCGCACGCCCGATATTCCATCGTGGATGATAAACCGGTCCTCGTCACTGACAGGGGCAAGACGGAAGAACACAAGCCCTCCCGGATCCGGGATGCCGAACGACGGACCGGAGAAAAGTCCGCCCTGGCGATCGCCAAGGAAAGGGTTCCGGCAATCTCCCGGGAGGCGACGGACTGGCAGAACTTTCACGGGAAACTCGCCGAACAGGGAATGGAATACCGGCTCCGGGGAGCCGGAGCGGTCCTTTGGAGCTTCGAGACGCCGGTCAAGCCCTCCGACGTGGACCGGAAGCTCGGCCTGAAAGCTCTGGAAAAACGGTGGGGACCGTTCGAGGCCCCGGCCCCGGGGATCGAAAAGAAAGCGGCACCCTCTCCGGAACCGGTCAACGATACGGCCAAGGCGTTGGGATTTGGCGACTATGCCAAGGCCCGGCGGATCCACCTGGCCGCCCGCAAGGAGGCCAAGGCCGAACTGAACAAACGGATTGCGGCCGAAAGGATGGCCTTGTTCGAGCGTCAGAGGGAGGAGAGACAAAAGGCGTTCGCCGGAAGCTGGAAGGGAAAGGGGGCGGAGCTGAACGCCCTTCGCTCGGTACTCGCCGCTCAACAGGCCGGAGCCCGGGCCGAGATCCAGGACAAAATCACGGACCTCCGGAAAGGATTCTCGACGGAATATCCTCCGGGCTTTTTCCCGGACTTCGAGGAGTGGGTCAGGAAAACCCGGGGAAAAGAGGCGGCCGAGCAATACCGATACTCGGGGAGGACAAGGGAGATCCTGATGGAGATCCGGCCGGCCGAACCGGTCCGGTCAAAGGATCCGGAGCCCCGGGACATCCGGGATTATCTTCCGGAGGTTTTCGGGCGGGAAGTGCGATACAGCAATACCCAGGGGAAAGCGGCGTTTGTCGATTCCGGCCCGAAGATCAGCGTTCTCGATCAGTCCGATGCCAGCGTCCTTGCCGCCCTTCAACTGGCCCGTCAGAAATACGGGAAAGACCTCGTTGTCACCGGTCCGGAAGAGTTCCGGTCAACAGTCGTTCGCCTGGCCATCCGGAACAATATCGCGCTCGCCAACCCGGAGCTCCAGGAACAGATTCGGAGAGAGAAAGACCGGGTGGCCACAGAACGGGAGCAACAGCGGAAAAAGGACCAGGCCCTTCAAATCCCCCCCCGATCGGTGGCATCCCGTCCGGAGAAACAAAAGAAACGGGGAAAGGATCTGGGAATCTGATCCGGAGCGCAGACGCGGGGGCCGGAGGCCCAGCGAAGCGCACGGGAACCCCTCAAGAGTCCCGGTGTCGCAAGCGGAAGGCGACAAGCGGAGCAGGACTCATGAAGCCCCGTCGCATGATTTGTCCCCCCTGAGTCGTTACTAGTTACAGGACGCCCGCCCTTCTTGCCAGGAGCATCACCAAGTCCTGGACCTCCTTGTCGTTCTCCTTCTGGACCTTCTGCATCCTCTCATCGAGCCTCCCGAAGACGCCCCAGAACCGGAGCGGGTTCCCTTCCTTGTCCCGGAAGCGTTTTTCGGCCCAATCCAGGCGATCCCGGATTGCGGCCATCTTGTCCCGGGCCGCCACCGTCTCCGGAGGGATCCCGGTCGGGAGGATCCCCGTCTCCAGGTACTCCCGGATGATCCGGTCCTGGTCGTCCGTCGCGAAATAGAGCCGGTCCTTTTGTCCCTTCGCCCTCTTCCTTTCCCGATACGCCTTCTGTCTCTCCGCTTGCGTCGCCATGGAGTCTCCTTTGCGCTTTGAGGTTAGGCTTAATAACTAGTTATGATAATATATCATGTCACTAGTTATGTAAAAGGGCCTCAACCCGACGAAGCGCCGGGCCGCGAGGCCAGCGCCGCGCACGGAGACACCCTGTGAATGCAAGCATAACTTGGCCGCCTAGTCACTTTATGCCTGTTTTGTGCCTCGGAAATTTTATGCCTGTTTCTTTGGCCCGGCCCGTCCATAGGATCTTGTTGACATAAGAGAAATTATTTGCGGGTCAGGAAAGTAGGGAAAAAAGACTGGAAAACAGATCGTAGAATGGTTACTTCGGGATGCGGAATTTCCGCTTTCTACAAAATTGCCTCGATCGGAGCCACCCGATTTCCCGATTGGGATCCACTTCGGAACGTCAGTGACGAAATAGTTTTTTTTCGCTCCTCCTTTCGAAAAAAATTATCTGATCATTTTTCGTGAGACGAGATGAATCGGATTGTAGTTTTTCCTTTCTTCTTTCGCAAATTTCTTTTTCATTTTCTGATCGGACCTCCCGCTTTTTTCTGATAAAAATCTTCTCAAAGAGGAGTCAGAGGATTTGGATTCCCGAGAACCGGAGGAGGATTTTTCCGATTCCGGGTTTTGATTGTGATCGTCATCCGGGCGTTGGGGCGGAAGGCGCCGTCTTTCCGTTTTTGTCCCTTTGCCGGGCCCGGATCTTCCGGTAGCTTTCTCCGGTGATCCTGATCGTCAGGGCCGGACCCTCCAGACGATCCACGATGGCCTCCAGAAGAACGGGATCTCCAATGACCTCCGGCCAGTGGTCGTAGGGGAGCTGGGTGGTGATCAGGACGGACTTTCCGCAGGAACGCTCCTCCAGAAGCTCCCGGAAGTCTTCGGCTTCTTCCGAGGTCCATTTTTTCATGCCAAAGTCATCCATTATTAACAGTTGGGGACGGATCAGGGATTCCCGGAATTTGAGAAGCGATCCGGTGATCCGGGCCTGGTGGCGCTGTTCCATCCAGTGGGTCACCGAAAGATAGAGAACGGTATAGCCATAGGCGCAGGCCTTGTTCCCGACCGCCTGCGCCAGGTAGGTCTTTCCGACGCCGGTCTGTCCGACCAGAACCAGGGGCCGGCCTTCGGAGAGCCACGCAAGACTCTGGATCTCGACGATCTCCGTTCGGGTCAGGGAGCGTGGCGCGCTTTTGTCGAGATCCTCGAAGGAGGACGGCTGTTTGATGCGGGAGCTCTTCATCCGCTTCTGGGTGGCCCGGAGGCGTCGATGGTCCTGTTCGGACTGGAGAAGGGCGTCCAGCACCTCTTCCGGGGTCCATTGCTGCGTTCGGGCATCCTCCAGGATCTGGTCCAGCCGGGCCAGACTTCCGGACAGCTTCAGTTCGGCCAACAGGGTGCGGGTCTGGGGAAGGCTCATCGGATCTCCTGAAGTTGAAGGGGTGGGAGTGAGTCGTTCGTCTCGGTCTTTCTCAGCATGGGATTGCCCGGTTTCCGGACCACGTCCCGGTCGGGAGACCCAGAGACCTGCAGGCGCAATTGGTCGAGAAATCGTGTGAAGGCGGCGACGCGGATCGTCTGGAAGCGCCGCATGTGGTCGATCGCCTGGGCGATGTGGGGAACGGCGACCGCCGCTCCCGTCCGGACGACTTCCTGCCGGGCCGTCCGGATGAGTCCCTGGGCCCGCCGCAGGTGTCCCAGCGCGTCCTCCTGAAACAGATCGTCCAGCAGGGAGTGAAGCTCCGGAGAGAGGGACTTCGCCTGGGACAGGACGTATTGCGGGATGTTTTCCCGGTAGGCCCGGGAGTTTGGGGGCAGGTGCGCGTTCTCGAGAATCCGGTGGCCGCCCCGGCTGACATCCCGGGCGTGCAGGGCGACCCGCTCATCGCCTTCGAAGATCTCGACCTGACGGAGCGTGACCTTGACCCGGACCTCCTTCTCCCGAAGCCGGAACGGCACGGAGTAGTACGTTTTTTCCAGACAGACCGTGCAGTCCGGATGAACGCGGCACGTTTTCCAGTAGAGCTGTTCGAAGGGCGCCTCGGGAAGGGGCCGGAGCGCCCCTTTCTCGTCTTTTTCGAACCTCTCCTGCCGGGACACGCCAAAACGGCTGTGGGGGCGGGTATTGATCCGGTCCACCACACGCCTCAGGGCCTCGTTGATCTCGAGGAGACTTCGAAAGGTGTGCTTTCTGTAGAGAAAGAAGAAATATCGGCAGACAATTTTCACCGAACCTTCGATCAATGCTTTATCTTTTGGTTTTCGGACCCGGCCAGGGACAATCACCGTGCCGTAATGGAGGGCCAGTTCGAGGTAGCCCGGATTGATGTCCGGATCGTACAGGTGAGTCCGCTTGATGCCCGTTTTCAAGTTGTCGGGGACGGTCACCCGGGTCGACCCCGAAAAGGCGGCATACATTTTCTGGTGGGCGAGCCCCCAGTTCTCCTTCTTCTCGTTCCCGGAGGCCCAGGCAAAGATCTTCTGGCTATAGCAGAGAATGCCCAGAAAAAGATGGGCCCGATGCTTTTTTCCGGACTCGTCCACCCACCGGACCTTTTTTCCCGCCCAGTCGACCTCGGTGTGCCCTCCCGGAACGAAATCCCGAAGGGTGACGCTGCCCTTCAGCAGGGAGGGGTAGGTGCGGTTGAGGTACTTCCAGAAATTGACGTATCCCGTTTTTCCTTCGGCCTGCTCCTCCCAGATCCGCTTGATCTCGTAACCCTTCCGGATGTCCGAGAGGACGCTCTCCCAGTCGATTCCCTGCGCCCAGTCCGGAGGCAGTTCGGGAGAACTGACACAGAGCGTCGGAGCCTGATCCCCCTGCTTCCGGATCTCGCTCACCCGTGTGCGGCGAAGAGAAAGGGCCTTGGCAATGATCCTGTCCGAAAGTCCTTGTTCGATGAGACGTTGCACTTCCCTGATGCGTTCCACAGTCAGACCTCGCTTCATGATGGTCCCTCCCAAAGGGTTGAGTTCGTTGAGAGGGACTACTGTAAATGAGCGACGCTCCGAAGTGGATCCCGATCAGGAAATCGGGTGGCTCCCGTTCAAGAAATCGGGTGGCTCCCGTTCAGGAAATCGGGTGGCTCCCGTCCAGGAAATCGGGTGGCTCCCGTCCAGGAAATCGGGTGGCTCCCGTCCAGGAAATCGGGTGGCTCCCGTTCGAGTAAATTTTGCACGCTTTCAGCAGAGGCTCAAGCTATAAAAGTCGCCGATGGACTTTCCCGTCCTCATTTTCTGAGCAGAACTTCCTTCCCAAAAAAAATCCAGAATCCGGCCAAGGTCAGCAATCCTCCTGTCACCTGAACCCAGGAAAGAAAGTGGCCCAAAAAGAGGAACGCGCCCGCCGCCGTAACGAGAGGCTGGCCGCTGGTCCAAAGGCTGGCCCGGGTGGGTCCGATGGAGGAAATGGCAAAATTCCAGAGGAAATAAGCCAGAAAAAGAGCCAAGAAAACCGAATACAGGAGGGAAAAAATGATGATTGGTGTCCGGTCGGCCGTTGGAAGCACTATCCAGCCCGGATGGAGGCAAAGAAGGATAATTCCTCCCAGAAGAATGGGGAGGAACGTGACCTGAACCGTGGAAACCCTTGTGAGAAGAAAGCGGGAAAGTACCGTCGAAATTGTTAAAAGGATCAATGATAGAAATGCCAGAAAGAGACCCGTTGACCTCTTTTGGGTTGCCAAGTGAACCATCGTATGAGGAATTCCTCCATCAACGACCAAGAAAATGCCGATACAAACCAGACCCATCGCCCCCCACTGGAAGAGGGAAAAGGATTCGTGCCCTTTCAAATGGCTATATAGAGCAACGGTGATCGGTCTTAGAGAAAGAATCAGAACGAGGGGAACGGGGTCAAGAATGGAAGCGGCCAGAAGAAAGGTCCAATTGTAGCCAACGATTTCGACAAAAGACAGAAGGAGCAGTCCCCCCCAATCCATCCGAGAAATCCCTCGCCAGAAGGGAAAGAAAAGACACATCAGAAAAACCACCCCCGAAGCCCACCCGAAACGGACAAGGAGGTAGCGTTCGGGGTTGATCAGTCTGAGCGGTTGATAGAGAACAACATAGTGAAAGCCCCAAAAGAGTACAACCAACCAAACGGCTAGGGTTCCCTGGCGAATTTTTGTTGTCCCCGTAGCGTACAGCCACGGCATATTTCAGCTCCCATTCATACCAGTTTGAACTTTAACAATCGTGGCGTCTTACTGACCAGATCGCTAGTTTGAGTTCCTGCCGAGTCTGTTTTCTTGAGACTTGATCTGCCAGTCTACGATGACCTGTACCTCGACCCCGCGCTTTACGGAAGAAGTCACTGTGCAATAGTTCTCGAATACCTCTTCACACCTCTTCATTCTGGGATGACTTTCTGCGAGGAGTGGAGAGATAGTGACTTCCACTCGGTCGATACGCGGGAGTCCCTCGGTATTTGGCTTGACAACAACAACCGCTTCGGTCTCGCATCCCAGAACATCGATGTGGGAATGCTTTAGTGCCTCCAAGAGTGATGCCGAGAGGCAGTGACCCAGTGCGGAGCCAAGAAGCGCAGGCGTTGGAGGTCCCGCATTATCACCCACCGGGTCGGGCTCATCCGACAGATAAGGCTTGCCGTGCATTTGACCGTCCTCACTTGCCTGGGACAAGAACTGATAATTCTTCTGATGTGTCATTTTGACTTTGAAGCGTCGTTCGTCTTGACCGCGCATGTTCATGACCTGTCCTCCTTCGATTTAATCCTTTGATCAGTTATTACTGAATCTTCCAGATTTTTCTTTAAAACTCAGGAAAAGCCTATTTAATAGGAGGAGCATCGGCAGTTCCACCACAAGCCCAAAGATATGACTAAAATATACCAGCGGTTATCCTGGAAGTACCGCTACGGCAACTCCTACCACCGCCGCTTCGGAATTTCTCGCGGGTGGTGGTAAACCCTCGTGGCCGTGTCTTCATAGCCGAGTTTAGCAGTGAAGAAAGCCGAGACAATCGGAGCAACACATCGATCCATTTTTGAATGGAATTATTGGTGCCTCTTCTTCACCGCTGAAGGATGCCGCTCCCGAAGTAATACCAGAGAGAAAAGTTCGGAGTCGTAGCCAGATATTCGTTGTTTCCCCATGCGGGAAGAAGAACACCCACCGAAAGGGCAAGTTTTGGTGTGATGTTTACCTCGAAAGTTGGCTGCACCGCAATCAGGTTGAAACTTCTGGGGGTGGTATTGACCGGCAGTCCATCGGCCGAAAACGGAAGCTCCGAAAGGCCCACCATTTCCAGGATGAATCCCAGACCGTGCTTTTCGTTGACCACATCTTCAACGGCCATCTTATATTGGACCAGATCCCCAAACTGGGCAAAGATTTTGGGATCGGCCGCAGTGAGCGATTCCATGCCGGGAAATCCGTAGGTGTAATAAAGCCCGCCGTAGAAACGGAGCGGACGAATGTTCTTTCGAAGAAGAAATGTCGTGGTAATGGATGGGCTTCCAAAATGGGTGGCGGGGAGAACCGAAATGGGAGGAAGCCCTCCCTTTGGAACGGGCGTCCCAAGCCAGGAAGTGGTCGGGAGCGTCAAAAAGAGAAACGTCGCGAAGGACGGACGGGCCGAGTTCGGGTCCTGGATAATCCACCGGTGCTTGATTCCAAGAGTGAAATCGTTCAGTCCCCATCCGTTTATCGATGATCCTCCGATCGATGAATCCGTTCCGATGAGAGAAGGGAGAATCGCAAGTTCCGTATTGGATCCGAGGCCAAAATACATGGCTTCCAGGGCGAGCATCTGGGTTTCATAGAATCCCGGCGGAAGTCCCGTGATTCCTCCGCTGTTGTTGTATTGGGCCTGGGTGAATCGGCTGTAAAAAAAGAACCGGGCATTGAAAACGCCCTCGGGAAGAGTATCCGCATAGGAGACCATGTTCGGTCCCGCCGTCAGGGGATTCCAGGAGTGTTTGTAGGCGGAGAGGGCGTCGGGACCGTTTAATGAAAGCGGGGTCGTGTCAGTAGAATCTGATATTTGGGAAGAGACGGGAGGGGGAGAGGAAGGGCTTTTGGGGAGAGGAATCGCTGGCTGAGTGGGTGTTCCCGGCGGGTCGGCCCAAGCGTCTGTGAACAGGAAGAAAACGGTCAGGATTGGGAGAAAAAAAGCGATTTTAACCACAATAGTTCCTTTCATTCGGGTAGTGTCCGGATTTTTCCCGGGATGGGTTTCCTCGGTGCCCAGAGCGACCCATAGTCCGGAGAGGATCAAGAGGACAGTGGTCACCCAAAAGATCACCGTCAACTTTCTGTTTTCACACCGGAAAAGGACGCCCAAAAGGCCCTCGAGAGAATACCCCGTGTTCCGCCAGTATTCAGTAGGCGCTCTGTGTCTTTCCGCATCATGCCGGGGGGAGATATCCGCGACGGCGGGCAAGAAGATCGGATGATAAGGGGGGAGACCTCATGTCCGGTTCGTCGGGATTTTAGGCCTGCAAAGAACAAAAGCCTCTCTTCAAACTTGGGTGGCGATTTCGAGGAGACGAACTCGATAACGGGCACTGCCGACCCACTCAACTAATGCCGCCGACAATTCCGGGCTTAGCGACTATCCTCCAGTCTCGATTTTGAAAGTGTTTCCGGGAAGGAGCCGGTTCAAAATCTTATTGAGACGCGGCTTCAAAGGGGCGAATGGAAGCGGAGCAAAGCCGGTCTTCACTGTGTACTGGGGATACTGGCCCTTGGTGAGCGCCCAGATGATCATATTCTTGACTTCCATCATGGTCGAATGGGGGAGGTCGGTGCTCACCATCCAGAACTCGAAGTTGGCATCGGGATAAACATCCTTTCCATGAAGGTTCCAGACAATGGTGCGGTTGAAGTCGTCCGGAAAGGAGGGGTCGTGAAGGGCCGCCACGCCAGCATTATTGATCGTCTTGACTGAGCCGACCACATAGTAGCCGTCGCGGTTTTTTAAGGCCATGGAACTCAGATGATATTCGTTGATCCAGCCAAGCCCCGCATACCCGATGGCGCCGGGAGTCGTCAGGACGGCAGCGACGACGGCATCGGATCCGTTGTAGCCAGAACCGACCGGCCAGGAGGGGGAAAGATCACGACTGATGTTCTCGTACCATTCCTTCGATGTCTGGGATAGATAGTCGGTAAAGACGAAGGTGGTTCCCGAGGCGTCGGCACGGTGAATGACTTCGATCCTCTGGTGGGGGAACTTGACGCCCGGATTGATCGCCCGGATGGCCTTGTCATTCCAGAACCGGATCTTGCCCATGAAGATGCGGGCCAAGGTCGGACCGTCCATTTTGATAATCTGGGACTTTTTGATCCCGGGGATGTTGTAGATCACCTGGCTGTCGTCGAAGGCTACCGGGATCGAGACGAGGTTCCCATAACGCTTCCCGAGCCCCTTGGTCAGATAGGAGTCGGAAGCCCCGATGGTGATGTTGCCGTTGGCGGCATTGGAGATTCCAAATCCCGATCCGGTCGACGCCACGGAGACATGCACCCCCGGATGGCTCTTCATGTAGGCGTCGGCCCACACCTGTTCGAGGGGAAAGAGCATGGTGGAACCGGAGATGGCGAGATCGGTGGCCAGGGCCTTTCCGACTCCCGAAAGAACGGAGACGACCGCCAGGACCGCTACCAGTCCTGCAGAGCGTTTGAAGAATTTCATGATTTTCTCCTTGTAAAGTAGATTGACCCTATCATCATGCGAGACTCAGTCGCAGTGCCAGGGCAGCTAGTGTCACAGCCAGTACAGGGACAGTCAGCACAACGCCCACCTTGAAGTAATAGCCCCAGGTAATCGTCATGTCCTTGCGTGCCAGCACATGCAGCCAAAGCAGCGTTGCCAGCGAGCCGATGGGTGTGATCTTTGGCCCGAGGTCGCTGCCGATCACATTGGCATAGATCATCGCATTTTTCACCACACCACTTGCGCTTGTGGCATCAATGGAAAGTGCTCCCACCAGTACCGTAGGCATGTTATTCATGGCCGAAGATAGCAGTGCGGTGAGAAATCCAGTCCCCAAAGCAGCTCCCCATACGCCGCCTTGCGCGAAGTAATCGAGCAGACGGGCGATATGTCCGGCAAGTCCCTGATTACGAAGACCATAGACCACGAGATACATTCCCAGTGAAAAAACGACGATTTGCCAAGGCGCTTCACGGAGTACCTTGCGGGTGCTGATGACATGCCCGCGCGCAGCCACGGCAAGCAGTAGCAGCGCGCCTGCGGCAGCAACGGCGCTAACTGGCACCCCGAGAGGTTCGAGGCCGAAGAATCCGACCAGCAAAAGGACCAGCACAATCCAGCCGATACGGAACGTGGCCACATCGCGAATGGCCTCATTCGGCTGTTTCAACTGATTCACGTCGTAGTGCCATGGGATACTGCGGCGAAAATAGAACGACAGCACGGTTAGGGAAGCAATAATGGCAACTATATCCACCGGAATCATCACCGCAGCATAGTCATTGAACCCGATCTTGAAAAAATCTGCGGAGACGATGTTGACAAGGTTCGAAACAACGAGTGGCAGGCTGGCCGTATCAGCGATAAAACCCGCCGCCATGACGAACGCGAGCGTGGCCGATGGACTGAACCCCAGTGCCAACAACATGGCCATGACGATCGGAGTGAGAATCAGGGCTGCACCGTCGTTGGCAAAAAGCGCGGCTACCGATGCGCCGAGAAGGACGATCAGCACAAACAGCAGGTGGCCCTTCCCCTTCCCCCGCCGCGCAACGTGCAAGGCTGCCCATTCGAAAAAGCCGGCTTCATCCAGCAACAGGCTGATGATGATGATGGCAATGAATGTGGCTGTGGCGTTCCAGACGATCTGCCAGACGACAGGGATATCGCCGATGTGAACGACACCGGACAGTAGCGCCGCGACAGCGCCAAGCGTCGCGCTCCAGCCAATGCCCAGCCCGCGCGGCTGCCAGATCACCAACACGATGGTGGCAAGAAAAATCAGTAGGGCAAGAAGCATGTCAGTCCTCTCTTAGCAGCGGGTTTTCCATTTCTTTCAGATGGCTCAGGAGGTCGGTCCGGGAAATGACGCCGACCACTTTTTCCGCTTCCAGCACGGGGAGAGACGTCAAGCGATGATCTATCATCAGCCGTGCGGCCACGGAGAGATGCATGTCCGGTTCGACGCTGTGCACTTCCTTGGTCATCACCTCTGCGGCCGTCCGCCCCTCGGCCTTGCCCCGATGGGAACCCTGGGGACCGAGGAAGGAAACCCAGAAATTCTCCTTCCAGACCGATTCGCGGGGTTCAAGCCGTTCGTCCGCTCCGCGGTGGATCAAGTCTTCCGCCGTCACAACGCCGAGCAACCGGTTCTCGCCGTCAACCACCGGAACGCCGTTGATGTGATGACTCAGCAGAAGGCTCGCGATGTCCTCAACCGGTGTTTCAGGTTGAACGGTCACCGGATCGGGAGTCATAAAATTTCGAATTAACATGGTCGATCTCCTATGTTTGGGGATGGATGAGCGCGCGCAGGCGTTCTGCACCAATCGGTTCTTCTTTCAGAAGCGGGACAACTGCGTAACGGTCCGCGTGATGATTGGCCACGGCGTTAATTTCGCGTAGCTCATTGGCCGCACGCTGACGCAGTAATGGCGACTTGGCCGAAGCCGCCGCCACGCTGGTATTGATGATCCAGGCCCATGGCTCGATCCCGGCACGGCGCAAATCAGCTTGCAGTTTGGCGGCCTCCAGTACCGGCGTCGTCTCCGCCAGCGTAACGACGAGTACCTTCGTTTGATTCGGATCCCGCAACTGCATCATCGGCGTGGTAAAGTGCGTGCCCTTGTTCCCCATTTGCCGTCTCACTTCGCGGTGATAGGCACCCGTCGCATCGAGCAGGAGCAATGTGTGCCCTGTCGGGGCCGTGTCCATGACGACGAACTTTTTACCGGCTTCGCGAATGATGCGGGAGAACGCCTGGAAGACTGCAATTTCTTCCGTGCAGGGAGAATGCAGATCCTCTTCCAACAGCGCACGGCCTTCGGCGTCGAGTTGAGCGCCCTTGGTTTCCAGCACGTGCTGGCGATAGCGCTCGGTCTCGGCGTGCGGATCGATCCGGCTCACGGTCAGATTGTCGAGCGATGCTTCCAGGGTATCGGTCAAATGGGCAGCAGGATCGGAGGTCGTCAGATGCACCGGCAAGCCGCGATGTGCCAGTTCGACCGCGATGGCGGCCGCCAGGGTCGTCTTGCCCACACCGCCTTTGCCCATCAACATGACCAGCCCGTGTCCATCCGCCTCGATGCCATCGACGAGGTCGCCCATGCCGGGCTCATCCAGTTCAATGGGGGCATCGGCAGCGACATGCGCTTGTAGCGGCAGGTCGGTCAGCAACTGCCGCAGGGCATCGAGGCCGACAAGATTGAAAGGCTTGAGCTGCACAAGGTCACGTGGGAGCGAGGTCAACGTGGCGGGGATGTTCTTGAGCGCCGTTTGCTCGCGTTCGTGGATGGCTGCGGCAAGGGGATCATTTGCCGCTTCAGCGCTGGGCAGGATTCCGTTGATGACGAGATGCTGCTGTTTGATGCCTATGGTAGCCAACTCCTCATGGGTGCGCGCCACCTCGCGCAGTGTCGCCTGCTGGGCGCGAGCGACCAGCACGAGTCGGGTTTGCAACGGATCGGCCAAGGCTTCAACAGCCGCCTTGTATTGGGTACGCTGCTTTTCCAGACCGGCCAATGGGCCGAGGCACGAGGCATCGCCCTTGCCGGCTTCCAGGAAGCCGCTCCACGCGCCGGGCAGTTGCAGCAAGCGGATGGTGTGGCCGGTGGGCGCCGTGTCAAAAATGATGTGTTGGTAATCGGCCGTAAGTACCGCGTTCGTCAGCAGTGCGGTGAACTCGTCAAATGCGGCGATTTCGGTGGTACACGCGCCGGACAACGATTCTTCGATGCCCTTCACCACATCATCAGGAAGCACGCCGCGCACCGGGCCGACTAAGCGTTCCCGATAGGCACTGGCCGCTGCCTCGGGATCGATCTCCAAGGCAGAAAGATGTGGAACCGCCGGAATCGGTGTGACGCGATTACCGATATCAACGCCAAATACCTGCCCGACGTTGGATGCCGGGTCGGTACTGACCAGGAGGACACGCTTTCCGGCATTGGCCAATTGAATGGACGTGGCACAGGCAATCGAGGTTTTACCGACGCCGCCCTTGCCCGTGAAAAACATAAAGCGGGGAGGAAGTTGCAGAAATTTCATCATGATTTTCTCCTGACCATATTCATGGATTCCATCGGGAAGCCAAAGACATCTCAACAGCAGCCACTGTCATCGCAGCAACCTTTGGAAGCAACCTTTGGACTCTCAGTAGCTGAAGGCTCAGACAATCCGGCAAACAAATACAGCTCGGATCGGGTGGGATATCTCCCGGCAAGGGCGATCTCACCTTCAACGAGAATGACCGGAAGGGCGCTTTGTCCGGAACGGGCGAGGAGACCCTTGACCAGAGGGTTTTCGGCAAAAGCCAATGGATCCTGACCGAGATTCAGACGGACGATATTGCCACCACTGCGCTTCAGGCTATCGACATCCGCAGCGAATCCGACAAGGGCCGTATCAACCTCAGGACCGCAGACACCGGTGGAACAACAGAGGGCGGGATCAAAAACTTCAATCTTTTTCATTTCAATTCTCCAATTATTATTGAATCATTAAACACGAGGAAAACACCAGTCTTCCCCAGTTAAGGACCCCTGGAATCAGGGCGTCAGGGTCCCGATACGATCCAGTTCTTTTTTTAAAAGCGTTGGCGAACCCATCTGTCCCGAATGAAAAAAGGCAAGCAGAGCCTCGATCCGGAAACGGAGGATTCGGTAAGCCCTTTCAAATGCGGCTTCCACAAATTTCTCATCACCCACTGCCTTTGCAGGATCAAAAACACCCCAATGGGATCTGAGGGCTTTGTTCAGGTAAAGAGGACAGGCCTCTCCCGAAGCGTCATCACACACAGAGATCACAACATCGGGAACCTCGTCCAGTTCTTCCCAGGATTTGCTGTATAGACCATCGACAGGGATCGACTCCCTTTTCAACAAGGCAATGCTTTTGGGGTGGACGTAACCAGCCGGACGGCTTCCGGCGCTCATTGCCCGGATCGTCCCGGGAAAAAGAGCGTTGAACGTCGCTTCCGCCAGAATCGAACGGCAGGAGTTCCCCGTGCAGAGAAAGAGGATCTTCACGAAAAACTCCCTTTAGATGGGCTTTCAGTCGGGAGAGGAGGAAGACAGGAGAGATTGCCATTGGCCTCTTCCCGGAAGGCGGCACACTCATCGGGATTTCCCGAACAACATTCTTCCGTCAGATAAGAGATCAGATCCAGCATCACCGGGATATTCGCCCGATAACGCTGAAAACGGCCCTCCTGAACAACCGTCAATAGTCCTGCCTGCGTCATGGCCTTCAAATGAAAAGAGACATTGTTGGCAGGAAGGTCAAGGAGCTGGGCAATCTGGCCGGAGACAATCCCGACCGATCCTTCCTTGACCAGAAGACGATAGATATCCAGACGTATGCCGGAAGAAAGGGATTCAAAAATATGGGTAGCCAGTCTTTTGTCCATGGCTTTAGAATACAACACTATTAGAATTATTGCAACGACTATCACTTTGATAGACAAATTTGTGTGTCATTTTGAAGTATACCCCAATTTGACGTCAACCAGAGGGCTAGAATTGCGTCAGATTAGGGTCCTTTTTCTCATTGATTGACACTCCCCTGCTCGGGTCTTAGGCTCCAACCTGACACTTTTAGGTCGGATCTTTCTTGTCCTTCTCCTCTCCCCAGAAATGCCGGGTCGGACGAAAGACCACCACCCGATGTTCCTTGATAAGAAGAGACTCGCCAGTCTTGGGGTTGCGCCCCAGACGATCCGCGAGGACGGCCGGATCCGGCGTCTCCCCCTTCCCTTCGCATTCCTTCACATAGGCGGCCCGGGACTCGTGGGATCCCGGTGTCGCAAGCGGAAGGAGGCAAGCGGAGAAGGGCGGGATCCGGGGTGGGCTAGATCGGACATGTCGAATTCCAATGACAAGAAAAAAGCCCGACCGAAGCCGGGCTCATCAGACACCACACTGGATTGCAATCTCCGTTGTGTGGCGACCCCTTCAGGGAACTTGAAGCCCGATGCCGAAGCAGAGCGGGAACACTCAGCGAGGGTGGTGCTTTTTCTGAAAATATCCATAAACGGCAAACCCAGCGAAAAACAAGCCCGCCGTCACAATCCACAAAAGAAGATTTTCATTTGGGGTCATCGTTTTTCCCTCCTATATTGAGAAGAATAACACCCAAAACACCGAAAAGCAAAAATCCTGGAAGAGCGTATTTCCAAATGGAAGGAGCAATCTTTTCGACGGATCCATTCCCTGTTCCAAGCGCCGACAGATAGGGTTGGGCTATCCCAACAAGAAAGAGCCCGACGGCTATATTTAGACAGGCTTTTCCAAGTTCCGAGTATGCAACGGGTCTCACTTCATGCTCTCTTTCAGATCCTCCGCCCTCAGATGTGTAACCTCGCCAGCATTTGAAGCGTCTTGTGGTCAGTAATGGTTCTGACCTCCATCGTATCAAAACCCTTCTCGAAAAGCTTGCTGCTGGTGGTCTCATGTCGGAGATCGTGATCCGGGCCGACGCTGTTGTTCACTTCAACATCTCCGCCAGGTCCTCGGCTTTCAGGTGAGTATAGCGTTTCAGCATCTGCAATGTCTTGTGGCCGGTGATGGCCGCCACCTGCATGGGATTCAGGCCCTTCTCGAAAAAACGGCTGGTTGCCTCATGCCTCAGATCGTGGAAGGTTAGATCTGAGATTTTCGCCCGTTTGCAAGCCCTCTCGAATGCCCGAGTCATCGTGTGGGGGTCGGTCATGCCCCATATGGATCCATCCAATCGTCGAGGAAGATCGTTGAGAATCCGCAATGCCTCTGTCGTGAGCGGTACCGTCCGGGACTTTCCTGTCTTTGTTTCCGGGATCCGGAGCGTTCTCTTCTTTGCATCCACATGCTCCCATTGCATCGCCACAATCTCTCCCCGTCTCATGCCCGTTTCCAATGCAAACCGGACGACAGGTCCAAGCATTGGGGAGTCCGTATGTTCCAGAATTTTTTCCAGTTCCCCTAATTGCAGGCGGCGTTCCCTGGATTCGGGATTCCGGGGTCTCCGGATCTGTGAAACCGGATTGACAAGAGACGCCATCCCCCATTCCTTGATGCAAATCGTAAACACGTGGGAAATCAGGTTCATTTCCCTGTTCACCGTAGAGGGGGAAACTTCATTCAGACGGCCATCTCTCCATAGGGATAAGTCGGAGGAACGGACTCCGGCGAGAGGACGGGCCGAGAGAGGATGGTTTTTCCAGTAACGGATCCGTATGGTCTCGACAGCCGCTCCTTTCTTCAGCGAAGAAATTTCACGTTCATAACGATCCAAGGCTTCGGACAACGTGGTATTTTCCGCCTCCGTTCGAGAAACGAAGACACCCCGGGCCATTTCCGACTCGATGACCGCCGCCCAAGAGTCGGCCTCGGCTTTTACGCTGAAAGTCCTAGACTGAGGCGGGAATCCTTTCCGCCGGATCTGGACTTCCCACTGAAGATCGCCACGCTTTCTGATCGTCGCCATTCTCTTATTTCCCCAAGATTAAAAATAGGCTAGAATGAGAGGGTCTTTTGATAATGAGTGTGGCAAAATTGTGGCAAAAAATCAATTTTCGGAGAAGGTAGTTTTCAAGGATGGCTTGGGATATGGTGGGCGATACAGGTTTCGAACCTGTGACCCCTGCCGTGTGAAGGCAGTGCTCTACCGCTGAGCTAATCGCCCTCCGGGGAAGACATGATTCTAGAGTAAATCCGGTTGATTATCAAGAGATTCCCATCCCCTCCCCGAACAAGGAGCCTTTGTGGACTTCAAGAATACCCTGAACCTTCCGAAAACCGACTTCCCCATGAAGGCCGACCTTCCGACGAAAGAACCGGAATACCTCGCCGTATGGTCCACTGAAGACCTGTACGCAAAAGTGGCGGAATCGACAAAAAACAGGCCGCTCTTTCTCCTCCACGATGGCCCCCCCTATGCCAATGGCCATCTCCATATGGGCCATGCCATGAACAAGATTCTGAAGGATATCATCAACCGGGCCGCCCTCAAAAAAGGCCTCCGCATTTCCTATGTTCCGGGTTGGGATTGCCATGGCCTTCCCATCGAGCACAAGGTTCTCAAGGATTTAGGGAAAAAAAGGAGTGATCTTTCGGCCATCGAAATCCGGAAAAAATGCCGGGAGTCGGCCACCCTCTATTCGGAAATCCAAAAAAAAGAATTCATGCGGATGGGCATCCTCGGGGACTTCCGCCACCCGTACCTGACGATGGATTTTGCCTACGAGGCGGAAATTCTGAGATCACTCGGTCGAATGAACGATCAGGGACGAATATATAAAGGAGAGAAACCGGTCCTCTGGTGCGGAACCTGCGAAACCGCCCTTGCGGACGCGGAGGTTGAGTATGGCCCCCACAAATCCCCCTCCGTCACCGTCCTGTTCGCAAGGGAGGTCGAGGGAGACAGGATCTTCTACCCGATATGGACGACCACTCCATGGACCCTGCCGGCCAACCAGGCCGTGGCGGTCAACCCGGACATCCGGTACGCGATCCTCAGGCTCAACCATGACGCGCTGAATCTCGAAAAAGGGGCCCGGCTCGTCGTCGCGGAAGATATACTCCGCCGACTGGAAAAGGAGAACACCTCCCCCTGGCGGGAGATCCTGGGAATTTCCAGTCTGGTCGCCTCGAAGAGCGGGGCCGAACTCCTCGCCGAACATCCGCGCCTGGTTCATCCGTTCATCCCGGGGAAGACCGTTCCGCTTGTGGCCGGAAACTTTGTCCAGACTGACCAGGGAACGGGTCTCGTCCATATCGCCCCGGGTCATGGTGAAGAAGACTTCGAGGTGGGGCGGGCGAACAATCTTCCCAGCGACACTCCGGTGACAGGAAAAGGCCGATTTGGAAACGCCATCGCCCTCATCGACCCCGAGTGGGAGGGCCTCCGCATTCTAGACGCCGCTCCCCATGTAATCGCTCTCCTCGAAAGAACCCGGACCCTTCTCCACCAGGGTATGCTTGACCATTCCTACCCCCATTGCTGGCGATGCAAGAATCCCGTCTTCTATCGCGCAACATCCCAGTGGTTTCTATCGCTCGAGACAGGCGACCTCAGGGAAAAAACACTCGAAGCCATCGGCAAGGTTCGGTGGATTCCGGCAAAAGGGGAAAACAGGATCCGGGGAATGATCGAAACACGCCCGGACTGGTGTCTTTCGAGACAGCGAGCCTGGGGTGTTCCCATCCCGGCATTCTCCTGCAACAAGTGCGGGAAAAGCACCCTTGATGGCGCCTTCATCCGCAAGATCGCCGACCGGACGGAAAGGGAGGGGGTCGACTTCTGGTTTGACCCTGAAAACGTCCATTCCCTTCTCGAAAATATTCGTTGTCCGGCATGCGGGGGAACGGATCTGACCCTCGAGGAGGACATCCTCGATGTCTGGTTCGACTCGGGAATCAGCCATGAAGCGGTGCTCAGAAAAAGGGCGGACTTAGCCTGGCCCGCCGACCTCTATCTCGAAGGATCCGATCAGCACCGGGGGTGGTTCCACTCGTCCCTGCTGGCTTCCATGGCGCTCGAGGGATCCCCTCCCTACCGGTCAGTTTTGACCCACGGTTTCGTGGTGGACGGACAGGGAAAGAAAATGGCGAAGACATTGGGCAATGTCATCGCGCCGGCAGAAATTATCGACAAATACGGCGCCGATGTCCTGAGGCTCTGGGTTGCCGCATCGGACTATCAGGAAGACACGCGCCTTTCCATCGAAATCATGAACAACCTTGTCGACGGTTACCGGAAAATCAGAAACACGTTCCGCTACATGTTGAGCAACCTCTCGGATTTCCCGCTGGACTCCCCCTGTGCTGAATCGACGGACATCCTGGACCGATGGATTCTCTCGGTCTGGGAGCGGACGAAGGATGCCGTCCTGGAGGCCTATGACAGCTACAGGTTTTCCCAGATCGTCCAGATTCTCAATCATTTCTGCTCGATTTCCCTCTCGGCCCAGTACTTCGACATGATCAAGGACCGTTTGTACGCGGAAAGCCCGAAGGGGTCGCTCAGACGAAACACCCAGGGAACCATCGCGATAATCCTGGATGAGCTGTCGGCCATCCTCCATCCACTCCTTCCCTTTACCACCACTGAAATCATCCATCATGCGTCTCAGAATCCAGCAAGGACCCTTCTTGAGTCCACGATGACAATCCTCGAAAAGCCTTTCCCTGCGCGAATTCCGAAAAGGATCGATCAGTCTCTTGAGGAAATGATCGACAGGCTCCTCGGATTGCGTGCCGTTCTCGGAAAACTCGCAGACGACCTCAAGAAGGAAAAACGCGTGGGAAGCACTCTGGAGCTTCATTTGAGAGTCGCGGGGGATCCTGCCCGTTACAATCCCGCACACTGGACCGAAGATTTCTTTGAAACCTTTTTCATTGTTTCGAAATTTACATGGGCCGCTGCCCATGAGCCTCGAAGCAGCGAAGCTGTGCTTGCCCGCGCCGATGGGCCGGACCCGGGATCTGTGCTCGAACTTCTTCCGGCCCCCGGATTGAAGTGTGAACGGTGCTGGCTCAGAAAAACGACCACAGGAAAAAATTCTGAAAATCTCCCGATTTGCGATCGATGCCACCGAGTTCTCAAGGGGATTTCCTGAAACCCCGATCATGGAAAACTCATTTATGGTATAATTCTTGCCAAAGGGCAGGTGTTGCGCGGATCGTCGCCCGGCTCTTTGTCTCCATTCGATAAGGGGATTGCCGATCAAAAATTCATGGCTCTATTACGGATTGACGGGAGCGGGATTATTTGCTCTCGACCAGGCGACCAAATATCTTGTCCTTTCAAAAATTCCGATCGGAACCGATACCGACGTCATTCCCCATTTTTTCAGGATCGTGTCCGTGAGGAATACAGGAATTGTGTTCGGGCTCTTTTCCCAGAGCCAAAACGCATCCCATCAGGGAGGGTTCATCCTTTTTACCGCACTTGCTCTGTTTGGGATTCTTTTCTACAGCCATAAAAAAAAACGGGCAGGCTCGCCCGAATTCTATCCCCTGGCCCTCATTCTCGGGGGAGCGACAGGTAATCTGCTCGACAGAATTCAACACGGGCGTGTCATCGATTTTCTGGATTTTTATGTCGGGGACTATCATTGGCCCGCATTCAATATCGCCGACTCCGGCATCGTCGTGGGAGTCGGCCTCCTGCTCTTCCTCCAATGGGAAGAGGAGCGAAAACAAAGAAGGGCAACAGTTGAACGCTGACGTTTCATCGATCCCCATGATCAAAAGAGCTTAGGAGGAGATCGGCATGGAATCAACTTCAAAAAGCCGTATCACCCGCATTCAGTTGGCTCTCGAAAACAGTGAATGGCTCAAGGCATTCCATCTATCTGAGGCGGCTATGCGAGACGAGCCGGAGGTTCTCCCCTTCCGCTATCTCATGATCGACGCCCTGATCCAGGGAGGTCGCCTCGACGAATCCCTCAGACGAGTCACTGAGTGGCGCAAGACCAACCCTGCCGACAGGAAGCTGGGAATTTACGCCCTGCATCTTCTCATTTACTTCAAGAAATTCGAGGAGGCCGAGTCGCTGGGCAATACCCTGATCGATGGATGCCAGAACATCATCGAAAAAAGGGATATCCTCCTCCACCTGGCCTTCGCGGCCCACGGCCAGTCAGACCCGAAAAAAGCCGTGCTCATCCTCAATGACCTGATCCAGGAGGATCCACTCAACACCGACGCCTATGAGACGATCGGAAAAATCTATTTCGAGCATGCCCGATTCGAGGAAGCCGAGCGCTACTTCCTCGCTCTGACCGATATAGACCCGCTCCACCCGCGTGTCCACCAGCTCCTGGGACTGCTCTATTCGGAGCAGGGAAAATGGGACGAGGCCATCATGGAACTCGAGGAGGCCATCGAAATCGAACCCAGCGACGAAACCATGCGGGAACTTGGCTGGACTCTCAACATGGTCGGAGACAGGGATGGGGCGATCAGCGTCCTTGAGGAAGCCCTGGATATGAATCCCCTGAATCTCCAAGCCCGGATCGACCTTGGAACAATCTACATGGACCAGGAGGATTACGACCGAGCCATCAATGAATGGAAGATCGCCCAGAAGCAGGATCCCGGGAACACAACGATCAAATCATTCCTTGAAAAAGCCCGGGAGAAAGTTGAAAAAGATCGATCCGTCAGTCGGCATTGAGATAATCCGGCAGAAATCTAATAAACAGGCAACCACGGGGGACGCTCGGCCTGAAAAGCTGAACTCCGACTGCCGGATGTTCCAGGTCGACCCGGGAGAATCAAAAAAACGTCTCGACCATTATCTGGCCCAGAAATGTCTTCCCTTTTCACGTTCGCGGATCCAGAAGATCATCGACGAAGGCCTCGTTACGGTCAACGGGGCCGATGAGGCCGCCTCCTACAAGGTTCGGGGAGGAGACCTCATCACAGTGCGCATTCCGCCCCCCGCCCCAAGTGCCGACAACCCGGAAGAGATGGACCTGGACATCGTTTACGAGGACGAGACGCTCCTTGTCATCAACAAACCACCCCAGCTCGTCGTCCATCCCGCCCCTGGCCATCGGTCGGGAACTCTTCTGAACGGCCTCCTCGGACATCTCATGAAGGACTCGGAACCGGAAAAAGAAGAGGGGCCCCCGAGGGCCGGCCTAGTGCACCGCCTCGATCAGGACACCTCCGGGTTGATGGTGGTGGGAAAGACACCCGAAGTTCTCGATCATCTCATGGGACAGTTCAAGGACAGGAAAGTGTCGAAAAGCTATGTGGCCCTAGTTCACGGGATCCCCTCTGCGAAAAGGGGAACGATCGACGCCCCCATCGGGCGTTCAACAGGGGACAGGAAGAAATTCGCGGTCACAGCCACCGGAAAACCCTCTCTGACGCGATACCGTGTGGTGAAGAGCTATGTCGAGGGATTCTCACTCGTGGACATCACTTTATTGACAGGGCGAACCCACCAGATCCGGGTCCATTTTCAGCACCTGGGATTTCCCCTGGCGGGGGACCCGGTCTACCGGAAAAAAGGGATGAGGGAGGATTCGCGATTTCCCCGGGTCATGCTGCATGCCGCGCGCCTGGGATTCACCCATCCGGTCACGGGAGCAGAGATGATATTCTCAGCCCCGATACCGGTGGACATGCAGGGGGCTCTCGATATCCTGACCGAATTGCCCCCTGTCCAGCCCCTCTCCCCTACAAAGTCGCCATTACCATCCCGGTAAGGGGTTTTGGATAAAAATAGGTGGATTTCTGGGGCATAAGCTCTCCCCGAAGCGAAACCTCCTCGATCACCTTGGCCGGAACCGGCCGAATAAAGAATCCGAGCGCGTATTCACGGGCGGTAAAGACCTTTTCCAGGACCGAGGAGGCAGACTTGTCGTACCGAAGAAGATCCTCGGTCCGGATCCTCTCCGGGGTTACCCCGAGAAGAGGCGAGAGAACGGCCTCCTGCAGCCAGTAGGTATCGAGTCCTTTTACCCCCTCTCCCCTTTCCACCTTGAGACGGGAGACGAGAAGCTCCCGGGTATCACGCACGGCGACACCGATGACAGTCTCTGCCGGGGAGGATTTCCGTAGTTCGTCAAGGAAACGGTCCGAATCGGCCGCGGAGAATCGGGTGATCGACGATCGTGCTCCCAGCGCCGAAAGAAAAGACGAAAGGTCCCCGGAAGAAAGATTTCGAACGAGTCGGTGGGTGGGCAGAACAGACAGGTTCTCGTCCTCGAGGGCTGCGAGAAAGACGGTCACGAATTCGTAGGGGGCATTCGGATTCGGAGAAGACTCAAGGGATCGGCGATAGTTCCTGTAGGCGAGATAGGTCTCGTACCGGTGATGGCCGTCGGCAATGAAGAGGGATTTCTTGCTGAAGGAATCGACAACGGCGGAAATCGTGCCCTTGTCCGTGACTGCGGAAAGAGTATGCACAACCCCGTCTCCGTCCGTGGCACGGAACCGTTCATGAGCCTGTTTTTCGAGAGCCCCCATGATTTCCCGCCGGGCGTCGGGATAGAGAAGATAAATCTGGCTGAAGGAACATGCCGTCGCCTTGAAGAGGGCCATCCGGTCCTCCTTGGGTCCCTGAAGGGTCCGCTCGTGCGGGTAGACGATCTTCTTTTCCCACTCCTCAAGCCTGATTCTGCCGACGAACCCGCGAATGGTCCGCCCGTTTCCCGTGAGTGGATCACGAAAGGTCATCGAATAGGGATAAAGGGCCGGCTGTTCGTCGATCCTGAGGACCCCGGAGCTGATCATCCTGTCAAGTTCTTTCCGGGCCCGAAGGTAGCGATTGTCGTCCGGAGTCTCCGGATTTGGGGGAATCGGAAGCTCGAGCCGGATGACGTTGTCCGGATGCTTGTCGTAGAAGGCCTTTTGCGCCTCCTTCGAAATGATGTCGTAGGGGGGTGTGGTCAAAAGGTCCATGGACGATTTGAGAGAGTCCGCGTAAACCAGTCCTTTGAAAGGAATCAGATCAGCCAAGAATGCCTCCGTATTGAAGGGAAGATTAGATCCGGGGTGTCATATGTCCCGGGAGATGACGAAGTCAGAGAGGGCGAGAAGATGCTGACGGGCCGGAGAATCAGCAAAGGCGGACAGATTGTCCTGGGCCAACCGGGTAAACTCCCTGGCCCTGGAAAGGGAGTATTCGATCGACCCTGTTTGGCGCATCAGGGAAAGAACCTCCTCCAGATCCTCGTTCCTTGATTCCCCCGAACCGATCTTGGACTGAAGAAGGGGGCGAGCGGATGAAGGGACGCTCGCAAGGCAGTGTATCAGGGGGAGGGTCATCTTGCCTTCGGCGAGATCACGGCCGAGGGTTTTTCCGAGACGATCGACGCTGGCCATGTAGTCGAGGGCATCATCGGCGACCTGAAAGGCCATCCCGACAAAATAGCCGAACTGCTCAAGGGCATTTTTTTCAGTTTCGGAAACCCCCGCGAGAATTCCTCCGAGACGACACGTGCTTGCCGTGAGGGTCGCCGTCTTGCAGGCGGCCACATTGTAGTAGTCTTCCTCGGTGGCCGAAAGGTTACGGTCAAGGAAGAGCTCGAGGATTTCTCCCTCCGACATTTTTTTGCAGGCGAGGGTCAGGGAGTCGTTGACCTCGTCGTTGTGAAGTCCCATGGCGAGCCAGAGGGAATTGGCATAGAGGAAATCGCCGACGAGGATGGCGGGCTGATTGCCCCACCGTTGATGGGCGGCGGGCTTTCCGCGCCGAAGATCGGCGCTGTCCACGACATCGTCGTGGAGAAGGGTGGCGGTATGGATCATCTCTACGACGGCCGCGAGCAGAATGGAGGCGTCACCCTCGGAATGGCAGAGACGTGAAGAGATGATCATCAAAAGAGGGCGAAGACGCTTTCCTCCTCCGCTCACGATATAGGATGTCATTTCGCTGGCCAGGGGAAGAACGTCCTTCAGGATGAGGCGGAGCCGTTCCTCCACCGCCTCCATCTGAGACTGATAGGCGGACCAAATCGAATTGACGCCGGTTGTCATAAGTGGATTCATGCTCATAAGATATGCTTCACCCGAGATGATTGTCAAGGAAAACGGGGGCTTCAGGGCTCCATTCCGGGATTGTAGACGGTGAGCTCGATCCAGTGTCCGTCAGGATCCTGAAAATAAAGGGAACGGGACACACCATGGTCATCGAGGCTGAAGGGGATGGCAGACGCCGTAAGTTCAGCCAGGGCACGGCCGAAGGCCTCTTCGTCTGTCCGGAAGCAGAAATGCCGGACCGTAGGAGGACGGGTTTCAGGGAGATCCCGACCGTTTGACAGAAGCGCGATGCAGGTCCCTCCGGCGCAGAGAAAGGCCGGCTCGTTCCCCCACTCCTTCTCGAACCGCCGCTCGAGACCGAACATGGTCCGGTACCACCGGATCGACCGTTCCACATCGGAAACCGGTATGGCCACATGGTCAAGTCCCGAGATTCGAATCATCGTTCAACTCAGAAAAGGGTGATATACCCGATCTTGACGGGAACGAGGGCCATGGAGGAAGACGAGAGCCCTGCCCCGGAAAAAGGTCCCGACTGGTTTTCGTAGTCGATCTCGAAAAAAACACCCTGATGCTTGACGGTTCCGAAGGGAATCATGATTCCGGGTCCCACCCGGAAGGCAAAGCCCGTCGTGCCGACCCCCACCCCGTTGCTGGCTGTCGAAGAGTTGAAGGCCGGCCCGAAGGCGAATTCCAGGTAGGGAACGATCGTGATCGGATTGTTGGCCACTGTCATCGGAAATCCGCCGCCATTGGCAAAAAAGTACTGGGCACCGATCAATACCGGGACGTTGGTGTCGTTTCCAAAGGCATGAACCGCGATGCTGGCGGTCAGGGCGAGGTTTTTGTAGATCGTGTACCCGCCCTCGATTCCCACCAGAAACCCTGTTCCGAGCCCTTCGTTTCCGATCGCCCCGGTGACCGTCGGACCGCTCGCCGGAACGAAGCCGATGTCGGCCTGAAAGAGAATCTGGCCCGGAGCTCCGAGCGGGTTGACCGACTCCGATGTCGAGACGTCCGACTGCCCGGAAAAATCAGGGAGACCGTCCTGATTGTCGATATCGACCGCCCATGCGGAACCCGATACAGAAAAGACGAAAAGGACCAACATCAGGAAAAGGGGAACCAGTCTCCAGACAAGACGTGAAGAAGGGAAGGAGAACGGAACCTCACCAGCCCACCCTTGCGCCTGTCTCAACATTTCCTGCAAAGAAATCCTCCCCTTTTCGCGATACGCGGCGACTTCGCGACCCTCCCGTCGATGGCCATGGTATAATCGCCCCATGCTAGCATGAGTCAGTCAAAACGACAATCATCCGCGGGGTCTGGCAGAATGCAGGATCAGAAAAAAAAGATGACGGTTGCAATCGTCCAGAATCAGCCGGAATTCGGCTATCCGGAAAAAAACAGGGATTCGGTCGCGCAGATGGTCCTGGAACGTCCCGACCCCTCCGCAGATCTCCTTGTCCTCCCGGAGCTCTTCGCCTCGGGCTACCAGTTCGACTCTCGCGCCGAAGTCGAAGAGCTCGCGGAACCGGAAAAGGGCCCGACCTACCGATTCCTGTCGGAGCTTTCTTCCGAGACCGGTGCCGTAGTGGTGGCGGGACTTCCCGTAAAGCGCGACGGAGGAATCGCGAACAGCGCCCTCGCCGTCTACGGAAAGACCATCCTGGCTTCCTACGACAAGATCCATCTGTTCGACGAGGAGCGGGATTTCTTCATCGAAGGGGCCCGCCCCCTCCCGGTCGTGCAGACACCGTTCGGCCCACTCGGACTCATGATCTGCTTCGACTGGCTCTTCCCGGAGGCCTTGCGCTCCCTGGCCCTTTCGGGGGCGCTCGTCGTCGCCCACCCTTCCAACTGGGTCCTCCCGTTCGGTCCCCAGGGCATGATTCTTCGTTCCGTGGAAAACCGTGTCTTCACCGTAACGGCAAACAGGACGGGCCGCGAAGAGAGAGGGGGGCGCCCGCCGCTCACCTTCATCGGACAGAGCCAGATCGTGGGTCCCCGGGGCGACATCATCGCCCGGGCCCCCGCCGACACATCCGTCCTTCTGACAGGAGAAATCGAGCCAGCCGAGGCCCTGTCCAAAAAAGTCGCGTCCAGAAGCGATTTCTTCGAGCAGAGACGCCCGGAGCTTTATTCCCCTCTCACTGGCTAAAAGGGAGCTTCCCAAGGTATGTAGGGACGAGGCTCGGACACAAAGCGGCAGGTCGTGACGAACCCCGTGTGGCCGATGATCCGGTGGGCGGGGCGAACGCTCTGAGGGCCGAACTCCCAGTCCCGGACGATCGACTCGACAGTCCGGATGAGATGGAAATGTCGCGTCTCCTGGAGGGCGAGAGAGAGCGTGTGGACCTGGAGGGGTGTCGGAACGTAGGTCAGAAGGATCCCTCCCGGACGAAGGACTTTTCGGACGTTGTCGATGGCCTTCCACGGCTCGGGCAGATCCAGGATCACCCGGTCGAAAAGAATCTCGTCGCCGGAGAAAAGCTCCGGATCATACATGTCCCCGATCCGGAGTTCGTGGTCCGAAGAACCTGCAGGGTCGAGAATGTCGATGTTGCGGACCGCCTCCTCGGCATGCTCCGCTCTCCGCTCCACCGACAGGACACGCCCGCCGGGACGCACCATCCGAAGAAGGGAGACGGTCAGTGCGCCGCTTCCGATCCCTGACTCGAGAACCCTGTGACCGGGGCGGACATCGGCCCAGAGGAGGATAAGCCCCTGATCCTTGGGATAGATGATCTGCGTCCGCCTCTTTAAATTCGACAAAGATTCGGCGTGAGTGGGGCGAAACGGAAGAACCCACCCTCCCTTTTCCAGAACGAGCGGAACCCCTTCCCTGCCTTCCTCCATCAGATAGGAGTGGGTAACGGGATACCCGTCCACGTGGGTTTTTGAGCCCGTTCGAAGTGATGGAATCGAAACGGCCCGTCCGTTGGGCATATAGAGGATGAGGGGCTCCCCCGGCAAAAAAGACATGGGCGGATCTTACTAAAGTCCGGGGAAAAGGGCAATCGCAAGCAACCTCCTCTGAACACCGACTCCGACCGGTCCCGAAGATTCGCCCGGTTCTCTTGACAAGTCAAGAATGCAATGATTTAATGGGCTTGCTACTCAAACAGATCATTGCAGGACGGG
The DNA here is from genome assembly GCA_021840555.1 of Nitrospirota bacterium. GTDB lineage: Bacteria > Nitrospirota > Leptospirillia > Leptospirillales > Leptospirillaceae > UBA4572. The sequence goes on from JAKBXW010000003.1 coordinate 38,669, forward strand.
AAGACTCAGGCAACGTCGGTCTCCAAGGCAGGTCGGAAATCCTTACTTTCGGAGAGTTATTATCCTTAAAAACATTCTCCGGGACCGGTCTTTTTGCGTTCTTCCTAACCCGCGATGCAAGCCAATTTATTTGGTTAATTCTTACGGAGGGTCGGTCTTATGAAAACATGGAAATTGGCAGTCTTGGGCGTGGCCGCCATCGGATTTTCTGCAGTATCCGCCAATGCCGGCGAGCTCGACATTCTCAAACCCCGGGTCCCAGCCGACCAGATCGCGGCGGCCAAGGCCATGAAGCCTCCCTTTGCCGTCACCCAGGACATGATCGCCAAGGGCAAGGAAGTCTTCAACGGCGCCGGAACCTGCTACACATGCCATGGAGCCGCCGGCGACGGTAACGGCCCCGGAGCTGCCGGAATGGATCCCGCCCCCCGCAATTTCACCAACGCCAAGTTCGAGCAGGTCCGCACCGCCGGAGAAATGTACTGGGTGGTGGCCAACGGCTCCCCTCTCCAGCCCGCCATGGTCGGATTCGTGACCGCCGGCCAGATCACCGAGAAGCAGGCATGGGAAGCCGTGATCTATGAAAGGAGCCTCGGCTGCGGCGGCGACATGTCCTGCGTCGAAGGATCGGCGGACTGGGTTTCCAAGCAGCCCGTCCACGAGGAAGCGGCCGGAAACCTGAAGCCCGAGTTCCTGAACACGGCGGCGAAGTAAGACCCGATCGCCAGACGACGGCCGGGAAAGGCGCACGCCTTTCCCGGCTTTCAATATGAAGCCACTTGACAAAAAAACAATTCTGGGTTCTAATCGGCAGAAAGATTCGGGAAAACGGTCATCCTCTCGTTTCCCCCATGTGAACATCTATTCCAAAACGCCTGATTTTCTGTTCCTGAATAGCGGGTTTCCGGAACGGTTCCTGTCCCGGTCGCCCACTCCAAGAGACAACCCCATCGGCCAACCCAACCGGCTCCACCCTCCTGGACAAGAATTTGAAAAAAGCTGAAGGACACTGACAGAATCAATACCGCCGTGGCAACAGCGCCCGCGATCTCTGGACTCCACCGGAGGACAACGATCCCCCATGAGATCACCGTCCTTGTTGCCCCGACGCAATACGGCAGGGATTCCTGCCCCGAATGCGACCCTCGGGAAAAGGATTGGCGCGATCGAGGCATCCTCCCGCCAACTCAGGAACTGAAAACACGTTCGGGTCCGGAACAAGAGCGAAACGAAAACGGAGGACTTTCAAAAAAATGGAAGACAAAGAAAACTGCCTGAACCTGGCGGACCTGAAGGAAAAAAGCATCGCCGAACTCACTGAGGTCGCCAAAGGCTACCACATCGAAGGAGCGGTCAACCTGCGAAAGCAGGATCTGATCTTCGCCATTCTTCAGGCCCAGTCCGAAAAGAACGGCGTGATCTACGGCGAAGGCGTGCTGGAAATCCTTCAGGACGGTTTTGGATTCCTCCGGTCTCCCCTTTACAACTACCTTCCCGGCCCAGACGATATTTATGTCTCCCCCTCCCAGATCAGACGTTTCAATCTACGGACCGGAGACACCATCTGGGGGCAGATCCGTCCTCCGAAGGAAGGAGAGCGCTACTTTGCGATGCTGAAGGTGGAGAAGGTCAACTTCGAAGATTCCGAGGTCGGCCGCGAAAAGATCCTCTTCGACAATCTGACGCCCCTCTACCCCATGGAACGAATCCGCCTAGAAAACAGCCCCGAAGATCTTTCGATGCGTGTCATCGACCTTCTCACCCCGATCGGAAAGGGGCAGAGGGGGCTGATCGTCGCCCCTCCCCGGACGGGAAAGACCGTTCTACTTCAGGGGATCGCCAAGGCCATCGCCCGAAACCATCCGGAGATTTCCCTCATTGTGCTCCTGATCGACGAACGCCCGGAGGAGGTCACCGACATGATCCGCCAGGTAAAGGGCGAGGTGGTCAGTTCCACCTTCGACGAACCCCCGCAACGGCATATCCAGGTGGCCGAAATGGTCCTCGAAAAGGCCAAGCGGCTCGCCGAATCCCAGAAAGACGTGGTCATCCTTCTTGACAGCATCACGCGCCTTGCCCGGGCCTTCAATATCGTGACCCCCCCCTCCGGGAAGGTCCTTTCCGGAGGACTCGACTCCAACGCACTCCAGCGACCGAAGCGCTTCTTCGGCTCAGCACGGAACATCGAAGAGGGAGGGAGCCTCACCATCATCGCCACAGCCCTGATCGATACCGGAAGCCGCATGGACGACGTCATCTTCGAGGAGTTCAAGGGGACCGGGAACATGGAGCTCCATCTCGACAGGAATCTCGCCGACCGCCGGATGTTTCCGGCGATCAACGCCACAACATCCGGGACCCGCAAGGAAGAACTCTTGCTGGACAAGGATGACATCAATAAAATATGGATACTCCGAAAGGCGATGAACTCCAACAATGCCCAGGAGGACATGGAGTACCTTCTGAGCAACATGAAGGGAAGCCGAAGCAATAAGGACTTCCTCGAAAAAATGATGAAAGGGTGAAGGAGGGATCCTTCCCCGAATTCAGGAGAGCGACATGAAAAAGGGAATTCATCCGGATTACGCTCCGGCAATGGTTATCTGTGCCTGCGGCAACACCTTCGAAACACGGACCACCGTCGGGGACTTGCATCTCGACATCTGCAACATGTGCCATCCCTTCTTCACCGGCACGCAGAAGATCATCGACACGGAAGGCCGCGTGGAGCGTTTCATGAAGAAGTACCGGAAAGAGGACGGGAAAAAGGCCTGACACCATGGCCTCCATGGACGTCACTCCCGAAATTCTCGAGAAGATCCTTCCCAGGCTCCAGACCATGCGGGATCGCTACGACGAACTGTCGGGAAAGATGGCGAGCCCGGAAATAGCCTCCCATCCGGACCAGTACAGAAAACTGGCCCAGGACCAGGCGGAGCTCGGCCAGGTCGTCGAACTCTTCGATCACTGGAAAAAGCTCCGCAAGGAACAGGAGGACCTGGGGGAAATCAGGGGAGATCCCTCCATGGCCGATCTCGTTTCGGGAGAGGAACGCCGGTTGCGGGAGGAGTTGTCCTCCCTTGAAGGGCGCCTCGTCGACTCAATCCTCCCCAAAGACCAGCGCGACGACCGGAATCTCTTCATCGAGATCCGGGCCGGCGCCGGAGGAGAGGAGGCGGCGCTGTTCGCCGCCGAACTCGGCAGGATGTATCTGCGTTTCGTCGAGCGCATGGGATACAGGGCGGAGGTCATGGAATCGACCGAGACCGATATCGGAGGCGCCCGGGAGTTCATCCTCTACGTCCAGGGGAAGAACGCCTACAGCCGTCTCAAATATGAAAGCGGGGTCCACCGCGTCCAGAGGGTTCCCGTCACGGAGGCCGGAGGCAGGATCCATACATCGACCGTCACCGTGGCCATTCTGGCGGAAGCCCTGGAAGTCGAGGTCGCGATCGACGCGAAGGACCTGCGGATCGATACCTTTTGCTCCTCCGGGGCCGGAGGACAGAGCGTCAACACGACCTATTCGGCGGTCCGCATCACCCACATCCCGACCGGAATCGTGGTCAGCTGTCAGGACGAACGCTCCCAGCTCAAGAACAGGGCCAAGGCCATGGCCGTCCTGCGATCGCGCATCCATGAACAGGAAGTGACCCGGCAAAACCAGGAAATCGCCTCCCACCGGAAGAGCCTAGTCGGTTCGGGGGACCGATCCGAACGCATCCGGACCTACAACTTTCCCCAGAACCGCGTGACGGACCACCGGATCGGTCTCACGCTCTACCAGCTCGACCGCGTCATGGAAGGGGAGCTCGAACCTCTGGTGGACGCCCTCCGGGCGCACGACAGGGCCGAGGAAATCAAGAACTTCGCCTGATGGATCCGAGCCACTCCGTCCCGGGCCGCGTGTCCGAATGGCTTCTCTGGGGGCAGGGTCGGCTGGCCGACCTGGAAAATCCGTCCATGGAGTCGCGAGCCCTCATGGGCGCCCTTCTGGGTTCGCCAACGGCGCCCTGGACCCGGTGGTCGGAGCAACTGCCGGAAACCCTGTCCGAGACCTTTCGGGAATGGGTCGAACGGCGGGCGAAACGGGAGCCGTTTCAATACATCGTGGGGACCGTCCCTTTTTTCGGGAGGATCTTTCGCGTCGGACCGGGAGTGCTTGTCCCCCGTCCCGAAACGGAGCACCTCGTCGCCCTGGCGCTGGACCATTTGAGAGAGCGGCGCCGGAAAGAACCACCCCGGATCCTCGACCTGGGAGCCGGATCGGGCGCCATCATCATGAGCCTTCTGCTCGAATGGCCCGATGCCGTCGGAGTGGCGGTCGAACGCGAGGCCGACGCCATCCGGACTCTCGCCGAAAACAGGGATGGCTTCGGTCTCGAAGGACGTCTTTCGATTCTTCGGGGAAGCTGGGGAGAGATGCTGTCGAAGACCCCCTCCTTCGACCTGATTCTCTCCAACCCTCCCTACATTCCGAGCGGGGTGATCGGGACACTCGACCCCGAGGTCCGGGACCATGAGCCACGACCGGCCCTCGACGGAGGGCCGGACGGCCTCTCCTGCTATCGGGAGATTCTGGCATTCGCCCCAGCCATTTTGAATGAGGGCGGCCTCCTTGCCTTCGAGATCGGGGCAGACCAGGCCTGGGCCTTCCAGCCCGGCGGAGCGGCCCTTGACGGACTGCCTTCCGGATTTGACGGTTCGTTCACCGTATTGAAGGACATTGCGGGACGGGACAGGATCGTCACCCTGACCGGGAATAAATGAGGACTACTGCTTGGATGCATTCAGAATAGTTGGCGGCCATCCCCTGAGGGGGACGGTCAGGATCTCCGGCTCCAAGAACGCCGCGCTTCCGATCCTGTTTTCATCCCTGCTCGGAGGAGAATTCACGCTCGCGAATGTTCCCTGCCTCCGGGACATACGGACCACCCTGTCCCTGCTCCGCCAACTCGGGATTCATACGGAAAGACACGACCCCCAGGACGGGAGCTCCCACACCCCCGCCACTCCGGAGGACTGGAACGGGATCTTCACCCTTTCGGACCGGGACACGCCCGACTACGAAGCCCCCTACGACCTCGTCCGGACGATGCGGGCCTCCGTCCTCTGCCTGGGACCCCTTTTGGCGCGGAAACGCCGGGCCAGAGTCTCCCTCCCCGGAGGGTGCCTGATCGGAGCCCGACCCATCGACATGCATCTTCGGGCCTTCGAAAAGATGGGCGCCCGGATCACCATTCACCACGGATATATCGATGCCGAAACCGACGGTCTCAGGGGGACCGAGATCGCGCTCCCCTACCCCACGGTCACAGGCACGGAAAACATTCTGATGGCGGCCGTCCTGGCCAGGGGGACAACGACGATTTCCAATGCGGCCGAAGAACCGGAGGTCACGGATCTGGCCCGCTTTCTGACAGCCCGGGGCGCGAGGATCGAGGGGGCGGGAACCTCGACCATCCGCATCGAAGGGGTCGCCGAACTCCACACCGCCGACTATGCCACCATGTTTGACCGGATCGAGGCAGGAACATTCCTCGTGGCCGCCGCCCTTCTGGGGGACAGGGTCACCATCGAGGGGATCGATCCCACGCCCCTTCGCCCGATTCTCGACGTCCTTCGCGCCATGGGAGCCGAGCCTCACATCGAGGATTCATCCATGACGATGGGCGTGATCCCGCATCCTGTCGGAACGACAGTCCGGACGCTCCCCCATCCGGGGTTCCCGACAGACATGCAGGCCCAGATTCTCCCCCTCATGGCCATCGCCCACGGCTCATCCTCCGTCATCGAAACGGTCTTCGAAAACCGGTTCACCCATGTGATGGAGATGAACCGCATGGGAGCGGCGATCGAAATCCATGGATCCCAGGCCATGGTCCGGGGAGAAAGCCGTCTGGAAGGGGCGACCGTGATGGCCTCCGACCTCAGGGCTTCCGCAGGACTCGTCCTTGCCGGACTCGTCGCCGAAGGGGAGACGGAGATCAAGAGGGTGTACCATATCGACAGGGGTTACGAGGCGATCGAAAAAAAGCTGGAATCCCTCGGAGCCCGGATCAAGCGCGTACAGGAGGATCAGCCATAAACCCCCCCCCTCTCGTTCTCGCCCTGCCCAAAGGGAAAATGTTCGACGATCTGCTGATCCTTTTCGAAAAGGGGGGATGGGGGTTCGCCGAATACCGGGAAAATCCGCGGGCCCTGACCTGTCTCTCCGACGATGGTTCCCTGCGTCTTCTCCTCGTTCGCTCAAGCGACGTGATCGCCTATGTGGACAACGGGGGAGCCGATGCGGGAATCGTCGGCCGGGACCAGATCGAAGAGCAGAACCGGGAGATGATCGAGCCGCTCGACCTCAATGTCGGGTACTGCCGTCTGGTGGTCGCCCGACCCGAAGGATCCTCCCTGGACGAATCCGGCAAACGGACCCTCCGGATTGCCACCAAGTATCCCCGGCTGGCCGAAATGCATTTTATGGCGCGGGGGGTGCCCGTCTCGATCCTGAAACTCTACGGCTCCCTCGAACTGGCACCCCAGACGGGGCTCGCGGACCAGATCGTCGACCTCGTCGCCACCGGACGAACACTCCGGGAGAACCGGCTCGAAATCGTCGAGGAGATTCTCCCCTCGACGGCCCGCCTGATCGTCAACCGCGCCTCCTGGTCCCTCAGAAACAAGGCGGTCATGAGTCTAGTCGGACGGCTGAAACCGCACATTCCCCGGCAACCGGTCATCTCGGGATGACCCGAACCGGGGAGGGAGAACTCTTCCATTGAAGAATCTGATATCACGGGTCGGCACGGTCGGGGAGGGGAGAAAGGCCCTGGTCCGGGTCCTCTCCCGGGGACGGGACCAGGAGGCGGGGAAGGTCCGGGAAAGAGTCTCCGAAATCATCGCCTCGGTCCGCGAGGGAGGAGACAGGGCCCTCCTCTCCTGGGCCCGGACGCTCGACGGCTTTTCCGGAGAAGCCGGCGACATCGAAGTCAACCGCTCACGGGCGGAAAATGCCTGGAAGAAACTCGACCATCCTGTCCGGGAGGCTCTCCTTTTTGCCCGGGACCGGGTCACGTCCTATCATCAGAGGATCCGGGAAGCGCTCCGGGACCTTCCCCCTTCCCCCGAAATGGCGGGCCTCCGCTGGACTCCCATCGACCGGGTGGCCGTCTATGTCCCGGGAGGAACCGCCCTTTATCCCTCCACCGTCCTGATGACCGTCCCCGTCGCACGGGTGGCTGGGGTCCGGGAGATCGTCGTCATCACCCCGGGGGGACCCGACGGGATCGCCCCCGTCGTCCTCGCCGCCTGCCATGTGACGGGAGTGGACCGGATCTACCAGGTCGGGGGCGTCCACGCGATCGCCGCACTCGCCTTCGCCACCGAAACCCTCCCATCCGTCGACCAGATCGTGGGCCCCGGGAACCGCTATGTGGCCGAAGCGAAGCGCCAGCTCTTCGGAACCATCGCCATCGACATGATCGCAGGTCCCACCGAAGTCCTGATTGTCGCGGACGCCTCCGCCGATCCGGTCTTTGTGGCGGCCGATCTCCTCGCCCAGGCCGAGCACGATCTCCAGGCCTCGGCCGTTCTCCTGACCGACTCTGAAAAAATCGCCCGGGAGGTCGCAACCGAGCTCGAAACCCAGCTTGCGACCCTCCCCCGGGGAGAGATCGCCCGAAAGTCCCTCGACTCCTTCGGGGCGATCCTTCTTCTCCCCTCCCTGGATCTCGCTCCGGCAATCGTCGATCTTCTGGCGCCCGAACATCTCGAACTGGCGGTCGTAAACCCCGGCGACTTCGCCGCACGGATCCGGCACGCCGGCGCCATTTTTCTGGGATCCGGCATTCCGGAAGCCGCCGGAGATTACTGCTTCGGTCCCAGCCACGTTCTCCCGACGAACGGGACGGCCCGTTTCGCCTCCCCCGTCTCGGTCGAGACCTTCATGAAACGGACCAGCCTGATCGGGGGAGAGTCGTTCGAGAATCGGGACAGGATCCTCGAGGTCTCCGAAATCCTGGCCCGGGCCGAGGGACTCGAGGGACACGCACGTTCGGCCGCCCTCAGGCGAAGACCCGTCCCATGACGACCGACGCCCCGACAGGCTGGATCCGACAGGACATCCTGGCCACCTCCGCCTATCCCGTCGAAAAAGTCCCCGGGGGGACCCTCCGTCTCGATGCCATGGAGAGCCCCTTCGACCTTCCGGAGGCGTTCCACAGGCGTCTGGGTGAGGAAATGGCCGGGATCTCCCTGAACCGCTATCCCGACGGATCTGCATCCGAACTCAAGGAGATCCTTGGAAAAAGCCTGTTGGGCCTCTCTCCGGACCACCTCTTTTTGGGGAACGGGTCGGACGAGATCCTCCAGACTCTCTTCCTGGCCACGACCGGCCCCCTCCTTCTGGCCGAACCCACCTTCTCGATGTATCGCATCCTCGCGGAGATGACGGGAAGGACGGTCGTGACCGCAACCCTCTCCGAAGACCTTGATCTCGATGTGGAGGCGCTTCTCGCTGCGGCCCGGAAACATCACCCTTCCCTGATCGTTCTCTCCAGCCCCAACAACCCGACGGGCCGCGATGTGAGCGAGGAGACTGTGGACCGGATCTGCCGGGAATTTTCCGGAGGAGTGCTGGTCGACGAGGCCTACTTTCCCTTTTCCGGCTGGACGGCTCTTTCGCTTCAAAGGGCCCATCCCCGCCTGATGGTTCTCCGCACCCTGTCCAAGATGGGCCTCGCGGCCCTCCGGCTCGGCATCCTCGCTGCCGACCCGAAGATCGTGGCGGAGCTCGACAAGGTCCGGCTCCCCTACAACCTGAATCTCCTGACCCAGAGGGCGGCCATTCTCGTCTGCCGGGAATTTCTTCCGGACCTGGAAAGCCAGGTCCGCTCCATCATCCATTTGAGGGAAGACCTTCTCCGCTCCCTTTCCGCCATTCCGGGGGTCTGTCCCCTGCCATCTTCCGCGAACTTCCTCCTGATCCGGATCGGCGGGAAGGATCCCTCCGTGGTCGCCCGCGCCCTGGCGGACCGGGGAATCCTTATCCGGGACGTGAGCCGGCATCATCCCCTCCTGGCCGGCTGCCTGCGGGTCACGATCGGGACAGCCACGGAGAACGAACGCTTCGCCGCGACCCTCGCCCTCATCCTGAAAGGAACCCCATGACCGAGACGCATTCCCCGGAATCCCGGGACCCGATTCTCCGCAAGGCCTCCCTCTCCCGCCACACCAGGGAGACGAAGATCGACGGAACCCTTCTCCTGGAAGGGACGGGAAAGGCCGAGATCTCGACCGGGATGCCCTTCTTCGACCATCTCCTCGACCAGCTCTGCCGCCACGGCCTTCTCGACCTCTCCCTCCGCGCCGAAGGCGATCTGGAGGTGGACTGGCATCACACCGTCGAGGATACCGGACTTCTTCTGGGGAGCCTTCTAGACGCCGCCCTGGGAGACCGGGCCGGAATCAACCGATACGGCTTCTTCTACGCTCCTCTCGACGAGGCGCTGGCCCGGGTCGTGATCGACCTCTCCGGCCGCCCCTTCCTGGTCTACGACCTTCCCGCCGAGCGGGGAGAACGGGTCCGGGACTTCGACCTCGACCTCCTGGAGGACTTCTTCCAGGCGCTGACCCAGAAGGGCCGCTTCACGATGCATCTCCACCTACTCTCGGGCCGGAACAGCCATCACAAGGCCGAGGCGGCCTTCAAGGCCTTCGCCCGGGCGCTTCGCGTGGCCGTCGCCCGGGATCCGCGCCAGCCGGGGATCCCCTCGACCAAGGGAACCCTCTGATGGGCGCTTCCCCCCGCACGGCGGTGATCGACTACGGGATGGGCAACATCCATTCCGTCTCCAAGGCCCTGGAGGCAACCGGCCACCAGGTGCGGATCCTCCGCCACCCGGACGACGCCTTCGGGGAGTTCGCCCCCACCCACCTCGTCCTTCCGGGGGTCGGAGCCTTCGGGGAGGGGATCGACCGCCTCGAGAAGGCAGGGTGGATCCCCGTCCTTCGCCGCTGGATCGCCGATGACCGTCCGTTCCTCGGAATCTGCCTCGGCATGCAGCTCCTCTTCGGGGAGAGCCACGAGTTCGGGACACACCGGGGTCTCGAAATATTTCCGGGATCGGTGGTCTCCTTCGACCCCGGACGGGGAAAGGTCCCGCAGATCGGATGGAACGAAGTCCGGAGAGCGAACGATCATCCCCTCTGGAGGGGACTTCCTTCCGAGCCGGACTTCTATTTTGTCCATTCCTTCCATGTCCGGACCCCGGACCACGCGATTGTCCTCGGGGAAACCCATTACCAGGAGACATACCCGTCCTTCGTGGGACGCTCCCGGGTCGCAGCCGTCCAGTTCCATCCCGAAAAAAGCCAGCGCACCGGGCTGGCCCTTCTCAAAAATTTTGGAGCCCTATGATGGAGATCTATCCCGCAATCGACCTCCGGGAGGGGCTGGTTGTCCGGCTCACCCAGGGGGATTTCGAACGCTCCACCGTCTACGGAACCGATCCGGCGGCCGTCGCCGCCTCCTTCGCGCGCCAGGGGGCGCGGTGGCTCCATGTGGTGGACCTCGACGGAGCCAAGACAGGCGTCGTGTCGAATCTTCCGGCCATCGAGCGGATCGTCGGCGCCTTCCCCGGCAAGGTCCAGCTGGGAGGGGGAATCCGGAGCCCCGAAACCGCCGCCCTCTTCCTCGACCGGGGCGTGGAACGCCTCGTCCTGGGAACCGGCGCCCTGACCGATCCTCCCTTTCTCGAGGCCATGCTCAACCACCATCCCGGCCGATTTTACGTGGGGCTCGACGTCAGGGAAAACCGGATCGCGGTCTCGGGATGGCTGGGGGAGACCGACGGAGATCCGCGGGAAACCATGACCTCCCTGGCCTCCATGGGCGTGGCCGGATTCGTCTACACCGACATCATGAAGGACGGGATGCTCTCGGGACCCAATCTTCCCGTCTACCGGGAACTCGTCCGCACGCTCCCCGTTCCGGTCGTGGCGAGCGGAGGAATCGGAAGCCTCTCCGATCTCCGGGATCTCAGGGATGCGGGCGTCGCGGGGGCGATCGTCGGCCGGGCCCTTTACACCGGAGCGATCGACCTTTCCCGGGCGCTGTCCCTGGCGGAGACTCCCGTTTCCGGAGATGCCCCATGCTGAAAAAGAGGATCATCCCCTGCCTCGACATGAAGGGGGGACGGGTGGTGAAGGGCGTCTGCTTCGAGGCGCTCCGGGACGCGGGGGATCCGGTCGAGACGGCCGCACTCTACGACAGGCTGGGCGCCGACGAGCTCTGCTTTCTCGACATTGGAGCCTCGGTCGAGAACCGGGGAACCCTTTTCGAGATTGTGGAAAGAACCGCCAGCCGCGTCTTCCTTCCCCTGACCGTCGGCGGGGGAATCCGCTCGGTGGAGGAAATCCGGCGCGCCTTAAACAGCGGGGCCGACAAGGTCTCACTCAATTCGGCGGCTCTGGCCAACCCGTCCCTCCTGACGGAGGGGGCCCTCCGCTTCGGCTCCCAGTGCATCGTCCTGGCGGTCGACGTGAAGCGCGAGGGAGGATCCTGGCGCGTCTACTCCCACGGCGGCACCCGCCCCACCAGCCGGGATGCCATCGAATGGATCGTGGAGGGGGTCCGGGCCGGTGCCGGAGAGATCCTGCTCACATCCATGGACCGGGACGGGACGGGAGAGGGCTACGACCTGGCCCTCATCGAGGCGGTAAGCCGGGCGGCGGAGGTCCCCCTGATCGCTTCCGGAGGGGCGGGAACGATGGACGATTTCCGGAAGGCCTTCGAAGCCGGGGCCGATGCGGCCCTTGCGGCGAGCCTCTTCCATTTCGGGACCGTCGATCTCCGGGATCTCCGCCGGACCCTTTACAACGCGGGAGCGCCGGTGAGGCCCCCCCTCCCCGACCTCCCGGAGGACCACCCATGAGCGCCGATACTCCGATACCGGATCTGTTTCCCGACGACCGGACACTCGTCCCGGCCGTCGTCCAGAACGCCTCCACCGGCAAGGTCCTCATGCTCGGTTACATGAATCGCGAGGCTCTCGGTCAGACGCTCCGCACGGGACGCGTCACATTTTTCAGCCGATCGAAGGGTCGGCTCTGGACGAAGGGAGAAAGTTCCGGACACTTTCTCGAGCTCCGGGAGCTCCGCTGGGACTGCGACGCCGATGCGCTCCTGGTCCTGGCCCGTCCGGAGGGACCGACCTGCCACACCGGTACCGAGAGCTGCTTCGACGGGCGGGTCCTCTTTCGCCGGGAGGGACCGGGTCCCTCCTTCGAAACCCTCGACCGACTCGCGGCCGTCATCCGGGCGCGGCGCACGGAAAGTCCGGATACCTCCTATGTCGCCCGCCTTCTCTCCGGCCCCAGAAGCGCCCTTCTCAAGAAGCTGGTCGAGGAATCGGGGGAAATTCTCGCGGCCGTCTACGAGGAAAACCCCCCGGCCATCCGCTCCGAAATGGCCGACCTCCTCTTCCACCTCCTGGTCACCATGGAGCGAACCGGAACCGGCTGGGACGCCGTCATGGAAGAGCTGGAAAACCGGACCGGAAAGGGGGGGCTCGCCGAGAAGCGGGACCGCGCGAAAAAAAACCAGAACACGAAGGAGTCCCCATGAGCAAGGCCCATCCCGGATGTCTCTTCTGCCGCATTCTCCGCGGCGAAATCCCCGCGACCGTCCTCGGCCGCTCCGAACGATCCCTGATCATCGCCGACATCGCGCCCCAGGCCCCCCTCCACGCGCTCGTCATTCCTGCCCGTCACGCCGCCGACATCGGGGAGTTCATGGCGGAATCCGACGCGGATGCGGAGCTCGCCGACCTCTTCGCCCTTGCGCTGGCCTTCGCGAAAGAGAAGAATATCGACCGGACAGGCCACCGTCTGGTGATCAACACGGGCTCCGACGGCGGCCAGACGGTCGGACACCTCCATCTGCATCTTTTGGCGGGCCGTCCCATGGGCTGGCCGCCCGGGTAGAATTCTTTGACAAAATGGCCGATTCAGGATACAATGAACAGTCTTGGTTTATCAAAACAAACAGAGGAGCTTGATTTATGACAGGTGTACGGGTCAAGGAAAACGAATCCTTTGAGAGCGCCCTCAAGCGCTTCAAGAAGCAGTGCGAAAAAGCGGGCATCCTCTCGGACGTCAAGAAAAGGGAGCATTACGAAAAGCCCTCCGTCCGCCGAAAGAAGAAGGCTCTGGCCGCACGGAAGAAAGCCCTGAAGAGGGCCCGTCTGGCCGTTCGCTAAGCGGCGGCCGTCAGGATTCACGCAGGGAAAGGCCATACGCCGTGGGACTTCGCGAACAGATTCTCGAACACCAGAAAGAGAGTATGCGCGCCCGGGACTCCGCCCGCCTTTCCGTTCTCCGCCTCCTTATGGCGCAGGTCAAGAACCGGGAGATCGAGAAGGGAAAGGGATCCGTCCTGACCGACGAGGAAATTGTCGAGACCATCGCCTCCATGATCCGGAAGATGGAGGAATCCATCGAGGGATTCGAAAAGGGCGGCCGGCCGGATCTCGCGGAGAAGGAACGGGCCGAAAAGACCATTCTCTCCTCCTATCTTCCCGAACCGCTCTCCGACTCCGACATCGACCGGCTCGTTTCAGAGGCCGTGAGAGAGACCGGTGCCTCCGGTCCCAGGGGAATGGGGGCGGTCATGCAATGGCTCACTCCCCGGACGAAGGGCCGGGCTGACAACCGGGTCGTCAGCCAGAAGGTCAAGGCGGCGCTGGGATCCTGAAAATGATCTCCCCCGGTGGGCCGGACAGAACGGGATCTCTCGTACGCCGGCCCCAATCGATCGGATCGCACAATGGCGGATGAGTGGGTTGAATCGGTCCGGCGAGCAACCGATCTGGCAGAGATTGCTTCGCGCTACGTCAACCTCAGGAAACGCGGACAAAAATGGGTGGGCCTGTGCCCGTTCCACGACGAAAAATCTCCCTCATTTCAAATCGATCCAGACAAACAGCTCTATTACTGCTTCGGGTGCCACGCCGGAGGAGATGTCTTTCGCCTGGTCGAAAAACTTGAGCACAAGTCATTCGGCGAGGCGGTACGGCTTCTCTCGGCCGAGGCCGGCATTCCTGTTCCCGAAAGGGGGACCGCGGAGGAGAGGGACCGCCGCGAACGTTTCCGGCAGGCGATGCTTCTGGCCGAGCGAATCTACCGACGGGAACTGGTTTCTCCCGGCGGCCAGGAGGCGCGTCGCTACCTTTCGGAGGACCGGGGTCTGACCGAAGAGACCATTGACCGCTTCGGACTCGGGTGGGCCGGAACCGGCTCGGTTCTTTCCGCCGCTTGCTCCGGAGGCGGAAAGGCGCTTCCCATGGCGCCGGAGGAGCTGTCCTCCGTTTTCGAACAGGCCGGAATGGTCCGGAAGGGCGCCTCCGGCATGGGGGATCTCTTTCGGAACCGGGTCATGATCCCGATCCGGGAGCGCACCGGAGCAGCGCCGACGGGCTTCGGAGGCCGCCTGATCGAGGACGGTTCGCGTTTTCCGAAGTACATGAACTCGTCCGAATCGGCCTTCTTCCGGAAACGGGAAATCCTCTTCGGCCTCGACCAGGCCGCGGAGAGCCTCGGACGGGAGGGACGGGCCCTGGTCGTCGAAGGATACTTCGACGTGATGCGCCTCTCCCAGGAGGGAATCGGCGGGGTCGTGGCTCCTCTCGGAACCGCCCTCGGTCCGGCCCATGTCTCGACCCTCAAGAAGCACGTCCGGGAGGTCGTCCTTCTCTTCGACGGAGACCGGGCGGGGCGGGATGCCGCGGTGCGGATCATCGGGCGCTTCCTCTGGGATCCCGACCTCCAGTTTCGGGCCGTCTGGCTGCCCGATGGCATGGATCCGGACCAGTGGGTCGCCCGGGAGGGAGGCTCCGGCATCCGGAGGGTCCTCGATGGCGCCCTTCCCATGGGGGACTTCGTCCTCGACTGGCTCGCCGCCTCCCTCGACCGCATCCGGAAAGCCCCGGGAGGCGAGGGGAAGGCCGCCCTGGTCGCCGACTTTCTCTCCATGGTGCGGGCCTTCCCGGACCTCGAGGTCCAGGAACAGCTCCTTGAACGCGGGGCCATTCTCCTCGAAACCATGAAGGACCTCCTGGCGATGCAGCTTCTCACGGGAGATTCCGAACCCGGCCGGGGAAAGGGCAAGCCGGACGAGGTCGCTCCGGGGGGACTGAACAACCGGGGTCTGGCCTGGCGAAACATAATCGTCGAGCTCGCCCGGCTCTGGGTGGACGGGGGAGCCCCCCATCCGAAGGACCTCTGGAGACGCGAGGACTTTTCCTTCATCGGCGATCCCTCACTCGCGGAGCTTCTCGATGGCCTCTGGGCTCTGGAAAAATCGCCCTCCGACGGTCTCCACGATCTTCTGAGGAAGGATTCTTTTCTCTGGAGCCAATGGTATGACCTGCCTTCGGACCCGGGATCCAGGCAGGTGCGCCTCGACGACATCACCGCGGCAGTTCGCCGCCTGTCCCGAAAAAATGCCCGCCGCGCGCCGCTTTGGCCAAAAGACAAGAGCGCGGACATGCAAAACGCGTAATAAGGGAGACTGAATGGCAAAGAACGAACGCATCAGCGAAATGAAGGACCTGATCAACCTGGGCAAGGAACGCGGATATCTGACTTACGACGAACTCAACCATGCGCTGCCAACCGAGGCGGTGGACTCCGAGGAGATGGACTCGATCCTCACCTACTTCGGCGACATGAACATCGACATCGTGGGAGACGAGTCGGAGCAAGGCGAATTCGGAGAGATCGAAGGCGAGGAAGAGGAAATCTACGAGGAGCTCGAGACCCTCGCACTCGAATCCGAGGAAGACGCGGAAGAGGCCCAGGAGGCGGCCCTCTCCGCGGCCGTCCGGACCGACGATCCCGTGAGACTCTACCTGAAGGAGATGGGCTCCGTCCCCCTGCTCACCCGCGACGGCGAGATCCGGATCGCCCAGAGGATCGAGGAAGGGAAAACCGAGGTCTTCTCCTTCCTTTTCGGCATCCCTCTTTCCATCCAGAGCATCCTGGGGCTGCGCGACCGGATCCAGACCGGCGTGACCGGAATCCGGGACGTGATCGACGTGGACGAGGAGGAGGAGACGGAGGAAGGAAAGTCTCCGGCTCTTCGCGAGGCCACGGAGACCTTCATCGCCCAGGCCTCCCGGATCGAGGAGCAGTTCCTCAAGATGAACGAGATTTCCCAGGAGATGAAGTCGGTCCTCAAGGACCAGGCCAAGAAGCGGGCCCTCCGGGACCGCCTCCGGAAGATCCGCCACGAGGTGGTCGAGGTGATCCTGGAGATGCATCTCCAGCAGAAGCAGATCGACATCCTCGTGGAGAAGCTCCGGGACGTGGTCGGCCAGTTCGAGGAGGCCGAGCGCCAGCTCGAGCATGCCCGCCGTAAAATCGGTCACACCCGGGACGAAATCCAGCGCCGGCTGGGAGACGGATCCGAGGAGCCGACCTTCGAGCCCGAGAAAAAGGAGCTCTACGAACAGTATGCCCAGGCCCATGAGCGGATCGCCCATCTCGAGGTCGAGACCCTCCTCTCTCCCTCCGAGGCCAAGGAAAGCCTCCAGCAGATTTTTCGCGGAGAGGAAAAGGTCCGGGAGGCCAAGGCCGAACTCATCAAGGCCAACCTCCGGCTCGTCGTCTCCATCGCCAAGCGGTACACCAACCGGGGCCTTCAGTTCCTGGACCTCATCCAGGAAGGCAACATCGGCCTCATGAAGGCGGTGGACAAGTTCGAATACAAGAGGGGATTCAAGTTTTCGACCTACGCCACCTGGTGGATCCGCCAGGCCATCACCCGCGCCATCGCCGACCAGGCCCGGACCATCCGGATCCCCGTGCACATGATCGAAACCATCAACAAGCTGATCCGGACAAGCCGCCATCTCGTCCAGGAACTGGGACGGGAGCCTCTCCCCGAGGAGCTGGCGAAAGAGATGCAGATGCCGGTGGACAAGGTTCGCCGGGTCCTGAAAATCGCCCGCGAACCGATTTCTCTTGAAACTCCGATCGGAGAGGAAGAAGATAGCCATCTGGGGGATTTCATCGAGGACAAAAAAACGATCTCCCCCATCGACTCGGCGGTCCGGTACGATCTGGTGAAAAAGATCGGACAGGCCCTCTCCTCCCTGACGGACCGCGAGGAAAAGGTGATCCGTCTCCGCTTCGGCATCGGAGAGTCCACCGACCACACTCTGGAAGAGGTGGGACAGGACTTCGACGTGACGCGGGAGCGAATCCGGCAGATCGAGGCGAAGGCGCTCCGGAAGCTTCGCCATCCAAGCCGCAGCAACCACCTGAAGAGTTTCCTGGACTGGTAGGAGGGGGAACGACTCACAACAGGGGCCTATAGCTCAACGGCAGAGCTGCCGGCTCATAACCGGTTGGTTCCAGGTTCGAATCCTGGTGGGCCCACCATAATAACAAAACGAGATGGAAAGGATAGGTCACTTGGACGTGGGACCTTCGGTCCAGGATACGCTGGCCCTGGTTTATCGGTTGCAGACGATCGACAGCGAAATGGCCCACATCAACCAGGAAATAGAGGCAAGCCGGGAAGCCCTCCGCGAAAAGGAAGAAGCTCTCGAAAACCTCGCCCAGACCATGGAGTCCGAGAAGAACGAGATCCTCCGCCTGGGGCGGGATCGCCGGGACCGGGAGGAGGAACTCCGGACCAACGAGCATATCATCTCCGAGAACAAGAAGAAGAACAAGGAACTCAAGCATTCCCGCGAGATCCAGGCCTATCTGGCCGAGATGGAGTTCAGAAGGGACGAGGTCGAACGGCTTCAGGAGGAGATCCTCCGGATCATGGAGACCCAGGAGAATCTCGAGAAGGCCCTGAAGGAGCGCGAAGCCGAATTCGTAGGCCGGCGTGAGGAGATGGAGGCCTTCCGGACCGCTTCCGCTGAGGAAAACAGCGACAGGGCGGAACGCATTCGCGGTCTGGAAGTGGAAAAGGCCGCCCTCACGGAACAATTCCCCGCCCCCCTTTTCCAGCAGTACACCCGCCTTCGCCAGTCCCACAGAAACGGTCTGGTCATCTCCCGCATCACGAACGGGACCTGCGAGGTCTGCCGCATGACGCTCCCCCCCCGGACCCTGACCGAGGTAAAAAAACGGCAGAAAATCGTTCCCTGCCTCCATTGCCAGCGATGGCTCTTCATGGAGGAACTCCCGGCCGGAAACTAGGCCGGACCGGCACGGCGTCCTCCGGAATTCGGATCCGGACCAAAGACGGGCAGGTGGCCGCCCGGAATCCTTCGGGAATCCGGGAGGAAAGTCCGAGCACCACAGGGCAGGGCGCTGGGTAACACCCAGTCCTGGCGACAGGAAGGAAAGTGCCACAGAAAACAAACCGCCGGACCTTTGTCCGGTAAGGGTGAAAAGGCGAGGTAAGAGCTCACCGCGTCTCCGGCGACGGAGACGGCATGGTAAACCCCGCCCGGTGCAAGACCAAATAGGGAGGCTCGCAGCAATGCGGAAGGCCGGCCCGGCCCACGCCTCCGGGTAAGGTCGCTAGAGTCCAGGGGCAACCCTGGTCCCAGAGTAATGGCCACCCTCGACAGAACTCGGCTTATGACCGTGCTTTGCCGGATCCGAAATCCGAAGGACAGATCTCTCCGATGCCCGACTCCCCCGAATCCCTGCCTTACGACGGGATCTCCCTGGTCTCAGATCCCGTCCACGGCTATCTCTCCTTCGTGGACACCCCGGCCCATCCCTCGGGGTACACCGAACGGGACCTGATCGATCATCCCTGGGTCCAGCGCCTCCGGTCGATCTATCAGCTCCAGAGCGCCCGATTCGTCTTTCCCTCCGCCGAGCACACGCGGTTCGCCCATTCCCTGGGGGCGATGCACGTGGCCGGCCGATTCGCCCGGCAGCTTTATCCGGCCCTTTCCGACCGCTTCTCGCTCCCCTTCTTCGAAACCCTTCTCCGGGTCGCCGCCCTCCTTCACGATACCGGACACGGCCCCTTCTGCCACTTTTTCGACGAAAACGTCTCCCTCCCCCGATTCGGACGCACCCACGAACAGATGAGCCAGATTCTGATCCGTGGCCCCCTCCGGCCGGTGATCGAGCGCATCGACCGGGGTCTTTCCGGGCCCTTCGCCCCGGGGGAGCGCCTCTCGGCGGACTGGATCGCCTACCTCGTCGGAAAGGGGAAGGGTCCGAATCCGGTCCCGGCGGATCTCCCGATCCTCGAATCCCTGAAACCCCTCTACTCGGGAATCTTCACGGTCGACAATCTCGACTATGTCCTGCGTGACAGCTACATGTGCGGCGTCTCCGCCGGCCACGTTGACCTCGAACGCCTCCTCTACTACACCCATTACCAGAAGGGCCGTCTGGTCCTCCACCGGGCGGGGCTTGGAGTCTTCGAACAGTTCATCCAGATCCGCCGATACATGTACGCGCAGATCTACTTCCACCGGACCACCCGGGCCTTCGACCTGGCCCTCCGGGAACTCCTGGGAGAAACGCTCCGGGAGCTTCTGCCCACCGACCCCGCCTCCGATCTCGATCGCTACCGGCTCCTCACCGACCACTTCCTCCTCGAGCACGTGAAGGGGTGGGCCACCGCGCAAAGCCCCCTTCTCCGGCGCCTGGGAGAGGGATGGCGGCGTTTCCTTTCCCGGGAAAAGGCCTGGGAACTGGTCTACGAACGGGTCCGGACAGGCTCCGGAGGGTGTCGGGGACGCATACCCGACCCCGACACCCTCCGGAAGGAGGCGGAAAGGAACGGACTCCGGCTGGGGGAGGCATCGCTCGCCGTCGACGTGGCGAGCCGGGACGCCCGGCCCGAGAATCCCCGCTCGACGGGACCCGCCCCCATTGCGGTCTACGACCCCCTGTCCGGCCATGTGGGGACCGGACTTCTCGAAGAAATGCTCGAGGGAATCCCCGTCCGCCAGGAAATCGTCCGGGTCTTCGGCAAGGGACTCCCCGATCTGCCGGAGGCCTCCCGCATCTTCGCCCGGATTTTCGACCCGGAGCGCTGAACCGGCCTGTCCCGGGCGCTTTAAGGGGGACGGATACGGAAAAGGGGCAGGACCAGGTCGTGGGGACGCTGGCGCTTGGCCCGCTCCACCCCCGCGACTCCGCTCGCGCCCATGAGGTTCACGTACCGGACACCCGCCCCCGCCGTCCGGACCACTTCCCGCGTCATGAGGCTTCCCGGATTGGAGACCCCTTCCCCCCGGGCCTCGAGAAAGCAGACGAGTATCTTTCCGTCCGGGGATCGGCCGTACCACTGGAGGCCAAGGATCCGTCCCGGCTCTTCGAGAACCCACCCCTCGAGAAACCCCTCCTTCCCAAGGGCGATCGCCCGCTCGAAGCTCCTTCCAAGATCCGCAGCCAGCAGGCCTTCGACTTCGGAGCGGGCCACTTCCTGTCTTCTGCGGACGAAGGCCTCAGAAAGCTCCCGGAGGCCGGGGAGATCTCCGGAGGTGACGGGTCGGGTCCGGGCCCCCGGATGATCCCGCCTGAATCGGTTTTCCTCCCAGCGAAGGGAGCGGCCTCCCCGGCCGGAAAGGTCGCCGAGAGAGGAAGCGACCACGAGATATTCGCGTTCGGAAGGCTCGATCCGGAAGGAACCGGAGGGAAGGGCCCCCAGGGGACAGTTTTCGAGAAAGGGAGGCACACGGCCTCCAGATTCTTCAGAAAGTCTGGAAAACAGGTTCTCGAGAAGGAGTCCCCGGGACCGGGCCGTGAGGTCGGAGCCAAAAAAGAAGGGCGGGGGCAGGGGAAGAAAGAGGGCTCCGTCGGACGTCTCGCCCAAAAGAAGTGCCCCGAAGGCCTCCGTCGTCCAGGAGCGGAGCGTAAGGCGTTCGGCAAAAAGAAGGTGGGCCGCCGGATGGAGCCAGGAGAAGGGAGCCGGGCCATAGGCCGAAAGGACGGCCCGGAGGCCGGAGGACGAAATCGCGGGGCGCGCCTCCGTCATGCAAGGCGGGAGCGTTCCGGCTCCGGAAGAGGGAGAATGGCCCGGTAGTGGGGGCGGTCCTCTCCCCGGGCGAGCGTGCGGATCCGGTCGGCCTCTTCCGGAGTGATCCGGGCCCATTCCTCCTCACGGAACCGTTCGGCAAAGTCCCGGAAGAAGGCGGGGGTCTCCCGAAGGGCGAAGGGACAGTCGGGATCGAGCGCCAGGAGAAAACCCCCGTCCCGGTGGACGAGGACCAGGGGATAGAGGCGGCAGTCGGCGGGATGCTCTCCCCAGACCCCGCACCGGTCTCTCTCCGGACGAAGGGCGTCGCAGACCAGGACCGGAAGGTCCATCCGGCCGAGACCCGGCCGGAGACCGATGGGGGAGGGGGGGCGGAAGGGGGCGGGAAGGGACTCCCCCTCTTCCGGACGGGCGGCCCACGGCGTCAGGACTCCGGGTTCGGTGAAGTGGCAGCAGAGCCGGCATTCCCGGCAGAGCGCTCCGGGAACGGGAAGGACGACCATCAGTCGAAGCCTCCGGCCACCAGGGATTCGAGGGGCTTTTCGAAGAGGCGCGTCTCGAGGATCCGTTCGAGGGGACGGAGGCTCTCCGGATCGAGGGCCGAGACGAAGACCGCCCCCGGATAGCGCAGGGCCAGGAGCCTTCGGGTCTCCTCTCCGATGCGGTCGCACTTGTTGAAAAGGAGAAGCCTCGGGATCCGGTGGAGATCCATCTCCCGGAGGATCGTCTCCACCCTCTCGATCATGAGTTCGCACTGGGGATGGGAGGCGTCGGTCACATGGACGATGAGGTCGGCGTCACGGAGTTCGTCGAAGGTGGCCATGAAGGCGCGCCTGAGATCGGCGGGAAGGTCCCGGATGAACCCCACCGTGTCGGTCAGGATGATCTCCCGCTCCCGGGGAAACCGGAGTCGCCGGGTGGTGGGGTCGAGGGTCGCGAACATCTTGTCCTCCACCAGAACCTGGCTGTGGGTGAGTCGGTTCAAAAGGGTGGACTTTCCGACGTTGGTGTAGCCCACGAGGGAGACCACGGGGAGGGCCGCCTCCCGGCGCCGGCTTTTTCGGCCCGAGCGCTCGACCTCGAGGTGGCGGAGACGGGCGGAGAGGGAGGCGATCCGGTCGCGGACCCTGCGCCGGTCCTCCTCGAGGCGGGTCTCGCCCGGTCCCCGGCCTCCGATCCCCCCTGTCAGGCGGGAAAGGGCGGTGGAGCGCTCGAAGAGGCGGGGGAGGAGGTACTTGAGCTGGGCCAGCTCCACCTGGAGCTTCCCGTCCCGGCTGTGGGCCCGCCGGGCGAAGATGTCGAGGATGAGCTGGGTCCGGTCAATCACCTTGAGTTCGGTCATCTCGGCGATTTTCCGGACCTGGTTGGGGGAGAGCTCCTGTTCGAAGATGATCAGGGTTGCGTGGACCTGCAGGGCGTGGATCAGGAGAGACTTGAGCCTGTCCGCGCTCATGAGGGTCGTGGGATGGTAGCGGGCGATCCGCTGGCGGACCACACCCAGGACCTCGACGTCGGCGGAGCGCGCGAGTTCGGAGAGCTCGGCCAGGGCATCCTCCTGGTCGGAAAGGGCGTCGGGGGAGACGGAGACAAGGAGGGCCCTCTCCTGTCCGTGTGTCTTTTTCGTTGCCGCGGACAGGCTTCGGGAGAGCTCCTCCTCGAGCGCCTCGACGCGCCCTCCGGACGAGAGGCTTTCCGGACCGAGAGGCCGCGGAGGATCGACGATCCATGGAGGATCCCCCTGGGGATCGGGGTTGATCGTGGCGACGCTCACCCGGTCGGGGAGCCCGGTGTCCCGATTCATCTGGAGGGCCACCATGGCGTCCAGCCGGAGAAGTGCCAGATCGTTCAGGTCGTCCTGGGAAAGGGCTTCGCCCTGGAGGTGGGTGTGAACCATCCGGATTCCCCGGAGCGAACGTCCCCCGGACCGGGAGGGCGGAAGCTCCGAGAGGAAGATTTCCCGGGCGGTGCCCACCACGACCTGGGCCACCGTTCCTTCCCTGGAGACGAGAAGGGCGATCTGCCGTCCGGTTTCATGGCTCAAAAGCGCCATCTGGCGGGCGATTTCAGGGGTTATCCAGAGGCCGGGGGGAATCCTGCGGCCTTCCAGACGTGTGACGGATTTGAGCTGGCTCGCCTTGAGCCCCGAGAGGTTGCCGGTCGGTCCGGAAATGGAGAGATCCTTTCGATGGGGTCCCGGAGTTGGGATCCAGGAGGATTTTCTTTCATTATATCACACCCCGTTTGCGACTTCGGAAGCCTCCCGAGGATAGGAAGTCGAAGCGCGATTTTTGCGAGCCCTGTCACATTCCGCACGTTTTCATGAAGGCCGTGCGGATACTGTTGTCAGTTTTCGCACACAACGGGAAAAAGGTCCTGCATCAATTTAACTTTAGTCCATGAAAACAATGAGTTACAAATCTATAAAATCAGGCATTCAAATTGCTTGGAGAATCCGACGCCCTCCTTTCAATGAGGAAAGGATTGGGGCCATACCCGGAACGAAACGACGAATGGAGGTTTCAAACGATGGGCAAACATGTCATCACGATGCTTCCCGGAGAGGGAACGGGACCGGAGATCTGCGAAGCGGTCCGGAGGATCATCGACCACACCGGCGTGGAGATCGTCTGGGAGTACGAGGAGATCGGCCTCGACTGCCTCGACAAGTACGGGACTCTTCTCCCCGAAAAGACGATCAAATCGATCGCGAAGAACAAGCTCGCCATCAAGGGACCCACGACCACACCGATCGGCACCGGCCACAAGAGCGCCAACGTGACGCTCCGCAAAATGTTCGACCTCTACGCGAACGTCCGCCCGGCCAAGCTGATCCCCGTGCTCAAGCGCCCCTGGGACAAGATCGACATCCTCACCTTCCGGGAAAACACCGAGGACTCCTACGCCGCCATCGAGCACATGGTCTCGGACGAAGTCGCCCAGTGCCTCAAGGTGATCACCTGGCCCGGTTCCTACCGGATCGCCGACTTCGCCTTCAAGTGGGCCAAGGCCAACGGCCGCAAGAAGATCCAGTGCGTCCACAAGGCCAACATCATGAAGATGACCGACGGTCTCTTCCTCGAGGCCTTCCGTGAGGCGGCCAAGAAGTACCCCGAGATCGAATACGGGGACATCATCGTCGACAACTGCTCCATGCAGCTCGTGAGAAATCCCGGACAGTTCGACTGCCTGGTCCTCCCGAATCTCTACGGGGACATCCTCTCCGACCTCTGCGCCGGACTGGTGGGCGGTCTCGGATTCGCACCGGGAGCCAACATCGGCGACAACTGCGCCATCTTCGAGGCGGTCCACGGATCGGCTCCGAAATACGCCGGCATGAAGAAGGTCAACCCATCGGCCGTGCTTCTGTCCGGCGTGATGATGCTTCGCTGGATTGGGGAGAATGCCGCGGCTGACAAGATCGAGAATGGGATGAACAAGGTTCTGGCGGAAGGGAAGACCCTGACCTACGACGCCGGAGGCACCGCCTCGACCGACGAATACGCCGACGCCATCATCAAGGCCATGAACTAAGTCCGACACCCAATCACAAGGAGCTGATCAATGCTGACGAAAGCGACGACCGGCCGGGCGAAGCGGCCCGCCAAACCCATCACCCTCGTGGGGGTGGATGTCTACATCATCACCGAGAACGGCATTCCCGCCTTCGACGACTACGGGGCCTTCAAGATCGAGTTCGTCTCGAACCGGGGCACCAAGGTCTGGCCGGGATACGTGAGCGAGGATCTCATGCTGGTCAACTGGTACCGCTGCCGCTTCATGGCCACCAAGGCGGTGACCGATGCCGACGTGGACAGCTTCCTGACCCAGCTTTCGAAGAAGTGGAAGTGGTCGGCGGCCCAGAAGCTCTGGAACTACGGCGACGAAGCCGGCTTCAGCAAGGCCTACTGAAACGCGTTTCACCGTCTCGAATCTTCGGAGGAGGGGAGCGATCCCCTCCTTTTTTTGCGCTCTCTCCGCCTCATGATCCGGAACGCTTTCTCCCCGCTCCTCCGACTCCTCTGCGCTGCCGTCTCCCCGACCCGGTGTCAGGGGAGGAGGGGTTTCTCTCCGAAAACGGTCCTGAGCCGGAGGACGAGGGCGTGGACCCGGTCCGGGAGACCGGGGACGGCGAGACGCTCCCGGTAACGCTCGAAGATTTTCGGTCCGTCGGGAGCCCCGTGGGCCAAAAGCTCCGGATCCCGGCCCATGGCCTCGGTCCGGGGAAACAGATGGTAGTGGAGATGGGGAACCGCTTCCCCGAAGCTCAGAACATAGACCTTCCGGACCTCCGGGAGCGTCAGGATTTCCCGGACGGCCCGGCTCTGGAGGAGCGCCATCTCCCCCTGCTCCTCCCGGTCGAGTCCCCCCGCGTCCTCCACGTGGCGCGCGGGCGCAAGAAGGAGATAGCCCGGCAGATCGATCCCCGGCATGTGGGAGAGGACGGACAGGGGGCTCCGGAGAATCACCAGGGGGCTCTCCGGGTCGGAGAATCGGACACAGAGGGGACAGGGGGAGGGCCTCACTCCGTCGTTCTCCATCAGAGCCCCCCGGATCCCGTCTTTTTTTCCCGTCCGGGCGGGTCGTTCGACTCCCCTTCCTCCAGGCCTCCCTTGAGCCTGCGGTCGAGCGCCCACCGGCTGATCCCCAGGAAATCCGCCGCGCGCGTCTTGTTTCCTCCGGCCCGGGACAGAACCTCGCGGATCAGCCTCTGTTCGAACCCCTCCAGCGTGTCCTCCCCCATCCGGAAGGAAAGGGAAAGGCTGGAGGGATCCGGGGACCCCTCCGAAGGGGCGGACGCCAGAAGGGCCACTCCCCCGCGGATCAGCTCCGAGGAAAAGTGGGCGACCTCGAGCTGCGGTCCCGAGCAGAACAGGACCGCCCGCTCGATGATGTTGGAGAGCTCCCGGATATTTCCCGGAAAGGAATAGTCGCGCAAGAGCTTCTGGGCGGCGGGGGAAATCCTCTGGATCTTTTTCCGGAAGGTCTGGGAGGACTGGTGGAGGAAGCGTTCCGCGATGGGGACGATGTCCTCGCGCCGCTCCCGGAGAGGCGGAATCGAAAGGGTCACGACATTGAGCCGGTAATAGAGATCCTCCCGGAAGCGGCCTTCCCGGACCGCCACCCGCAAGTCCCGGTGGGTGGCCGCCATGAACCGCACGTTCACGGGAAAGGGGGCGCCGCCTCCCACCCGGCGGATGGTCCGCTCCTCGATCACCCGGAGAAGTTTGGCCTGGAGAGGCAGGGGAAGATCCCCGATCTCGTCCAACAGAACGGTTCCCCCTTCCGCCAGCTCGACCAGGCCGATCCGGCGGCCGGCGGCTCCCGTGAAGGACCCCTTCTCGTAACCGAAAAGCTCGCTCTCGAAGAGTTCCGAGGGGATGGCCGGACAGTCGACCTCGATGAAGGGCCGGTCTCCCGAGGGTCCGTTGTAGTGGAGAACCTTGGCCACATATTCCTTCCCGGTCCCCGTCTCGCCCTGCAGAAGGACCGTCACCCGGTCGTTTTCGACAAGGTCGACCACCTGCCGGCGAAGTTCCGCCCCCGCCGGGCTCTGCGCGATCATCCGCTCGAGGGCGAAACGCCCCGACTCCCGGCCGGTCCAGTAGCGGGCCTCCCGGGCGAGGGAGAGGAAGCGGGAGGCGTTGGAAAGGGCGAGGAAGAGTTCGTCCATGTCGATGTTCTTCGTCACGAAGTCGAAGGCCCCGAGACGCATGGCCTCCACCGCGTCCTTGACAGTCCCCCTGGCCGTGAGAAGGATGACGGGGATCTCGAGGTCGGCGGCCCGGACCTCCTTCAGGAGGTCGAGGCCCGAAAGACCGGGCATCACCATGTCCAATATCAGGATGTCGGGGGGAGAGGTCCGGAGGAGACTCAGACCCTCCTCCCCGCTCCCGGCCGTCTGGACCACATACCCCCCAGAT